>CADBUI010000014.1 GCA_902797855.1 uncultured Erysipelotrichaceae bacterium
AAACGCTTCACATATTTTTTCAAGCGTATCGACTGTTGGGCATGTTCCTCTAGCAAACATATTCGATAAAGTTGACTGAGTTAAACCTGCTTCATAAGCGAGTTTATATGTTGACCAGCCTCTTTCTTCCTGCAATTTTTTAACTTTTTCTAATACGTTCATGCGAGCATTGTAATATACATCTGCGTTGTATATAAAACCCACCTGAATTATAATTAGTATACATTTGGGAAGTATTTAATACCATTTGGTATTGATGAGATGAAGGATTGGGTATGGCAGGAAGAGATTTAGAACAAGCAAAAAGAGATAAAGTTGATGAGTTTTATACTCAAATGTACGATATCGAAATCGAGCTAAAGCATTATCGCGAATACTTCAAGGATAAAGTTGTGCTATGCAACTGTGATGATCCTTACGAAAGTAATTTCTTTAAATATTTTGCCTTAAATTTTAATTTTTTAGGTTTAAAAAAACTTATTGCGACATGTTATGATGGTTCGCCTGTTTTCGGAACACAATTAGATTTATTTAATTTACCATCCGAAGATGATGAAGATAAAAAAACCGCATTTAAAATTGAAATTAGTGAGGTCACAGACGAAAACAAAGATGGTGTGGCTGATTTAGCAGATGTTGAACATTTAATTAAGAATAAAGCAAATGTATTAACTAAGTTAAAAGGTAATGGCGATTTTAGAAGCGAAGAATGTATTGAATTACTAAAAGAAGCCGATATAGTGGTGACTAATCCCCCGTTTTCTTTATTTAGAGAATATGTAAGTCAGTTAACTGAATATAAGAAAAAATTCATAATTATAGGTAACACAAACGCACTTTCATATAGAGAAGTATTTAAACTGTTTAAAAATGATGAGATTAGAACTGGTTATACCAATTTTAATGTTGGAATGTATTTCGTTGTTCCTGATAGTACAGAAAAATATCACAAAATAGTTGATGGAAGAAAAATGGTTAGAGTTTCAACTTCATGCTGGTTTACAAACTTGCCCGTTACAAAACATAACGAAATATTGACTTGCTATAAAAAATATAGTCCTGAAGAATATCCTAAATATGATAATTATGATGCTATTAATGTAAACAATTATAAGGAAATACCTTGCGACTATGATGGAAATATGGGGGTGCCTATCACTTTCCTAGACAAGTTTAATCCTTCTCAATTCGAAATAATTGGAGCAATGACAACAACGAAAGTGGATGATTTAAACTTCGGATATCCATTTATAAATGGCAAAAAAGTTTATGCAAGAATAATTATCAAAAGGAAGAATTAATATGCTTAAAATTGATTTATTAGAAATACCAGTTAAAGATATTGTTGATAGTTATTTAGATGCTGGCGTTAATGGAGTAACAGGCTATCACGGAAAGTTAAATATTAGACCCCCATATCAAAGAGAATTCGTTTATAAAGAACAACAAAGGAATGCTGTTATCGACACTATTTGGAAAGGATTTCCACTTAATGTTATGTATTGGGTCCAAACAAAAGGCGATTCATTTGATTCTCCTGATGCAGAGTTTGAAATACTTGATGGTCAACAAAGAACAATTAGTTTTTGCCAATTCTGTGCAAATGAATTCATGATGATTCTTAATGGCAACTTAAAGACATTCTTGTCTTTGACAGAGGACGAAAAGAATAAAATCTTAGATTACAAATGTATGATTTATATTTGTAAGGGTTCGGATTCTGAAAAGCTCGAATGGTTTAGAGTAATCAATACTGCTGGCGAAAAACTTACGGATCAAGAGCTTAGAAATGCGTGCTATCCTGGGGCATGGTTAACAAGCGCTAAGGCACAATTCAGCAAACCTGGATGTGCGGCTTATTCTTTGGGAAGCAAATATCTAAGTGGTAGCCCAATAAGACAAGATTATTTAGAAACCGCAATCAACTGGATTAGACAAGAAAAAGGAATGGCGAGCATTGAGGAATATATGCTTACTCATCAAGCTGACCCGAATTCAGTTGAATTATGGAATTACTATTCAAATGTAATTAATTGGGTTATGGCATTATTTCCAACCTATCGAAGTCAGATGAAAGGTATCGATTGGGGAGTTTTATATAATAAATACCATTCAAATGTATATGATCCTACCACTTTAGAAGATGAAGTTAGGAAACTAATGGAAGATGATGAAGTTGAGAACAAAAAGGGTATTTACGAATATGTATTTGATAGATTGGAAAAACATCTAAATTTAAGAACTTTCAGCGAGTCCCAAAAGAACAAAGCTTATAACAAGCAAGGTGGAATTTGCCCAAGATGTGTATCTATGAATAAGCCTACAAAAACAAAAGTATGGGATATTTCTGAAATGGAGGCTGACCATATTACACCTTGGCATGCTGGTGGCAAAACAGAGGATGATAATTGCCAAATGCTTTGCAAAACTTGCAACAGAGAAAAAGGAGGCCACTAGAATGTGCCCGGATTTCTGAAAAAGTGTCCGGTTGTATCAAAATAGTCCAAAAATGGTTAAATACAACAATTGAGATGATAATATCATCTCTTTTTTTATTCGTGCTCGCAATAATTACATATTCTTTTAAAATAAAAAAGTGGATTATTATTTTTAGAATAATATATTGAAAGAACTACATAAGTTGTTATGATTTAGATATGGGAATTTTTGATACTTTTAAAAAAGATAGGAAACAAAATAATGCCGCTAACTTAAATGAAGAAATTGAGTTAGCAACATCTAATATAAATAAAGGCTTACAAGTGACTCAAATCTTAGTTGATGCTTATGAAGATTTAAATAGCATCGATGCTTTGCATTTCTCTTTTAAGGATATCAAGAATTTAGGTGATGCTATTAACACAATCATGCCTGCTATCGAAGCTATCTATGATGAAACCAGCAGAGAGGGCAGTGGGCTACATAAATTAGTGACTTTTGTCGATGGTGAAATAAAAGATACTAAATTTGGTAAAACAATCGATTCTATTTCTCCTATTAAAAATGAATTGTTGCAACTTAGCGATGGAAAGCTTGTCGCTGCCCCAAATCCAACGCTTCTTTTGTTGGCGGCTATTCTAATAACCGTTAAGCAAGAAACAACAAAAATCCTAGGCGCCTGCGATAAGATATTAACATTCTTGAAGAATGACAAAGAATCTAGAGTCGAAGGCGATTTAAATGTTTTAAATAACATTGTTAACGAATATAAATTCAATTGGGACAATAAAGAATATAGAACTAGTCATCATAAATTAGTGTTAGACATTAAAAGAAGCGCTGAACAAAATATAATTTTCTATCAAAAACAAATTAACACTTTAATCCAAAACGATAAAAAGGCTTTAGTTGCTAAAACGTTAAAAGAAAAGCAACTTGATTTAGAAAATAATTTTACCTATTATCAACTGACAATTTATGTTTATAGTTTCGCTTCATTTTTAGAAGTGTTGCTTCTGGGTAATTTTAATAAAGATTATCTTTTAGAGGTAAAAGGTAAACTATTAGTTAATTCGAAAGATTATAAAGATTTGTTTGATGTAGCACTAGACCATCTAAAATCAACCGCTAATACATCAACAGAATCAAAGACACTCAAGGGTATAGGTGGACTATTACTAAAATCAAAAGAAGGATCTTGGCTAAACAAAAAAGGTGAAGCAATAAATAATGCAGCAATTAAACAAAGTTTAGATTCGTTCATCGTCCTTCAAGAGGACAAATCTACTATTTTTGTCAAAAACTTAGAACAAACTAAAACGTTATTTAACGAGTGTAATACTGTTTATTTTGATAAGGATGGTATTTATTTCAAATAAAGTATGCGCTGATTAATGTGCGCTTTTTTCATTTTTTGACAATAAATCTTTAGTATTAGACTATATCCAATTCTAAATATCGTTTCTAGATTTCACTAATTCGTGGGCCAGTTTCGATAAGCGAAGAAACCGCTAAAAAGATAGATGAAAAATTTCTAGAAAGACAATAGTTGAATAATTCAGATGTTATTTATCTATTTATGTTTTATTTCTGTTTTATAATGCTATAATATGTAAGAAAGGTAAGAAAAGTAAGACTATGGAAGATAGATTTATTTCAAGCGTTAAAGTAGGCCCAAAAGGTCAAATTACCATTCCTAAAGAAGCTCGAGATATGTTTAATATCAAAGAAGGCGAAACTCTTATGGTAATGGGTGATAAAGAAAAAGGAATCGCTATTTTAAAAGCAGATATGTTTTACGCACTTATGGAGGATAAAAATAAATGAACTCCATTTTAAAAATTGAAAATGTGGTTAAGAATTACCCATCGTTTTCTTTAAAGAATGTTTCTTTTGAAGTTAAACCTGGACAAATCATGGGCTTTATTGGTCGAAATGGTGCAGGTAAAACCACAACATTAAAATGCATTATGAATCTCGTTCATTATGAAAATGGACAGATAACAGTGTTTGATAAAGATATGAGTGAAAACGAACTTGAGAATAAGCAAAGAATTGGCTTTGCCTTAAGTGAGCTTAACTACTATCCAAATAAAACTATTCGTCAACTTATGAATGTCACAAAAAGATTCTATAAGAAGTTTGATGAAAAGAAGTTTTTAGAAGCCTGTAAGTTATTTAATTTAAATATTGATAAGAAACTCGAAGAACTAAGTAGTGGCATGAAAGTTAAATATTCAGTCGCTATTGCCCTTTCTCATCACGCTGAACTTCTTATCCTAGATGAACCTACAAGCGGACTTGATCCAGTATCAAGAGATGAGATACTTGATATCTTTCATCAAATTGTTAAAAGCAAAGATAGAGCGATTCTTTTCTCAACTCATATCACCTCTGATTTAGATAAATGTGCTTCTGATATCACCTATATTCATGATGGTGAAATTATCTACAGTGGAACCAAGAATGATTTCGTTAAATCGTATTTATTTATCAAAGATAAATCATCTAATAAAGATTTATTAAATGAATATATTTCATATAAGGAATTCGATGATCATATTGAAGGACTTATTAGTGTAGATAAAAAGAAATTATTCACTAAGAAAAATATCGAAATTAGTGAACCAGATTTAGAACAAATCATGGTTTATATAGAAAGGAGTAAAAATCCAAATGAAAGCTTTGATTTATAAGGAATTAAAACTATCAATGCATCCAATTTGCTATGTTTTTATAGTTCTTTTCCCACTTATGATTCTTATTCCTTCTTATCCTCTTGGAATTGGATTTATCTATATTTTATGTTGTTATCCAATTCTCTTTTTAGGAGCGAATAAAGGACAACAAAGTAACGATTTACTTTATTCCACACTTCTTCCTGTCCGTAAAAAAGACATTGTCTTAGCTAGAATATTTACAGTTATATTTATGCAAGTAGCGTTCATGCTTATTATGTCTGCACTTTATCCACTCGCTAGATATATTAATTATTCAGTTGGTAGTGGTGGATCAAGTTCTTCAAGTGTAACTATTCCAGGACTTGGTTTAAATAGTTATTTACTATTACTTGCAATCGCAATTATTGGATATGCTCTTGCAGATTTAATCTTCTTCCCAATTTATTATAAAAAAGGTAAATCTATCGTGATGTCCACATTATTTACAATCATTGGATTTGTTATTTATATTGGAGTGTTCACAATTGGATTACCTTATATCCCTGGACTTGAAGTATTAAATAATCTTCATATTGGAATTCAAGTAGGAGCATTAGCCGGAGCAATACTTATTTCATTCGTGCTTCATATTGTCGTTTATAAAGTTTCTTCTAGGAGACTTGAAAAAGTAGATTTTTAATTAATATGAAAATTATTTCTCAGAAATATGTAGAAGAGAAATCAAACATAATTTCGTCGCTTGTTTATTGCAATGTTATGTCAATTATATTGGGCGTGGGATTTTGTCTTTTGATTTGGCTTTATAAGCCAATTAACCCTGTTATTTGGTATATTTTAATATCCCTAGCAACAGTATTATTCTGCACGATTGCTACAATACTTGTTATTAAAGAATATCGCTTTGATCTAACAAGAGATAAAAACGATATTATCATTAATGATAATGGTGAACTTGAAATAAGATCTAAAAATCTAAGACATACTATTCCATTTACATCGATAATAAAAATCAAAGCAAGACATTCTGTTTCTTGCCGGTCATTTCAACATAATTTCTTTTTCCATTCTAATCATTATTTCTTTATGCGTATCCATATGCGTATCCATATAGAAGTTAAACCTTATGGAAAAGTAATTATTAAATACTTGTCGAACGGGAAAACGAAAAGAATTGTGTCTAATACAATCGAAGATGTCGATTATGCTAAAATAAGACTTACAGGTTATGTGTATTCTGCGAAGTATAAAAATATAGAGTATAACAAGAAAACTAACGAATAATTGGAGACTAATAAGTCTCCTTTTATTTTCATTTCTTTTACTGGGTAATATAATAAGTATCATGGATTCTAAAAGTGTCTTTAATGCGACGATATGTATTATAGGAGTATCACTCCTCCTTATTCATATTGTTAATCTCGTCTTAAAGAAAAAGAAAAGAAGAGATGAGATGTTTTTACTCGTCTTCTTTATTTTTACCGCTATCCACTTCGCGACCTATACAGTCTATGATTTAGTGAAAGTCTATTACACAAGCAATACATATATCATGTCTTTTTATACGACATTTTATATTATGAATAACGCTGAAGTATTCCTATTTTTCCTATATTTATCTAATTATATTAGATTACCTAAAAAATTTAAGAATATATTCTCAATTATAAACATTAGTTTATTTACGATTTTTGTAGTGACTGATTTCATCAATATTGCTACTCACATGTATTTCACTGCAGTTGATGGAGTTTATCAAAGAGCAAAATTAATGTTTATTTCTCAAGGCTATCAATTTGTGATGCTTGTGATTAGCTTTGTTCTCGCTATTATTAATAAAGAACTCAGTGTTAGAGAAAAAATAGCCTTCTCCATTTATTGCTTTATTCCTTTTATAGCGATTATTGTTCAAAACGCTTTACCAGGATTTGCAATTGCTTATTTATCAATGATTGTTGCAATCGAAATATTAATTTTGTTCTTAAGTATTGAGAAAAACTACATGCTACTTGAAGATGAGCAACGTCTTAAAGACGCGAATGTAAAGATTATGGTGAGTCAGATTCAACCTCACTTTATTTATAATACTCTTTCGTCTATTTCAACCTTGATTCCGCTTGATCAAGCTCGTGCTCAGAAAGCTCTCGATGATTTTACTGAATATTTAAGAATGAACTTTTCTACATTAACTGAGACTAATTTAGTCTCTTTTGGTGACGAACTTAAACATATTCAAACTTATATCGAACTTGAAAAGATGAGATTTAATGAACGTCTTCATGTTAATTATGATATTAAAGTTTCATCATTTTGTGTTCCTCCTTTAAGTATTCAACCACTCGTGGAAAATGCCATTAAGCATGGAATACTTAAAAAAGTCGAAGGTGGAACTTTACTTATTAAAACTTACGAAACTGAAAACTCTTATGTTGTAGAAGTAATTGATGATGGAGTGGGATTTAATATCCAGGATATCGATTTTAAAAGCAACAATCATATCGGTCTAAATAACGTTAAACATAGAATCACTTCGATGTGCAAAGGTGAAATGAATATATTTAGTGAAATTAATAAAGGTACTACAATAGTAGTGAAATTTTATAAATAATTATGAAAATCTTACTTGTAGATGATGAAGAACTTCAATTAATTAGACTAACTGATGAAGTTAAGAAAGTACTGCCAATAGAAACTATAATCTATTCTTTTTTAAATCCACTTGAAGCACTTAGTAAAGTGAAATCTATTAAGCTAGATATTGCGTTTTTAGATATCGAAATGCCAGGGATTAATGGAATTAACCTCGCTAAAGAGCTTAAGAAAATTAATCCAACAATCAATATTATTTTTGTGACTGCTTATAATAGCTACGCTCTTGATGCATATAAGCTTCACGCTTCGGGGTATTTAACTAAACCTGTCAGCGCTTCAAAAATTAAAGAAGAGCTTGAATTACTTCGTCACCCAATATCATTAAAAGAAGAAAAGAAACTCCAAATTAAGTGTTTTGGTAATTTTGAAATCTTTTATAAGGGTGAACCACTAAAATTTTCATATCAAAAATCTAAAGAAGTTTTCGCCTATCTAGTGGACCGTGAAGGCTCACTTATTAACGTTAACGAACTTAACGCAGTGCTTTGGGAAGAAGACCATAAATCTTATCTAAGAAATTTGATCGCTGATATTCAACAGACATTAAAAGCTATCGATTGTTCCGATGTTTTAATTAAAAAGCATAATGGATGTGCGATTGATGTTAGTAAAGTTGATTGTGATGCCTATAAATATAAAGAGAATGATCCAGACGCAATTAGAATGTACCGTGGAGAATATATGATTCAATATCCATGGGCTATCTTTAAAGATTAATTTATTGTTGCAAATCAAATAATTAGTAATATTATTACATTTAGAATATGAAAAAAGCCTCTTCAATTTTATATCTTGTAGGTGCAATAGTTTCTATCATTTTTATTGTCACTTTTGGTTCATTAGCAGTCTTATATATAATGTTTGCTTTACCAGAATTCAAAAACGCAATCATTGAAGGTCTACAAAATGGTTCGATAAATAGTTCTATTAAGGGCACTCCTGAAGAAGTCGCAACCGCTATTCAACATATGTTTGTGATAATGGGAACAATCTTCTCAATTGTCGCTGCGCTTAACATTGTTAACACTGTTATTTGTTTCCTTAGTAGAAAAGTTAACAATCACACCAATTCGGTACTCAACATTATATTTGGACTCTTATCGTTTACTGAAGTAAACGCTATCGGTGGAATTTTTGGACTAATTGACGAAAGAATAGAAGATAGTCGAGAAGAAGAATAAAAAAAGAAACTGAGTGATTAATTAAGGGGAGTCACTCAGTTTTTTTCTTTTAGAATAAAACTGCTAATAATTTGGCAACTTCTATAAGAAAATCTTTTTCAACATTAGTAAATCTAGAATACACTGGAGCGTCTATATCAATCACTCCTTTGATTATGTCATTTTTAATTATTGGAGTGACAATTTCGCTTTTTGATTTACTTGAGCAGGCGATATGTCCACTAAATTTGTTAACATCATTAACAATGATTGTTTCTTTTTTAGAGGCCGAAGTTCCACATACCCCTTTAGAAAATGGTATAGTAGTGCACGCAACCTCACCTTGGAAAGGTCCTAGATAAAGTGTATCTTCGTTAGAAAGATAAAACCCCGCCCAAGAGACATCTTTCATAGTGATTAGTAGTGCAGCTACATTAGAAAGATTACTCACAAGTGGAAGATCTTTACTGATAATTGCTTTAATTTGATTAAGTAAGGATTTGTACATAATTAAAGAATACAAAAAGAAAACCTCTAATTCTAGAGGTATCTTTTCTCGTCGCGATATTCTTTCGTGGCTTTATCGATAAATCCTGTCGCGACATAATATACAGGAATTGCGATAAATATTAACCAAGTAGGGGACCAAGTATCAGTAAGTAATCCAATAACTACGTAAGCATAAGCACAGGCGAATGGAATTAAGAAATTAGAGAATTTTCTTTTAGCGATGCATTCAAAAATTGATTGGATTACTGGAATAAGAAGAAAATTAAGCCAGAACCATTTCGTGAAGAATTCATGTTCTTTATTAATAATTTCTCCACCTATAATCGCTAAAGCGATATATCCGCCAACAATAGCTAATAACAAGATAGCTAGAGTAATTAATTCAATCTTTCTTATTAATTTGATTCTATTTTTATATTCTTCTTTTTCTGGACGCACTACATGTATGTGATGAGGATGTCTATTATCATCGTCATCGTCATCATCATCGTCATCATCGTCATCATCATTAGCTTCAATAATAATCTTTGATTTTTTGTTTTCTTCTTGTTCTTTTGTGTTTCTAGCAATCTCATCAACGCTTAAATCTGTATTGAGTAGATCATCTAACGAAACGTTATATAGTTTCGCTAGACAAATTAGATTATCCGTATCAGGAGAAGCTTCCGCTCTTTCCCATTTAGAGACAGCTTGACGCGATAATCCAAGTTTATCGGCAAGTTCTTCTTGAGATAGTCCGCTTTTCTTTCTAAGTTCGACAAGTCTATTCGCTATTTCAATTGTCATATTTGTTTCCTCCAAATTTCTGACAACATTGTAATTATTTTTATTAGGTTTATTCTACCAACTTTACTTTTCAATTGGGCAACTTTTGGTTGCGAAGTCATATCTTGTTATAAATTTTCTATTTCTTTATATAATATATAATGATTATAAGGGAATTAATTATGAAAAAATTATTTGTGTATTTCTCTAGTACTGGTAACGGAGAATTTTTAGCCTCTTTATTTTTGGAAAAAGGATACGAAACTATTAAGGTTGAAACACTTAAACCTATTGGAAAGATGAATTTCTTCAAGATGATTAAACTTGGAGGCACAACTATCTCTAAAAAGGGAATGGAGATTAAAGATATCAACCTTCAAATTAAAGAAGATGATTTTGTCGTCATTGGTTCACCAATATGGAATGACCGTCTCTCTTCACCTATAAAGGCGTTTCTAAATAAATTTGAACTTAATAAGAATACAACTAAATTTGTATTATATAGTGCGGGTGGAGAGGGTAAACACGCATTTAAGCAATTAGAAAAGATGGGATTTAAAAATACTCCTCTCTTAATTAAATCTGTTAATAAAAACCCAGATTTAGCAAGGAATGCTATTAAAGAGTTTTAATAAGTAATATCATTTATTTATATGTCAGAAGAACTAATATTTAAACCTTTTAAAGAATTTGATTATTTAAAAAATAATTTTGATATTGCTGCGAACGAATATTTTGATTTATTAACAAGTAATAACAAAGTTGATGTTGAAGGTAATAGACTTCACGTTAAAGCTTATAAGGCTCAACAAGCTAAAGTTGACGCTTTAAGAAAGAAACTTAACGGCACTAAAACGGGTCGAGGCTTTCTCATCGCTTTAATTGTTTTACTATTTATCGCTTCAACTATTTTAATTATTTTTCCTATTGGAACTAATAAAGTTAGTTCTTTGTGGTATTTATTTTTAATTGCTGGAGCCTCTTTAGGCTTAGCGATTTATTTAATTGTTTTAATAAAGACAAACCTAAATAAGAAAATTAAAGCTAAAGAAGAAGAACTTAATAAAGAAATAAAAATCGCTAATCAAAAACTTCAAGTTTGTTATGACGATTTAGCGGATCTAAATAAATCCTTTGACTGGGGAATTGCGGGTAAAATAATGAATAAAGTCACTCCTTTAATCGTTATTGATCCTGTGTTCACTAATGCCAGAATGCATGATTTAATCGCTAATTTTGATATGGATAAATATAGCGATATCAACGAAAGTGTTTTAAAAGTCCTCTCTGGAGAAATCCAAGGTAATCCATTTGTCTTAGTGAAGTCATTTAAGCGTACGATGGGAACAAAAACATATACAGGTAGTATCGTTATTCATTGGACATCAACTTATATTGATAGTAAAGGTATTGTTAGAACTGAGCACCATAGTCAAACCTTAACTGCTTCCGTTAGTAAACCATGTCCATATTATGGAACAATTACAAAACTCCATTATGGAAACGAAGCTGCTCCAAAGCTTAAATTCTCTCGTTCGCCTCAACATGGTGACCGCTTGAGTGAAAAACAAAGAGAAAAAGCTGTCAGTAGTGGAATGAAAGATATCCAAAAGAAGGCTGAAGAACAAATTAAAAAAGGCAAAGGTGGATTTACTCCAATGGGTAACGACTCATTTGATGTCTTCTTCCATGCTTTAGATAGAAATAATGAAGTGGAATTTAGATTACTTTTCACTCCTCTTGCTCAGCAAAATATGCTTTCTTTAATCCTTAATCCTCATCCATATGGTGATGATTTTAATTTTATTAAAAGAGGTAAACTAAACACCATCATTGCTTCTCATTCGCAAAACTTTGATTATGTTATCTCTCCTGATAAATTCATTAACTATAACTATGATGATCAAAAATCATTCTTTGTAAGCTATTGTAATGAATTCTGTCAGTCACTATATTTCGCTCTTGCACCAGTGCTATCAATTCCAATGTATCAACTCCATAAGCCTCATTCTTATATTTATAAGGATGAAGAAGACACAAACATTTCTTATTTCGAACAAGAAGTTATGGCAAATGCTCTTGGAGATGATTACTTTAGACCTGAAAAAGCCGCTAGTGATGAACCAGTAATGATTAAATACGATTCATCTCATAGAGTGGGTAAAGGTGATGAAGTTACAATTGTTTCTTCTTCATATGAAAAGATAGAACGAGTTGATATTGTCTCTAAACTTGGTGGAGATGGACATTATCATGATATTCCAGTTCATTGGATAGAATATATTGAAGTGGATGGTGAAAACCATATGGCGGTCACATCAGTAAATGCTGATCACGAAGAATATCTATCTAAAAGAGATGATATTTCTCGTAATCCTATCATTGATAAGTTATTCCACTATGAAAGAGGACTTCTCTCATTTGGTATTAAAAATAGATACACTATAGGAGAAGATGAAGGAATTAATTCCTTATTTTCAAAAGAAGATAAGTGATATAAAATCTAATTGGAGGAAAAATAAATGGCAAATGAATTAGATGAAATGGATAAGAGTCTTATTAATGATGAAGGTCAAGATGTACACGTTATTAATAAGCGTATCCAAGTAAAAGTAGGGGCAGGTTCAACCGTTTTCCAAGTTATCCTTTGGATTCTTGGCATTATTCCTGGACTCATCTTTACGTTAATGAAAGTGAAAGCGAGAAGTTATCTACAACAACTTCAACAAAAGATTCAACACGACGCTTCCACAATTGATAACTATCAAGAAGAACGTGTCATTATCTTACAAAACGCTGCAAAGCTCGTTGATAAAGCTGTTGATTTAGATAAGACTACATTCGTTGATATTGCTAAAGCAAGAAGTGGTATTAAGACCACCGATGGTGATGAAAGTAGAAACGAACTTCAATCTATCCTTGATGACGCTCAAAGACAAATTAATGTCGCTATTGAAAGTTATCCAAATCTCAAGGCTCACCAAGAAATCGCAGATGCAATGAAACAAAATATGTATCTACAATCTGAAATTACTGCAGCTAGAGAAGTTTATAACGACACTGTTATGAAATGGAATCAAGATATCTTTGCTTGGCCAACCAAGATGATTGTTGCCGCAAAAGCTGGATACACAACTAGAATTCCATTCACAGCCAGTAAAGAAACCAAAGAAAAATCTAGAAGTGTCTTCTTCTAAGATAATATTAACTAAGAGTGCTCCAATTGAAAAATTGGGCACTTTTTGCTATAATTTCTTCTTATGACAGAGAAAGATCGTAAAGAGAAGCAAAAGAAGGCTGAACTTAAAGCGAGACGAAGAGCGTTTGTGAAAAACATTGATAAGCTTTTCCAAACTGAATATCGTTATTCAAAGCGCTTTGAGAAAACCCATCTAATGCCTGATGGAAAAGCCTATATTAATGTTGACCTTACTAAGGTTGACACTCCTTTTTCAATCTATTCTTATGACACTAGAATCGATCAAGAAATTTATGATTATATTGAAAACGAAGCCAATTATTTAAGAGCAGATGTTCCTATTGTCATAAATTTCGATGATGATGGTAAATATAGTGAAGACTTAAAAGATAAGATATCTAAAGCCGTTATTCGTCATTACGCCTTAAAGTATGAAGACCAACGTAAAGAGCTTGAAAAGAATACATTTTCAGCTTGGATTATTCTAGCGATTGGTGTTGTTATTATGGCCTTATCTATCGCGATGGGTATTATAGGCGAAAACGAATCCGCCAAAAGTATCGGAAATGTCTTCGCTGTTATTAAAGAAGTTATCGTCATTGCTGGCTGGATGTTTATCTGGGAAGCAGGGGATAGATTCTTCTTTACAGGAAGTACGAATAGAATTGATGTCTTTAACGCTGGTCAACTTGCACTTTTGGAAGTTAGATTTGGTAAACCTGTCGTACCATTAATTAAAAATAAAACCATATAGGAGGAAAATCTTATGGAACTTAAAGGAAGTAGAACCGAAAAGAACTTAGCATTTGCTTTCGCTGGAGAAAGCCAAGCAAGAAATAAGTATACTTATTTTGCTAGCAAAGCTAAAAAAGAAGGCTATGAACAAATCGCAGCGATCTTCTTAGAAACAGCTGAAAACGAAAAAGAACACGCAAAATTATGGTTCAAATATCTTGAAGGTGGAGATATTAAATCTACCGCCGAAAACCTTAAAGCCGCAGCAGCAGGCGAAAATGAAGAATGGACTTCAATGTATAAAGAATTCGCTAAAGTTGCACGTGAAGAAGGTTTTGAAAAGATTGCTATTCAATTTGAACTTGTTGGCAAGATTGAAAAAGAACACGAAGAACGCTATCTTAAACTTTTAGAAAGCGTTGAAGGTGGTAAGGTCTTTATTGCTCCAGATGTCGTTGTCTGGAAATGCCGTAACTGCGGACATATCCATATTGGTAAATTCGCTCCAGAAATTTGCCCAGTTTGCGCTCATCCAAAATCCTATTTTGAATTAAGAGCCAAAAATTATTAATTAAATTAATAGTTCATATTTTAGATGCTAGTAATTATTTCTTGATTTTTTTACTACGTTTAGTGATAATATACTAGCATCTTGATGTGGACCGTTGGTGTAGTGGCCTTGCATGCTTCCCTGTCACGGAAGAGATCACGAGTTCGAATCTCGTACGGTCCGCCATTAAGAAAAATGGTCCGGTAGCTCAGTAGGTAGAGCAGAGGACTGAAAATCCTCGTGTCGCCGGTTCAATTCCGGCCTGGACCACCATCTATGCGCACAATCCCTAATACAAATTGGGGATTTTTATTTTTTAATACAATCCTTTTTACTTATAAAAAGAAATATAGTCATAGTTCCCAAAATCAAAAATTGCTTAAAATTGGGAATTAATATATAATGTAGTCGAGGACAAAAATATGAAGCTTATCAAAAGACCTTTTTATTTAGAAAACCTAATTAATGTCAAGGATATTCCAGATATCAAAATCATCACTGGT
>CADBUI010000015.1 GCA_902797855.1 uncultured Erysipelotrichaceae bacterium
CGTGAAATGGAGGTACACTATGTACAGAGATGAAAATAATATAGTTGAAGATTCGTTCCAAGCATTCTTGGTGGAAGGGGCGAATTTCACGAAAGAGGAAGAATACCCTATCTTGGAAAGATGGATGATTCCCGAAATTCCACCAAAAAAGATTATGCCTTTTGATAAAGCTTTGAATTATCAAGGTGATTTAAGCGATGTATATGTTTGCACTTATGCTAGAGACTGTTCGTTTGAGAGAGTCAGGCGTAATCCAATTAAATATTTAAATTTTTTCAGAAGATGCGGTGGCACAATTGGATTTGACTTTAGCGTTCATAGCGATATGCCAATTGTAAAACAAAAGAGTCAGATGAATGATAACCTATCACTATCATATTATTTCGGAAACAATGGTGTTAAGGTTATTCCAAACATAAGATATGGCAAAGACGAGCTGGCAGATGAGTTTCTTTCCGCTATTCCTAAACACACTTTAATTGCTATTGGTACACACGGTTTTATTAAAGAAATTCCGCAAAAAGCTGAGTGGTATTGTTTTTTAGAAAAAATCATTAAAGAATTAGAGCCAAAAGGTATTATCGTTTACGGCAAATTAAGTGGTAAAATATTTGAAGAGTTTGAGTCCAAATGTAGTTTTTATAACTATGAACCATGGATTTACTCCGATAGAAAAAGGAGGAATCAAAATGGGAACTAAAGGACCAAGCAACCATTACGGCAATGCTGGTGGAGGAAAACAAGGCCGCCACACTAAACACATCAACTATTCATGGGCAAAAGATTTTAATAAGCACAGTGCAAAAGACCATTATGAAAGGCACAATAATGAACAGCATTTTAGCTCTCTAGAATCTTACAAACAACATGCCATTAAATTTGCCAATGATATTGATAGAAAAAACTATAAATCATTTGTTGATAGAGCGACTGGAAAAACATATAAATATAGCCCTAAATCAAACGAATTTATAATAGTAGATAAACGCGGATATATTGTCACATATTATAAACCAACTGGTGGTTATGATTATTATAAGCGGCAATACGTAAAATACGTTAAGAAGTAAGGAGTTTTTATGAAAAGATTTAAACCAATTATGTGCCCTGTATGCAACAAGTTTTACTTTTCTAGCCCAAACGAAGGTTTTGAAAAAGAAGAAATGGAAGAATATCTAAATGGAAATGTCTATTGCACCTCATGCGGTTGGATTTATGACCTAGATCAGGCAGAAAATCCAGAATCAAAAGATGGATTTAACAAAATGTCTCTCGTTGAGTATAAAAAATGGTATGAGAATAAGTTAATAGAAAATCCTAATTATGATTATTTGGAAGACAATATGCCTGCGCCGGAACCACATAAATGCCCGGTCTGTGGCGAATATGAATTTAAAGAAGAAGACAGTTTCGATATTTGCCCTGTTTGTGGATGGGAAGATGACGGATATTTTGAAGGCGGAGGCGCTAATGATATGAGTCTTGAGGAAGCGAAAAAAGATTTTGCTGAAAAAAGAGCTAACAATCCATCATATAAATGGAAGAATAATAAATAGCAATGAAAAATTAAACGGATAATCGCTGCTGACTATCCGTTTTTTCAACATTTTTGGCGGAGGAACAGGGATTTGAACCCTGGCAGGACTTGCGTCCTCTATCGGTTTTCGAAACCGACC
The DNA here is from genome assembly GCA_902797855.1 of uncultured Erysipelotrichaceae bacterium. Lineage (GTDB taxonomy): Bacteria > Bacillota_I > Bacilli_A > RFN20 > CAG-826 > Fiminaster. The sequence continues at coordinate 1,677 of CADBUI010000015.1, forward strand.
CCTTCAGCCGCTTGGGTATTCCTCCAAAGATGAGAAAATTATAACACGCTAAAAAGTAATAACAAATCTCAATATCAAGTGATTTACATAAAGTGAGAGAATCTACGATTAAACGACCTTATCAAATTGAAGAATTCTTATGTGCGCGTTGCTTAAATGCGTGAAGCGTGTATAATTTTATTTGTGAATTTTCCAAATATTAGTTTTGACTCACCTGAATTTGTTTGGCTAATAGTATCACTAATAGCCATTTTTCTAGTTCTTTCGATTTCTATCTTGGTGCTTATTTTATTCCTTCACCAAGAAAAAAATCATTCCACAACATTAAAAGATAATTCATCAAGCGCTAGAATCTATGTCCTTGATGTTAAAAATGACATTGTCACTTATTTTAATAAATCCGCTTTAAAGAAGATGAAGAAATCATCTATCGTGGATTTTTATAATCAATTCTCCGCAAATGATAGAATTGGACTTGTTAAATGGATTGGTGATCTTCTCAATCCAAAAATCAAGACCAATAACTATCTAGAAATTAATGTTATTGAACGTAAGAAAAGAAGACTTGTTTATTCAATTCTTCAAGTTCAAAAGATTGATTATGAACAACAACTAATTCATATTGAAAGCTATCTTTTAAGAATTAAAAATTCTACAAATGAAAAATCGCGCAGATTTCTTCGCTTCTCCACTCAAGAAGCTTTCCATAAAGCCATATTTAATTCTTCCTATAAGAAGGGTGTTACTTTCGCGATTGATTTATTTTATAAAAATCCAGAACACCGTAAACAAGAATTCCCTCGTTTAGCATACGCTCAAGTGAAGAATTTTGTTTTAAATTATGCTACTAATCGTAGATTAATTATGGATTATTCTAATCGTCAGCTCATCATTACTGATTTAGATTTAGCCACCAATTCACAAACATTAAGATTCATTGCGGAACTTAAATCTCACATTAATCGAATCTTAACTATTTCAGCTTTCGCGGATGAAATTACATTCTTATTTGCAATTGTGAATAATAAGACATTCCCTAAAGATTCAGAGAAGATTATTTCTGCAGTGGTGCAAACCGCACAATTATCAGAAGATGGTGATCAACAAATTTGTTGGTATGATCCAGATAGAAGTCTTGAAATATCTAACGAACAAAATATCTATCGTACTGAAGTCGAACGCATTATTCGTGATAACAAACTTAAATTTAAATATCGTCCAGTGTACAATTCTGAAAGAAATAGAGTCATCGGTTACGAATTATTTGTTAAACCAGATGAGAATACAATCTTTGAATCTATTCAATCTCTTAAAAATTACGCTCTTAAGACAGGGGACGACAAGGAACTATTCTCTTCAATTGCGAAGAAAGGTATTTCTAGATTCATTCAAGAAAAAGATGGAGTCTCCCTCCGTTTATTCTTCCCACTTTCTTATAAAGAAAGAGTGTATGTCGCTAGAACTTTCTCATATATTCAAAAGATTAAAGAAAGCCACATTGTTTTAGTCTTCTCTCATAATGAGTTATCACATTTGATTGCTAGAGATGAAAGTAACATCATTGATTTCATACATAACCTTAAAGTTAAAGGATATGAAACAGCCTTATCATTCGATGATTATGAGCAACCATTTTCAAAATCATTCTATCAAGCGTTTGATTATTATATTATTAACGCTCCATACTCATTTACCGATAAGAATGGACAAAAACAATTAGCAAGTCTTCGTATGTTCGCGGAGAAACTTCTCCATAACAATAAAAACATTATCACTACTAATGTAGTGAACTGGGATAATGTTGAATTATTAATCAGAATTGGTTTAGGCAATATCTCTTCTGATGTAATTGCAGAAGCAAGTGAAATGCTTTTACCAATCCCACATAAATCAATCACCAAAATTAAACGTATTGTAGAAAGTCAGGGAGATAAATATGGAAAATAAAAACGACTCTATTACAAGACAAGAAGAAGATTTTGCGCAGTGGTATACCGATGTATGCCGTAAAGCTGAATTAATGGATTATTCATCCGTTAAAGGTTTTATTATTTATCGACCATATGGCTATGCCATTTGGGAGCAAATCCAAGCTTATCTTGATCACGAATTTAAAGAAGTAGGTGTTGAAAACGTCTACATGCCTCTAGTTATTCCTCAATCACTTTTTGATAGAGAAAAAGAACACGTAGAAGGTTTCGCTCCAGAATGTTTAGTGGCCACTCAAGGTGGACCAAATGTTCTAGATGATAAACTAATTATCCGCCCAACAAGCGAGACTTTATTCTGTGAACATTATGCCAAGATTATCAAATCTTATCGTGATTTACCAAAGCAATATAACCAATGGTGTTCAGTCGTTAGATGGGAAAAGACAACCCGTCCATTCCTAAGAGGCAGCGAATTCCTTTGGCAAGAAGGTCATACTATGTATGAAACAAGCGAAGAAGCTCGTCAAGATGCTTTAAGAATGCTTGAAATCTATGATTCTTTAGGTAGAGACGTCCTCGCTATTCCATTCGTGAAAGGTATTAAAACCGATAAAGAAAAATTTGCAGGTGCTGAAGAAACATATTCTATTGAAGCACTTATGCCAGATGGAAAAGCTCTTCAAAGTGGCACAACCCACTATTTCGGAAATGGCTTTTCAAGAGCGTTTGGTATTCAATATCAATCACGAAGTGGAAAACTAGAAAACCCATATCAAACTTCATGGGGTGTTTCCACTCGTTTACTTGGTTCAATCATCATGGTTCATGGTGACGATAATGGACTTGTTCTCCCTCCAAAAGTCGCACCAATCCAAGTTGTAATTATTCCAGTTGCTCAAAAAGTTCCTGGCGTTTTAGATAAAGCTAGAGAATATAAAGAGATGCTTAAGAAAGCTGGAATCAGAGTGAAACTTGATGATAGTGATCACACTCCAGGATGGAAATACGCTGAATATGAAATGAAAGGTGTTCCAGTAAGACTAGAAGTTGGTCCACGCGATATTGAAAATAAAGTGGTGGTCCTTGCTAAACGCAACACTGGTGAAAAGAAAACTGTTAACGAAAGCGATATTTTAACTACAGTTACTTCACTATTTAGTGAAATCCATAAAGAAATGTATCAAAAAGCATTCAATTATCTACTTGAACACACAACTGAAGTTCATTCTTTAGACGAACTTAAAGCAGCCTTAGATAAAGGTGGATACGCCAAGATGATGTGGTGTGGTGATGAAGCTTGCGAAAACAAGATTAAAGAACTTTATCAAGCAACCGCACGCTGCTTACCATTTGATGAAATGAGTTTTGGTGATACTTGCCCAGTTTGTGGTAAAAAAGCTGATAAAGTAGTCTTCTTTGCAAAAGCATATTAATATGACATTAACAATTATCCTTATCGTTTTATCACTATTAAGCGCTGGCGGGATTTTCTACTGGATATTTTCTAGTGGACTATATTATCTACTATTTATTCCAGTACTTGCTTTACCAATCCTGTATCTACTTTATTTTGCGATTATTCTTATATTTTTGTTTATTGATTCTTTATTTATCAACACTAAAAAGGAAGTTAATAAGCCAAATATTGTCGCTAGATATTTAGTTACTCAAGTTGTTAAACAAGTTAATCTTCTTGCGAATCTTAGAGTATCTAAAACTGGATTTGAACGTGTCCCTCATGATGAAAGATACACTTTAGTGTATAACCATACATCTAGATTCGATCCAATGCTTATTATGGATAAACTATATCAAGATAAAATTATCTGTGTCACTAAGCCGGAAAACGTTAAAATTCCTATCGCTGGACCATTTATCCATGCAGCAGGATATATCGAAGTTAACCGTGAAAATAACGCGGAAGGAATTAAGGCTATTGAAAAGGCGATTGATTTTATTAGTAAGGATTATGGTTCAATTTGTATTTCACCAGAAGGAACTAGATCACTTGATGGAAAACTTCTTCCATTTAGAGCTGGCGCGCTTAATGTTGCTAAAAGAGCACACACTCCAGTAGTGGTGATGGGATTTAAAAACAATAATCTCATTCATAAAAAATGGCCAAGAGCAACTCATATAAATATGGATGTTCTTGAAGTAATTCCTTATGAACAATTTAAAGATTTAAGCACTCAAGAATTAAGTGATTATATCCATAAATTATTTGAAGATTATCTTAGATAAAGAAAAGCCAACTCAGCGAGTTGGCATTCTTTTTTTTTATTGAGGAATAACGAGTTTAACTGCTCCAGGAACAACTTTAACAGTGAAGTTGTTGCCTTTAATCATTTCGCCATCGACACAAACATCGAAATCTTTTGGTGAAACCATCTTGATTTCTTTAGCGCGGCGATAGACAACTTTTCTTCTTTTTCTATTTAAGTGATTTCCTTTAGTGTATGTTCCAATGATCATTCCAAGTCCTAAGAAGGTCATGGTTTTAAGAACGCAGACATCAATTAAGCCATCATTATTAATGCTTTTTGGTGCACATCTAAATTTACCACCGACATATTGACCTTGAGCAAGTGTGGCAAGAAGCATTTGCTTTTCGTTAAGTTTTTCACCATCTGCATAGACTTCAATATCATTGAATCTACCATGCTTCATTGCGTCATGTTTTAAAGCGTAATCATAAGGTCCAAGACCTTTCTTTTTAGCTTCTTCTGGTAAACCATTTTCTTTATAGTAGTTACCCATAGCTCCAACGATTGCGTCAAAGCCAAAGTTAATAACATTAATTGAATAAAGTGGTTCTTTAACTCCATCACCCACTAACTCGGAAACATCAACTGGTGATGCTTTAGCATCAATAAGTGTTTTGAAGTCTTGGAATTTTTCTTTTCCACCATAGATTTTAACAAAGTCGTTTCCTGTTCCTGATGCAAAAATCGCAACTTCAGCGTTACTAGCACCAATAACAGCGTTAACAACTTCATGAACAGTTCCATCTCCGCCACAAGCGTAGACTCTTACTGTATCTTTAGTTTTCTTTAAATATTCTTTTAAGAAAGGAATAACGCTTCTAGGACCAGTCGTTTTATAGATTTCAAAATCTAGTCCTTTAAAGGCTTCATTAATTTTTTCTTCGAGTTCTTTATTAAATCCACCCGCATTACCATTAACAACGATTAAATGTTTCATTCTATTAACCTCTTTCTATATTATTTTAATCTATTTATTACCTCTCATTAAGTTATAAATTTTATAAAAGTCATTACTTAATGGGTATTTAGATATATCTTCTTCTTTTATAAAGAATATATTTCCTTCACTAGATGATTTAAGTTCACCTTTAAATTTGTTCGTGCGGTAAAGCACTGCGAAATGTCTAAGTCCATCACCTAAATCATTCCATTCGATGTGACCCATGCATTCAATATCAGAAATATCTAGATTTGTTTCTTCTTTCATTTCTCTAATGCATGCATCTTCACTATATTCATTGTCTTCAACATGTCCTCCAGGAAAAGTAAGTCCTGGCCAGTCTTTTTTAAGTCTATTCATAACTAAAAATGATCCATCATCTTTATAGACCATACACATAATTGTTAAGACAACTGTTCTCATATTTATTATTTTTTAAGCTTAGACATATTAACCCATTTATTTGAAAAATAAAAGATTAGGCACAAAAGTAGAGACACTAGTGAACTAGCTGGGTAACATAGCCCAACTATATACATTGGAGCGTTTATCATTAAACAAGTAATAAGAGCGAACGGAACACGCACTAAAAATGTTGTGCCAAGGTTTTGTGCCATCGCAAATATTGTGTGTCTAGAACCAATAAAGACAGAATTGATCGGAAAGATAAGTCCACATACAAATATATCTGTCCCAGTCGTACGAATATAATTGGTTGCTAGATTAATAGTGTCTTCTTGATGGGCAGCAAAGATAGTTGCTAGTTTTTCAGGAATAATCATTAACAAACCACCAATTAAAATAGCAGCAATAGATGAAATAATAAGTCCACATTTCATGTAGCTTCTAACGCGGTCTATTTGATTTGCTCCCATATTTTGAGCAGTAGCGGTGGATATAGCAGTTCCTAATGCACTAAGAGGCACAAATCCAAAGGAAGTGATTCGATCGGTCACTCCTACCGCAGCGGTGTAAACAGCTCCTCTAGAAGAAAGCGCTGCTAATACTATTCCAAAAGATAAGACAACTAAACCATCTTGAAGAGCAACTGGTAAACCAGTTTTAAAAATCATTAAAATATAGTCTTTTTGAATTCCTTTTCTTAGATTAATTTTATAAGGTAATCTTTTAAAGATTAGATAGATAATCCCACTAATTAAGGCGACTGCTTCACCGATAACGGTTGCTAGCGCTGCCCCAACTGCTCCTTTATTAAGGACAACAACGAATAAATAATCTAAACCAATATTAGAAACTGTCGCAAAAGCTACAAATAATAGTCCTGCAAAGGAGTTACCTAAACCTCTAAGGATTGCGCTAATTGAAATATAGCCAACATATAAAGGAATACCAGCTGAGAGGATAATGACATATTTTTGTGATATTAAAAGCGCTCCTTCTTCAACTCTCATCCATTCCATAATTGGAAAGGATAACCCAATCATAAGTAATGTTGCACTTATCCCAACAATAGACATATAAAGGATGAAATTACGGATAGCGTTAGATACTCCTTCATTAATCTTTGCTCCGTAATATTGACCGATCACAATTGTGCCTCCAGTAGCAAGACCCATAATGACGGAGTTAACCGCAAACATGACAGTCGTACCGCTACTAACCGCAGCGACATTATATACATCAGAGAACTGACCTATATAAAATAGGTCAATCGCACTATATAGTGAATTTAGAAAATAGGCTAAAAAGAATGGAAGAGCAAATAGAATCAAATTTTTCATTACACTTCCTGAAGTTAGATCTCTTTGAGCACTGAATCCTTTAAGCATAGCGTTATTAATTTTACTTAATAAACTACAAAAATAAAACACGCACTTTTTCGTACGTGTCTTAATAATCGACGATGCCCTTAAATGTTGATACACGGACATAAAATCATAAAAAAAGAGGAATAAAATCCTCTAATTGATGTAAATACCATAACGGAGCTTATGCTTCGTGTTTCTTATATAG
>CADBUI010000016.1 GCA_902797855.1 uncultured Erysipelotrichaceae bacterium
CAGAATTCTTTATCAGAGTTAATGACAATAAGTTGATTTTGTCTAGTTTTAAACATCTTGATGATGTAGTCGGCTTCATGATGGCCGTCACAAATAACAATCTTCATCTTATTTTCCTCCTCTCATAAAGCTAAATTTATCTAAAGATAACTGGAATGGGAGAATAACATTTACTCTCTTTCCATCAAGTAATGAGGCTAGATCTGGATCATCTAAACGAACATAAATGTTAGGAACGTCATAGATTTCACGAGATAAATAGGCAAGAAAAAGATTAACGTTATCATCACCAGTAGCGATCACAACGTCTTTGGCGGAAGTAATATATGCTTCCTCAAGTGTTGCAGTGTCGGTAACATCTCCAACGATTTTATATCCACTGAAAGAATCATCAAGTAGTTCGAATGAAGATTCACTTCTATCGATGATTAGGACATTTTTCCCCTCTTTAGAAATCTTATTAGCGATTGAGGCACCTAGACGACCACAACCAATGATGAGGGCTTTGTTTTTTAATAATGTTTTTCTAGCCATTACTTTTACCTCGAAAAATATTCACTATATTATATACGCCTAGGCGCAAGAAATGCAAATAATGAAAAATAGCCTAATGGCTATCTCTCGTAATTTAATATATTTTTTTCAGGAATTCATATATCGCTTTATCATAGGCTTCTTGGTTATCGTATCTAACATGAGAATGCCTTGCATTAGGGATATATTCAATTCTTTTTGGCTCGCTAATAGATAAATCAAATAATTTTTGAGCGTACTTAGGAAGAGCGAATTTATCTTTTTCTCCACTGATCATTAGTAATGGAGTTTTAATCTTTTTAAGCATATCTTTTGGACTAGCTTTATATGGATTAACATCATTATATTTTTTGATGTAATGGAAGACTTCCTGTAAAACAGGAAATACAGGTTTCTTTTCGTCTTTGATATGACCTTTATACATCACATAAAATGAATAGAACATTCCATCAGAGATAAATGAATCAATGTAGCTAGGGCAATCTTTATTAGTTAAGACATAGCAAGCGCAAGTCGCACCACCACAAATACCAAATAGATTAATATGCTTAACACCAAATTTGTCGTGAAGCAGTTTAGCCCAAGCGATATTATCAAGTGATTCATGTTTACCAAGTGTAATAAATTCTCCCTCAGAAAGTCCATGCGCTCTTGGGTCTGTACATAAAACATTGAATCCAGCTTTTTTAAATGCATCAACGTAGAATGCTCCATAATATGCGGTTTCCATTCTGCCTGGCATAACAATAGTAGCCTTATCAAATCCAAAATCATAATATTCACCATAGAGGTGAAGACCTTCCGAAATAAGATCAACTTCCTTGATATATTTTTTATTCTTTTCACGGTATTCCATACCTTTATTAAACATATCAAGGTGATAGTCTACACTTGCATCTGAACATCCTCTTTCAAACGAATAATCGCCATTTCTAGTCCATTGATTTTTATATAATCTTTTAGCGATTTTACTTGTATAAAAGTAAGAGAAAACCCCACCTGAAATTAGGAGTAATAAGACTACTACAACTATTATTATCGCTAAGGTGAGGATTTCTTGATTATTCATATTATTTTGCTGTTGCTTTGCTAAATGCAGCGTTTTCAACGCTTCTATCAGCAGTTAATGGTTTTCCTAAATAGAAGATGCATGCTAAACCTGGGCCAATATTTGGACCACAGCTTTGACAAACAGTTGTGATATGAACGGCTTTTGGATGAGCGACTTTCATAACGATTTCTTCTAACTTTTTAGCTTTTTCTTCTCTTTGAGAATGGCAAATAATGACAACTTGGTCATCAAGATTTTCCGCTGTTTCAAGAAGATATTTCTTAATTGCTAAATAAACATTTGCATCACCCTTAACAGTTCCTAAAGGTTGGCTTTTACCATCTAAAGTAAAGTCGGCGAGAGGTTGAACTCCAGCGAGTTGACCAAAGAAAGCCTTAGGTGCGCTGATACGTCCATTTTTAGCGAGGAAACGGAGGTCATCCATTGGGCCAATTTCATGAAGACGATTCTTATTTTCTTCTGCCCATTTAATATTGTCTTCTAGTGACATTCCTTCATCGCGATTCTTCGCTAAATAAATAGCGAGTAAGCCAACTGCGGATGAATACTTTAAAGAATCGATTAAGACAACTTTACGATCTGGATAATCATCCATTAAAACATCAATATAGTTTTTGTAACCTTGATAGGTTCCGCTTATAGCGGAAGAAATGGTAGGAATGATGACATCCTTACCTTCTTTTAAGATAGGCTCAACAACACGTTTAAATTCAGCAAATGAGCCGAAAGCAGTTCTAATCTTTCCAGCATTTTTCTTCACTAGATTAAAGAATTGATCAGGGGTGTAATTATTCCAATCTAAATCTGAAAGAAATTCTTTTCCATCAGGAAGGTAAACAATGTTTTGAATATATTCACTATGAATATGATATAGTTCGCGGAGTTCTTTATTTAAATCCGCACTTGATTCGATAACAATTTCGTATTTTTCCATTTTAAATCTCC
>CADBUI010000017.1 GCA_902797855.1 uncultured Erysipelotrichaceae bacterium
AAAGATATCTACAAGATATTGAAATGTTAGTATATAATTTTGGTATGCAAAGAAACAAGACAAAAAGAATTCAAGTTGGAAACATATCTCTTGGAGGAGAAAACAAAGTTTTAATCCAATCGATGTGCAATATCAAAACATCGCGTGTTGATGAAGTTATTGCTCAAATTAATAGGTGCCACAAATTAGGCGCTGATTTAATGAGAGTTTCTGTTTTAGATAAAGATGATGCCTTAGCGATTAAAGAAATCAAAAAAGGTATTAAAATTCCTCTTATTGCGGATATTCATTTTGATTATAATCTCGCTCTTCTTTCTATAGAAAGCGGAGTGGACGCAATCAGAATCAATCCTGGAAATATCGGTAGCAAAGAAAACGTCAAAAAAGTTGTTGATAAATGTAAGGAAAAACATGTTCCAATTCGTATTGGAGTGAATTCTGGATCACTAGATAAACAAATTAATGACACAAACACTATAGTCAAAGCGAGTGAACTAGTTGAATCCGCAAAAAGAACAGTTAAGATTCTTGAAGATTTAGACTTCACTGATATCGTTATTTCCCTAAAGGGAAGTCATGTTCTTGAAACGGTCGAAGCTTATCGTTTAGCGAGCCAAGTTTTCCCTTATCCTCTTCATGTAGGCATTACCGAAGCTGGTCCAAAAGATATTGGACTTGTTAGAAGCGTTGCGGGTATCGCCCCTATCTTATTAGATGGTATCGGAGACACAATCCGTATCTCACTTAGTGATGAACCTGAAGAAGAAGTTAGAGCGTGCCGTAGACTTCTTAAAGACTTAGAAATAAGAAACGATTACCCTACTTTAATTTCTTGTCCAACATGCGGAAGAACGCAGGTCAACCTCATTCCTCTTGCAAAGCAAGTTCTTGAGTTTTTAGAAGAAAATCACATCAATAAAACTATCGCTGTTATGGGGTGCATTGTTAATGGTCCAGGAGAAGCTAGACGTGCTGATCTTGGTTGCGCGGGTGGAAAAGATTCATGGGTCATCTTTAAAGGAACTGAAATACTTCACCGCGTAAGTGAAAAAGAAGTGTTTGAGACACTTAAAAAAGAAATTCTTAAATTGTAATTTAAAAGCGCATCAGCCGATGCGCTTTATTTTATAAATTATCTCTCCAATCTGGCTCGTAAGTTTCCTTTAAGAGCATCTCAATCTCCTTTTTATAAGGGGGTTTTTCATTAAAGTAAGGAGTCTCTAAGATTTTAGGAATATTATTTAGTTTTGGATGATGGACAACGTGGCAAAGTGCGTCGAATCCAATATGACCATAACCGATATTCTCGTGTCTATCTTTATGGCTACCAATTGGATTTTTAGAATCGTTCACGTGAACACAGAGGATTTTATCTATTCCAACTTTTTGATCGAATAAATCGAGTATTTCATCAAACTTAGATAAATCTAAACCTTCATCAGAGATATGACATGTATCTAGACAGACACCTAGTCTATCAGGATATTTTGAATGAGAAATAATGTAATTAATTTCATCAAAGTTTGCGCCTAGTTCACTACCCTTACCAGCCATAGTTTCTAAAGCAATCTTAACTTTTGTGCCATCTTTAGAAAATACCTCATCAAGAGCTTCAACGATATTTTCTAGTCCAGCTTCTATTCCTTGACCTACGTGAGCGCCTGGATGAAGCACTAACATAGTTGCCCCAAACGCTTCAGTTCTAATAAGTTCATTAATGAGGTTCTTTTTACTAACTTCAAATAAATCAGGTTTTGTCTTATTTGCCATATTGAGAATATAAGGCGCGTGCACCACTAATTTTGATAAATCAAAACCATGTTCTAAAAGGAGTTTCTTTCCTTCTTCGATTTTGCATCTTTCTAAAGGTACTCTAAAAGAGTTTTGAGGCGCACCGGTATAAAACATAAATGTGGATGCGTTATATGAAATAGCTTCTTTAACGCTACCGACAAAATAATCAGGTCCGCCCATTGAGACGTGGCTACCGATAAACATCTTATATTCACTCATTGCCTCTTGACTCCTTTTTATATCTTTCGACTCTTTGTCTACGGATATCTTTCTTAATTATTTCTCTTCTATGCTTTTGCTTTGCTTTAGCAATTTCTTCTTTTCTTTTCTTTTTATATCCAGGTTTAACACCTTTTTTCTTAGTGTTCATCTTCGCATTTATAATGTTAATTTGCTTTTGAAGTTCACTATCCATCTTTCTTTTATTTGGATGAGATTTTTCAATTGGTTTACCTTCTTTAAGCTCACCATCTTTCAAAGAAAGATATTCAAATTTCACACCTTGAGAGATAAGTTCAAGAGGTTTCCTAGTTGATTCATTATTATAGAAGGTATAGCAATTACCTTTCTTAGAAAATCTACCAGTTCTACCTGCACGGTGGAAATAGAATTCAAGATTTCCTGGTAGATCAATATTCAGAACATCACTGACGCCTTCAATATCAAGTCCACGAGCGGCCATATCAGAACAAACAAGAATGTAGATTTGTTCATTCTTTAGCATTCTCATGACGCTTTTACGTTCTCTACTTGATAAATCTCCAGTAAGAAGACCAACCTTATATTTCCTTTCATTTAAGTAAGCATAGACTTTATTAGCGGTCTCTTTCTTACTAGAAAAGATGAGAAGAAGATATGGTTTAACACATTTAATGAACTCTACAACAGATTCAAAAACATCTTGATGACGAGTGTCGATTAAATAATGTTTAACGTTACTAGATGTCATAACCTCTTCATTCACAACTGGAACGTTTGGCCCAACATATCTTTCAAGTTCATGAGATAAATTAGCTTCAAGTGTCGCTGAGAAAACAAGGAATTCTGGTTTAGAAGTTAATCTAGCTGTAATTTCATCAATATCAGAGAAGAATCCTTCTTTTAGAAGCATATCGGCTTCATCAAGGACGACGGTTTTTACTTTCGCTAAAGAAAGAGATTTTTCTAATGATAAGACATCTTTGATTCTTCCTGGAGTGCCAATAATGATATGAGGAGGAACGCTAAGTCCTTCAAGCGAATCTTTCTTTTCCACTCCAGATTTAAATAATTTAATCTTTAGATTAGAAAATTCTTTTTGGAATTTAGATGCAAATTCAAAAATCTGACTAGCGAGTTCTCTAGTTGGAGCGATTATAATTGCCTGGACATTTTGATCGTTAACGTCAATCTTATCGATGATTGGAATTAAATAAGCATGTGTCTTACCGGTTCCAGTCGCAGATTGAACCATTAAGGTTTCACCTTTAAGAGCCTTAGGAATAACTCTAAGCTGAATCTCACTAGGTGAAAAATATCCTTGTCTAGACAAAGAGATAATCATTTTGTTAGAAAGATTAATTGCTTTAAACGACATAATTTTTACCGCGTTTATTATACACGAAAAGTGCGACGCGTGATAATATATCAAATGATATGAAGGTTATTCTCGTTAAGCCATACGGATATTGTGCGGGTGTCGCTAATGCGATTGAACTCGCTAAGAAAGTTAAAAAAGAACATCCTACTAGCAATGTTATTGTGTTAGGTATGCTTGTGCATAATAACGATGCCTTAATGGAATTATCTATTCACGGAATATCTTCCTTATATAAGAAAGATAAATCATATCTAGAACTCGCTAAAGAGCTTAAAGATGATGATATCGTTATCTTGACCGCTCATGGTCACGATAAGAAAATTGAAGACTATCTAAACTCTAGAGGCATTAAATTTTTTGATGCAACTTGTCCATTCGTGAAAATCACTCATCAGAAGATTGAAGATTATCTAAAAGATAACCATGAAGTGATTTATATTGGAAAAGCCAATCATCCAGAAGCAATCGCTGCCCTTTCTTTATCAAGTAAAATTCATCTCTACGATATAAATAATGGCCTTGATTATTCATCCATAAATGATAAATCTCCACTTGTGATTAATCAGACTACATTCTCTAATAGAGAAATAAAACATATTGAAGAAGAAATACTTTCTAAAATAAAAAGCGCAAAAGTCTCCAATAGTGTCTGTAACGCATCTAGCCTTAGACAAGATGGACTACTTTCTTTACCAAAGGAAGTTGAACTTATCTACGTTATCGGTGGACCACTTTCCAATAACACTAAGACACTATTTAATCTCGCCAAAGATAACTTCCCATTATCTAAAGTTATCAATATCGAAAATAAGAACGATATAAATAAAAAAGACCTTCTAGGTCTTAATTATGTTGCTTTAGTCTCAGGAGCGTCTACTCCAATATACATTACTGATGAGATTAAAGACTATTTAGAATCACTTGATTAATTCTGGAAGCTCTTCGTGATTAATTGTTTCAATTCTTAATGTTGGATCAATTTCTAAAAGGAGCTTTTTCATTTGCTTCATAAAGATTTTTTCGACTTCATGGCAAACTTCTAAATAGTTATAATGACGAGCAATAACATCTCTTCTCACGTAGTGAGGAGCGTCACCTGAAATAAAGATATCATATCCTTCAAGTTGAGCGATGTCATTGCGGCGAGATCCACCACCACCGACGATAGCGACTGTTTCAATAGTGTCTTTACCTGCGTGAACAAGTTGAGAATAATCGAGTTCAAGTTTCTTATTCACATATTTTGCAAATTCATGGATTTCCATCGCGTGAGGTAGTTTACCTCCACGAGCCATTTTGCAGTGTTCAAGAGGTTTAATATCACTTAGTTCAAGCGCTTCCGCTAAGGCATCGTTCATTCCACCTCTACCCGTATCAAAATTTGTGTGCATGCTATAGACAGGTATGTCGTTACGATCGACTTCTTCACAGAGTGCTTTCTTAATTTCATCATGAAGGAAGACACGATATTTTGTTCCATAGATAAATGGATGATGAGTGAGAATTAAATCTGGTTTTTTATCAAACTTTTTAATTTTATTAAAAGAGATTTCATCTAAATCAAGACATAAAACGATAAAAGAGGTATCTTCTTTGAGTTTACCAGTCATTAGACCAACTCTATCACCTCTATCTTTAAGAGACTTTGGAAATCTCTTCGCAAGACTTCTTAATAATTTCAAAGTATTCATAAGCTCCTAATCCTTTCAATTTTATGTTTGATATTTTCATCATTACTCTTTAAGTAAATATCTTCTAAACGCTCGGCTTCTTTCTTCAAATATTCTTTAAATAAATCATTATTAATAACTCTTCCAAATTCATATTCTAAATCTGAATAGTCATTTGTACCTTTAACAAAACTCATTACAAAGTAATAATGATTATTTTCATCCACTAAAACTTCTTTATTAATTCTAAATCCAATGGATGAAATATATCTTCTAACGAGTTCGATATCCTTATGGGCATCGACAATTATTTGTTTAACGTTAGTGAGTTCACTCTCTTTTTTAGAAATGATTTTCTTAATTAAGTTTCCACCCATCCCAGCGATAACAATTGTGTCGATTGTCTCGTCTAATATAGATAGACCATCACCTAGTGATGTTTTAACATTTTCTAAATTAGAGACAGCCTCTAAAAGAATATTATATGGTCCAACTTTGTTTTCAATAGAAAGAACATAGTTAACCTTGCTAGAAATATATTTTTCTAATTCTCCATGATCTGCACCTACATCAATAACTCTAGAATTAGTAGGCACTAAATCACCGATAATTTGTAGTCGTTTAGATATCATCTAATATCCTTATAGTCTCCTAAACGTTTCGCTCTTGAAGGGTGAGCGAGTTTCTTAAGTGCTTTTGCTTCAATTTGACGAATACGTTCACGGGTAACATGGAAAACTTTTCCAACTTCTTCAAGTGTACGTGGGCAGTTATCATCTAGACCATAACGAAGTCTAAGAACTTGTTCTTCACGGTCAGTGAGTTCTTCCATGACACTATAAAGTTCATCTCTAAGGAGAGAGCGTGTCGCATATTCGTTTGGTGAAAGAACTTCCTTATCTTCGATAAAGTCACCAAGACGAGAGTCATCTTCTTCACCAATTGGAGTTTCTAAAGAGACTGGTTCTTGATTGAGTCTTTGAATCTCTCTAATTCTTTCTGGAGAGAGCGCACCATCGAGTTTAGCGGAAATCTCTTCAGCAGTTGGTTCTCTTCCGAGCTCTTGGACAAGTGTTCTTTGAGCACGGGTAATTTTATTAATGGTTTCAACCATATGAACAGGAATTCTAATTGTACGAGCTTGGTCAGCAATAGCACGGGTGATAGCTTGTCTAATCCACCATGTCGCATAAGTTGAAAACTTAAATCCTTTTGTGTAATCGAATTTTTCAACAGCTTTGATTAAACCGTTATTACCTTCTTGGATTAAATCAAGGAATGGCATTCCTCTACCACCATAACGTTTTGCAATGGCAATAACGAGTCTGAGGTTAGAGTTAATGAGTTTTTCACGAGCTTCTTCATCGCCTTCAGCAATCTTTTTAGCAATGATAGGTTCTTCTTCAGGCGAAAGTAAAGGGACTTTACCAATCTCACGGAGATAAATCTTAACGGAATCGTTAACTTTAACATCTCCAGCGGTAAATTTAGTTAAGTCATTAAGTTCAGCTTCGGTTGGAACATCATCATCTGCAACTTTGATTTCATCTTCATCGATATAATCATCTAAAAGAAGATCATCATCGTTTGAATCGACATTAAAGTCGATATCATCAATTTCTGCTTCATCATCATCGTTGACGACTTTCACACCATTAGATTGGAAATAATTGATTAAACCTTGAATGTCTTCATCGGTTAAATCATATCTTTCAGTTGCTTCAGCAATCTCTGATTGCTCAATGGTGTTTTCTTCTTCCTTAGCTTTCTTTAAGAGTCTTTTCTTGATTTCATCGATGGTTTCAATATCATCATCGAAGTCAACATCACTTACTTTGCTCTTAACTTCCTTGGCTTTGGTTGGTTTCTTTGCTTTTTTGACGTCTTTTTCAGCCTTTTTAGCGACTTTTTTCTTACTCTCTGCCATTTTCCTGTCCTACTTTCTTTCTAGTTTTATTTGCCCTTCTTTTGTGAATTTGTTCGCTTGAGGTAATCATTTAGAAGACGGGCTTGTTCTTCTGGAGGTTTGCCTTCAAGTGCTTTTTCAATCATTGATCGTTCGTATAGTTTTTGACGTTCTTCACTAATAACGCTCATACACTCATCCATCGCACGCTTATCGTAAAGAGATTCGTTCGTGTAGCCTAACAAAGTTATCTCATTCACTAATGCGTCTTTGTTCTCATTAGAGGATGTCATTATTGAATCGATTAATGATGTTAAATCTATCTTCTCGTTATGGGACATATATTCCACAACAAAGTTAGCTATTTGTCGGTATATTTCATTATAGAAATATTTGACATTATCTTCGTAATATTTCACCGCTTCTTTATGGAAGAGCATATTGGTAAGAACCATTTGTTCTGCCATATTTAACCTGCGGAGTTCTCTTTTAATCTTTTGTTTAGTGAATCTAGTCTCACCTGTGAAGTTAATTTCATCAGCGGCTTCTTTAGAAGATTGAACGGATTTAAAATCCTCCACGAAATCTTTAATCGCGTTAGCGTCAAAGCCAGTGACTTTCGAAAGTTTATAAATATAATCATTAAATTCTAGTTTCGACTTAGCGTTCACAAGCATAGGTGCGAAATGCTTAATGACTTTCTTTCTATCTTCGATTGAGCCTAATGGAGAAGTGTGTTCGTAGAAATTAAGAGCGAAATTGAATGGATCCACGAGTGAGTTTACGTACAAACGTAAATGCTCTTCACCTTCATTTTTAAGAATCTCGTCTGAGTCCTTAAATTTCTCATCAACTTTAGATACGAGTCGATAGTTCACTCCCGCTTCGTCAAATAATGAGATAATCTTCATCATTGCAATTTGACCAGCATTATCGTTATCTAGACAAAGTCTAATTTCAACATTAAGTCTTCTTAATTGTTCGACATTGCTCTTTGTCATCGCTGTTCCCATTAGTCCAACGACTGAATGAATGCCTATGGCATCAAGAGCGAAGACATCCATAAATCCTTCAACAAGATATAAATATCCATCATGCTTTAAGAACTGCTTGGCGTTATGCATGTTATAAAGAACATTTCCTTTGGAAAATATCTTTGTTTCTGGCGAGTTAACATATTTAGTGTCATCATTGTCCACTAGTCGTCTAGCGGAGAATCCAACAACTTGTCCACTCGCATCTTTAATTGGGAAGATTAACCTTCCGGCATTATTATCCGACATGTTTTGGGTCTTCACTAAAGCAATACCAATATCTTCGATATTCTTTAATGAGAAACCCTTCTTTTGAAGATAATCAATCGAGACTTTTCCATCTTTAGGAGCATAGCCAATTGAGAATTTCTCAATCTGCTCTTTAGAGATTTTTCTATTCTGGAGATAATCACGAGCGATTTTTCCTTCATCAGTTAATAAGGAATATTCATAGAACTTTTGTAGTTCACTTATACATTTGTATAGAGGCACAACATTTTCATCGACATGACGAGCATAAACCTTCTCATGAAGACGCGGATCATCAAAGTTAATCATCTCAGCGACTTTACGTATCGCTTGCTCGTATGTGATGTGTTCGTATTTAGAGACGAATCCAAAGACATCACCACTAGTTCCACAGACGAAACATTTAAAAATGTTCTTTTCTTTATTAATAGATAAAGATGGATTATGGTCATCATGAAATGGACAGACAGCAAAATAGTTGCGACCTTTTTTGGTCACAGAAATATAAGAGCTAATGATATCAACAATATCAGCCCTAGACTTAATCTCTTCAACTAATTCGTGATCAAGAGCCATTTTCTTCCCCTTATTTTCTACTAATAAACTACTAATTTCTAACTATTTATAAAGTTTCTCTTCGAGATATGCTTTAACTTCAGATATTGGAATTCTTACTTGTTCCATGCTGTCGCGGTCTCTAATAGTGACAGATTTATCTTCTTTGGTATCGAAGTCTACTGTAATACAGTATGGTGTTCCGATAGCGTCTTGACGACGATAACGTTTACCAATTGAACCAGTTTCATCATATGTCACAGAGAAATATTTATTTATCTGTGCAAGCACAGCTTTTGCCTCTTCATTAAGTTGCTTGCTTAATGGAAGTACTGCTGCTAAATATGGAGCTAAGTGATTTGCAAAATGCATGACAATTCTTGTCTCACCTTCTTTAACAACTTCTTCATCATATGCTTCGCATGCAACCATTAAGAAGATACGTTCAACACCCATAGATGGTTCAATACAATATGGAACATATTTCTCTTGAGTTTCTGGGTCGAGATATTCTAAAGATTCTCCACTTGCGTCCATATGACGTTTTAAGTCGTAGTCTGTTCTATCGGCTACGCCGAGAATTTCACCCCAACCGAATGGGAATAAATATTCAACGTCACATGTAGCTTTGCTATAGAAGGCTAATTCTTCAGGTTCATGATCTCTATAACGGAGATTCTCTTGAGAAATACCAAGAGATTCAATGAACTTAAGACTATAGTCTTTCCAATAGGCAAACCACTCTAAATCAGTGTTTGGTTTGCAGAAGAATTCCATTTCCATTTGTTCGAATTCGCGCACACGGAAAATGAAGTTCCCTGGTGTAATTTCATTACGGAATGATTTACCAATATTGCAAATACCAAAAGGAATTTTCTTACGAGATGTTCTTTGAACATTTTTGAAGTTAACAAACATGCCTTGAGCGGTTTCTGGTCTAAGATAGACAAGCGCTGCGCTATCTTCGGTAACGCCAATATGAGTTTTGAACATCATATTAAATTGTCTAATATCGGTGAAATTTGATTTACCGCATTTTGGACATTTAACTTTGTTAGAACGAATAAATTCCATCATTTGATCATTAGTCATTGCATGGACATCGACGTCTGGGAATTGTTCTTCAATGAGATTATCTGCTCTACTACGAGAGTGACATTCCTTACAGTCAATAAGTGGATCATTGAATGTTGCAACGTGACCAGTCGCTTTCCATACGCCTGGGTTCATTAAGATAGCTGCATCAATTCCAACATTAGTTGGAGATTCTCTAACAAACTTCTCCCACCAATACTTTTTAATATTGTTTTTAAGTTCAACACCAAGTGGACCAAAGTCCCAAGAATTAGATAATCCACCATAGATTTCAGAATCTTGGTAGACAAATCCACTAGTGATTAAATGATTAACAATTGCATCAAATTTCTTTTCCATATTTATATGTACCTCTTAAATACGACGTATAGATTATATATTGAAGTTATAGCTTGTCAACCTATTATCAGTGTATTTTGCTATAAAAAAATTTATGCCTTTCTAATTAAAGAAAGCGATTTGATTTCAACTTGTGTAACTTCGTGACAGAAACTCGCTAGCTCATTTAATAGTTCAAGACACTCTTCTTTTTCAAAAGAAACTTGTCCAAATCTTTCTTTGTCTACCTTAAAAATGTAGCGAAGTATCTTAAGTTTACGAGGTGATGATTTAGCGTGATTAAGGCTATCAAAACAATTCTCACAAATAAATCCCCCATCCATATAGTTAATGGCGACTATTTGGCTTTTTTGACCGCAAAAAACGCAACTATCAACTTCGAGTCCATAGCCAGCAACGTTAAGTACCTTAGCGAAATAGACAATAGCAACTGTATATGGATCAAATCCACTATTGAGTAATTGTAGACTCTTTTCTAAATATCCATATAAATATGGGGCGTCATCTGACTGCACTAGTTTATTAGTGATTTCTCCAATGAAATCTAAGACGGCTAATCGCGATAAATCTTCTTTTATGTGCTCATATGAATCTAGTAATTCACCACTTCGTAAGGAAAAACCATCCTTTCCTTTTGTGATAGCAAATCTAGAATGAGCGTAATTATTCACGCTAGAAGCATTCTTAGAGTCCATCTTGAGGGCTCCTCTAGCGAGAAAAGATCTCATCTTATCATTCGATAAGACATTGACCACTAAGTCATGTTCACGGAAAGGTGTTGTCCTTATTACAATACCTTCAAATTCAATCATAATTATTTATATCCGAGTTCTTTAAGTAATCTAGGATTATTGAGCCAGTCTTCTTTAACTGATACGAACATTTCAAGGAAGATTCGCTTAGCGAAATATTCTTCAAGATCCACTCTCGCTTTCATTCCAATGGCTTTGAGGCGTTTGCCACCTTTACCAATTACAATGCCCTTGTGAGAGTCTTTATCAACAATAATTGTTGCGTTTATATAAACTGTATCTTTTTTATGCTTAATTTCATCCACTCTCACTGCTAAGTCGTGAGGAACTTCTTCTTTAAGGATTAAAAGAGCTTTCTCTCTAATTACCTCACTCACGAAGAAACTAGCGTCTTTATCAGAGATAGCATCCTTAGGGAAATAACGTGGACCTTCTTTAATAACTGATTTAATCTCCTTAAGGAGAAAATCTAAATTGAAGTCATCTTTGGCACTGGTTTCAATAATCTTTGCGTTTGGATAAGCTTCTTTATATTTAGCTTTGATGGCTTCAGCTTCTGGAAGCCTCACTAAATCAATTTTATTAATTGCGATATAAAGTGGAATATCTTTTGGTAGAGCTTCCGAAATAAATTCGTCTCCCCTATCAAAATTCCTTGATGCATCTACCACTAAGATGACAGCATCAACATCCTTAGCACTATTAAGTGCTTCTTTGTTCATTTGTCTACCAAGAGCATGATAGGCTTTATGAATCCCAGGAGTGTCTACGAAGACAATCTGGTATTCATCATCATCATATATTCCCTTGATAGCGTTTCTTGTTGTTTGGGCTTTATCAGTGACAATTGAAATCTTTCGCTCTAAAAGAGCGTTAAGAATAGTAGATTTACCGACATTTGGTCGGCCAACAATTGCGACAAAGCCTGTTTTCATTTTATTTTAAATCATCTTCGCTAAAAGCGAATGGGAGAAGTTCTTTGATATTTGTTTCTTGAACTTTTCCTTTTAAGTTTGCCATGAGGATTGGAGCGTCGCTTGGAAGTAATTCACTGATAACTTGACGGCAAGCACCACAAGGTGAACATGGTCCTTCAGTATCGGCGGCTAAAGCAAGCATTACAATATCGTCTTTCTTGATGCCATGCATATATGCATTATAGATAGCGTTTCTTTCTGCGCACATACAAAGTGGGTATGAAGAGTTTTCAACATTTGCCCCTAAAAAGACTTCACCACTTTTAGTGAGAACGGCTGCACCGACAGCAAAGTGTGAATAAGGTGAGTAAGATAACTTACGAGCCTCTTTTGCCTTTTCAACTAATTCTAGTTTTTCCATTTTAACGACCTCCTAATATAT
This sequence comes from uncultured Erysipelotrichaceae bacterium, assembly GCA_902797855.1. Classification (GTDB taxonomy): domain Bacteria; phylum Bacillota_I; class Bacilli_A; order RFN20; family CAG-826; genus Fiminaster. The sequence goes on from CADBUI010000017.1 coordinate 12,333, forward strand.
CGTCTTGAAGTTTAAACATCTCTTTTTCGTCCTTCTCATTCATGTGATCATAACCAAGAAGATGAAGGAGACCATGAACAAATAAGAATGACATTTCTCTATTTAGAGAATGGCCATATTCTTTCGCTTGTTCTTCAGCCTTTTGATACGAAATAAGGATTTGCCCAAGTGATTTTGGAGCATCCCCTTTTACAAGGGACTCATTTTCATCGTCAAAGAAAGCGAAGCTGATGACATCAGTTGGACGATCGACACCTCTATATTCTTTGTTGATTTTGTGGATTTCTTGATTATCTATGATTGTGACATCGACAATATAATTATCTTTAATAGATAAAAATGACAATGTCTTCTTCATTAAGTCATTAAAGACTTTTTCGTAAGCACTATACTGTGCTGGTCCTAGATTCTCAAAATCAAGCTCCATAATTTGGGACTTAATTATAGCACACCTTTATTCTATTGAAATAGAAATGTTTTCGACGAAACGAGCTTTGGCTTTCAAATAGTTCACTTGTTCATCGTCATATCCCACCGCCTTTCTCATTTGTTCAAATAAGACAAAGTAAATACCAAAGGTAAAGATGATGAAATTCGTGCTAACAACATGAGAGGCCATCATGAGTAAGACACTAACAACAAGTAGTAAGAAAGTGTATAAGCATCTTTTCACTGAGAAATTAAACCCTTTCTTATTTGCTCTATCAGAAAGGAGGAGGAGATTATCGATATAGTCTTCATCTTTATCATTACTAATGATTGAGTTCTCTATAATAGAGAGTTCTTGATCGCTCTTATCTTTCTTAGTAAAAATTTGGTCCACTATTGCGACAAGTAAAAAGAAAAGGATAGCGAAAGCATTGATAGGATTATTCAAAATTAGGACCGTAACGATAATGGCGATGAGTAAGATGTAGACTAACCCGTTACGAGGCGTATTGAAGTATCTAGTTTTGAAGTCTAAATAGGCTACATAGGCTTCTTTTCTGCTTAGCTTACTTCCTTCCATAAACCTTCTTAAATAATTGTCATCAAAATATTTTATATTTTTGATAATGTACCAATTTTCTACTAATTCAAAGATAGAAAAGGCAATGATGAAGATAAGAGGCAATATGATTAACTCATCCTCCTTGACGAAGAAAAACCCCACTACTAAAGAGACCATTGATAGGGTGTGAAGTATCAATGACGGAAGGCTTCTAGATAGTGGCATTATCTTCATTGGTCTAGCTTCATATGGATGAATGTTATTTTTCTCGACCTCAAGATAACTTCCATCCCAGAGCTCTGCAAACTTATCTTTAGATAGAACGCACGCGCCTATAAGTGGATCAACATAATACACCTTCTTCTTTGTGAGCTTATAGACATAGACTAGATGATTGTTGTACGCCTTTTCATCATTTAGATTAACTAGCCCAGGCGCGTTATTAACAAAAGACAAGTCTTTATCTTGATCTAGATATCCTTTTAAAGTTAAACCATGTTCATCAGCGATATTAATAATATCCTCATAGGTGTAGTTTTCCTTTTTTAAAGGTTTATCTAGATATAGATACGATTTATTTTTACCTAGATTTGCAAGAAGCATTTTAAGCGACGCAAATCCACAATCGTGATCATTACCTTGATAGCATATATAAAGCATAATTTTACCTCCGAAAGAGAAGAAAGAAGGGCCAAACTAAGATAGATATATTGGTATGGATGAAAATGAGTTTTGGGATTGTTGATTATTTAAATGGACAATTCATTCCCTTTTTTCTTCCCTATTACTTTATTGGGGTAAAGTTTCTAAAAAAGGTCCACTTTTTTGAAAAAAATTTTTAAAATAAAAAAATGGAGACAAAGTCTCCATAATTTTGTCATAATCTTATTAATCTTAGTACGATTTACGACGAGCCATCTCACTTTTTAGCTTACGTTTTAAGCCTGGTTTGAGATAGAATTCTCTTTTACGTGCTTCTTGGAGAACGCCAGACTTGTTCACTTGACGTTTAAAGCGACGAAGAGCTTCGTCTAACGATTCGTTTTCACGAACAACTGTTTTTGGCATGTTTTCATCTCCTTTCGTACGTATAATTTTTAGGATTATAAACCTTTGACAATTTCGACACCGCAAGATGCACCGATACGGCTTGCACCTGCTTCAACCATGGCTTTAGCTTCGCTAGCATTATGGATACCACCACTAGCTTTAACACCAAGTTTATCGCCGACTGTCTTTCTCATTAAGCTAACAGCGTGAACTGTAGCACCACCTTTTGAGAATCCGGTGGATGTCTTCACGAAATCTGCTCCAGCTCTCATTGATGCTTTACAGCATTCAACGATTTCGTTATCGCTAAGGAGACAGGTTTCAAGAATAACCTTTAATAAACGGCCTTTGCAACCTTCTTTGACGAGTCTAATTTCGTCTTCGACGTATTTGAAGTTTCCTTCTTTGGCCATGGAAATATTGATAACCATATCAACTTCATCTGCACCGTTATCAACGGCGAGAGTTGCTTCATAAGCTTTGCTTTCTGGAAGAGTTGCACCGAGTGGGAATCCAACAACAGTACAGACTTTAACTACGCTACCTTTTAATAACTTAGCGGCAAGTGGGACAAATCCAGGATTGACGCAAACGCTTGCGAATTCATATTCTTTTGCTTCAGCGCAGAGCTTTTCAATTGCTGCTACAGAAGCATCAGCTTTAAGTAATGTGTGATCGATAATTCTATTAATTTCCATTTTTTCACCTCGTAACTTTGATTATAGCATTTTAATTATTGCTATAAAACAAATAATTATTCAGCTTTTTGAGCGACTTTAACAACTTCCTTACCGTTATAATATCCACATTTTGGACAAACGTTATGAGATTTAATTGTTGCACCACAATTTGGGCATGTAATTAGACCGCTGACAGAGAGTTTGAAGTGAGTTCTTCTCATTCTTTTGCTGGTCTTACTAGTTCTTCTGAATGGGACTGCCATATTGACTTCCTCCTTTTACAAAACGCACTAAATTATAGATTATTAAAAATAATAGTCAATAACTTTTCATACAATGTTTAATATTTTTGTATTTTCTTACGATTTATTCTACTTTTAGTTTATATATTTTTCCTATATAACTATCAGGTAAATCGCATCCTAATTTTAAATAATTAGATGTAAAGCCATATAGCTTATGATCGTGCTTGTTTCTTTCTTCAAGAATTACTTCGAGCTCTTTTCCAACAAACTTCTCGCGGTAGTCTTTTTCAAGAATCTTAGAGAGCTCTAATAATTTCGCTACTCTACTTGCTTTAACTTCTGGAGAAATTTGATTGTCCATTGAATAGGCTTTTGTTCCTTCTCTAGCAGAGAAAGGGAAAACATGAAGTTCAGCAAAATTAACTTTCTTAATAAAGTTATATGTTTCAAGGAATTCTTCCTCAATCTCACCTGGAAAACCTACAATAACATCTGTGGTAATAGAAATATCTGGGCGAACTTTTCTAATTCTTTCGACTTTCTTAATAAAGTCATCAACGTTATATTTTCTTCCCATGCGTTTAAGGACACTACTAGAACCACTTTGAAGTGGCATATGTAGGTGATTTGCAATATTTGGATACTTCTCTAGTAGAGAAATGAATTTATCATCTATTTCACTTTCTTCAATAGAAGAAATTCTTAGTCGATATAGTCCAGGAAGTTTAACAATCTCCTCTACTAAATCAGAGAATGAAACACCTTTGATATCGACTCCATAATGTGCAGTGTGAATTCCAGTTAGAACAAATTCTTTGTACCCTTTAAAAATTAGATAGTTAATCTCGGAGATAATTTCGTCTTTATCTCTTGAACGAGCAACCCCTCTAGTGATAGGAATTGTGCAGTATGTACAAAAATTGTTACATCCATCTTCGATTTTGATGTACGCTCTTGTGTGTTCAAGCATGACTGGAACACCAAAAGATTCATACTTAAAGTGTCTAGTGTCTTTATCTATTTTTACAATTTGAGTGTGACTATTTTGGAACTTTTTTACTAAATCAAAAACTTGGTTTCGATAGGATGTCCCAATGATGATGTCTGCTCCACAATTTGAGGCGACATATTCACTCGCATTTTGTGAATAGCAACCCATCACCACAATAATTGCGTTAGGAAATTTCTTCCTATATCTTCTAATTATTTGACGTGATTTTTGATCAGCAACGCTAGTGACACTACAAGTGTTAATAATTAAAACATCTGGATTATCTTTACTAAGAGAATATCCATTTCTTAAAAAGACTTCTTTTAGGGCACCTACTTCGTAGGAATTAACTTTACAACCTAAACTAATCGTGTCTAATGTCATTTTCTTTTACGGTTTTTCTTTTCGATAAAACGAGCTTCTTTACGTTTGATTTTATTAATGAGTCGCTTAGATACTAGACCATTATCAATTAAGGCGTTATAAAATCCTTCACGGTCATCATTTTTATATGCTTCAATTACTGGTTTTACTCTTTCCACAATGTGGTTTGTTGCAGGTTTATGCATATATTTATCAAATAAGGCGATTTTCGCGTCTAAACGACCCTCTATGTTAATAACATAAAGAGATTGGAAGTCATAATGGTAGACCACCATTATTTCTTCGTCTTGATAAACATTCACAAATTTTGTGAAAAGTGAGTTATATAGTGAGAAGTTATAAGCTTCAAATAAATCGATACAACTGCTATCAAAATTTTTGATTAAGGAATTATATGGGGATTGAAGAAGTTTCCCATAATCTTTGAAATATAAAAGATTAATGGCCCTAGTGAATATAGGAACATAAATCTTGTTACTTCCGTCTTCAATATAAGGAAGATCGTTCATTTGAGAATGAATATATTCAATCGCTTCTTCAGTTTTCATCTTAGATGAAACAAAAGCGTATTCAATCGCCTTATCTAGTCTAGCTTTATTAAGTAAAGAGTGAATAACAATATTCGCTCTAATAAGTTCAAATTCATCAGATGGATTAAGTAAAAAGCGATACATTTCTAAATTGAGCAAGAGATTTCTATGCTCAAGAAAAAAATAGTAATCATCTCTTTTTTTAAAGTTATGATGCTTTTGATATTTTGAAAGATAGAAATAAGTCTTCATCGCTTATTTCCTTTCTAAATAACTACCGATTACGCTTAAAGCGTAAATAGAAGCAGTTTCCGCTCTAAGAATTCTTTTTCCAAGAGAAACGCACTTATAACCTAAGTCCTCAAGGAAAGCTATTTCATCATTTTCAAATCCGCCCTCTGGACCGATAAGTATGGCAAGTTTCTTACCTTTTTCAAGTGACTTAATTCCTTCTAAGAATGACTTAGTGGTTCCTGAAACATTTTCATAAGCGACAAGCTTAATATCAGCTTTAACCTCTTTAACGCGGTCAAGAGTGACAATTCTATTAATTGTTGGAATGCGTAGACGCTTAGATTGCTCACTAGCTTCTTTAGCGATTCTACGATATCTTTCAAATTTGAAATCTTTATCGAGCTTTTTTACCTTCACGATCGTGCGATTAGTTAAAGCAAAAACAATTTCACTGACACCTAACTCAGTCGCCTTTTGAATGACATAATCAAGTTTATCTCCTTTTAGGAGAGCACATATTAAAATGATTTGATTTGGAAGTTCATGATCTTCTTTAATTAGTCCAATAACATCAATCATTACTGGTTTAATGCTTTTAATTTCGGCTTCATAAAGTCTACCATCACTAACAACTTCAATTTTATCGCCGATTTTGCAGCGCATTACTTTGACTATATGAAAAATGTCATCTTCTTCTAAGATGACGTGTTTATCAACAATGCGACCAAAGTATCTTTGCATTATCTTAAGAATTCTCCATCTGCGTCCACTAAATCATGTCTAAATAGATATGATAAACCTGCAAAAATCATGACAAGTTCAATAGCAAAATAAAATACAAGATAGGCGAGTGGAGATTGCCATGCAGTAAAGAATATGGCCGATCCAACTCCACCAATAAGAACTAAACTCACTAAGATAGCGATAAGTCCTCTTCTTTTATGGCCTAAATAAAAATCAGCGACTCCAAAAACACCTAAGAAAATATAAAGTAAGCAAGCAGTTATTTTTTTGCGATGTTTAACAACATCATCTTCCTTAATTGCACTGAAAGCTTTCGTTAAATCTTCAGTAGAATTATCCACTCCTTCAAGTGGTTTTAGTCCACCACAAAATGGACAGACATCTTTATCAAGTCGAGAAATTAATTCATCACAATATTTACATCTAGGCATAGTTTTTACCTAATAAAGTATAGCACGACTAATCACATTTACAATGTAATTATTAGATAAAATTCAAAAGAAAAAGAGCCTTGAAACCAAGACTCTAATCTAAACTAATTAATAAGCTGTTTTATCCTTGATGGATTTATATTCTGCGTATAACTTTAAGCAAGCTTTACGGTCAAGTTCTTTAACCATTTCATTTCTTTCTTCTTCAGTCATATCGTAGAACTTTTTATCTCTAAATCCGATATCTTCAGTATCAACAATATTACATCCGTAATATACTTTGTCGATATTTGCCCAAAGGATTGCGGCCATACACATTGGACAAGGTTCGCCAGTCGTGTAGAGTTCACAACCACTTAAATCAAATGTTCCAAGTGTCTTGCATGCTTTATGAATCGCCATCATTTCTCCATGGCAGGTTGGATCATTATTTTTCACAACTTGGTTATGACCTTTTCCAACAACTACACCATCTTTAACGATGACTGCACCAAAAGGACCACCATGACCAGCTCTAATACCTTTACGAGCTTCGTGGATAGCCATTTTCATATATTTATTCATCATAATTATGCCCTCGGATAAATTGTATCACTTTAGTGAAATTAATTTAATTAATAACTTAACAAAAGAAAAGACCGACAAAGTCGGTCAATCTTCTATAATTTGAATTTCTTTTTGAATTTATCAAATAGTGATTCGCCTTTCTTTTCGGTCTGGCGGTATTTTTCAAGAAGTTCTTTTTGCTCTTTAGTGAGCTTGCTTGGAGTTTCAATCTTAACGTGGATATATTCATCTCCAGGAGTGCCCTTACGCATATCTTTAATGCCGCGTCCTTTAAGTCTAAGAAGAGCGTTTGGTTGAGTTCCTTCAGGAATCTTAACTTCCACTTCTCCATAAACAGTAGGAACATCGATGGTAACACCTAAACAGGCATCCACAAATGAAATTGGTATTTCGATATGAATATCGTTTCCATCACGCTTAAAGTGTTCATGAGGTGAAATAACAATCTCGACATATAAGTCGCCGTTTTCTCCACCTAGTCTACCTCTTCCACCTTTTCCTTTAAGGCGAATTTGTTGACCAGCGTTAATACCAGCAGGGACATTAACTTCAACATCACGTTTAACGTGTTTGTAGCCTTTTCCACCGCATTCTGGACATTTATCAGTGACGACTTTACCAGTTCCACCACACTCTGGACAGACAGATTGATTTTCCATCATTCCAAAGAGTGTTCTTTGTTGAGTGCGAATATACCCTGTTCCTCCACAACGTGAACATGTATGGACATCGTTTGGAGTCTTCGCTCCTGTGCCATGACACTTTTCACAAGTTTCATCATAGCTAACTGGAATCGTAATCTTTTTACCAAGGATAGCGTCCATAAATCCGATGCGTACTCTCATAAGAGAGTCGTCTCCTCTTTGTGGACCACTTGATTGTCTTTGACGAGGACCTCCACCAAAGAAAGAAGAGAAGATATCGTTTAGATTTATATCTCCAAAACCTTGGCCAGAGAAACCACTGCCACTGAATGGATTTCCTGCTCCACCAGTGGATGCACCTTGTTCAAAGGCTGCCATACCAAATTGATCATACATTTGGCGTTTATTATCATCAAAAAGGACATCATAGGCTTCTTGGACTTCTTTAAATTTTTCTTCAGCGCCTGGTTCTTTATTGATATCTGGGTGATATTTTTTTGCTAATTTACGATAAGCTGACTTAATATCATCTTTAGATGCGCCCTTTTTTAGTCCAAGGACTTCATAATAATCTCGTTTGGCCATATTTCTCCTTTCTTTAGTTAAAGTGAGGGGGCAAAATGCCCCTTCACTACCATATAATTAATTAGTTTTTGTCTGTGCTTTCAGCATCGACGACATCATCAGCGGTTTCGTTTCCTTCACTAGAAGAAGCAGCGTCGGATGGGTTAGCTTGAGCGTTTTGCATCATTGCTGCAACTCTTTCAAGTTCGCCAATCTTATTTTTAAGTGTTTCAATATCGTTATTTGCTAAAGCGGTCTTAAGTTCATCGCGAAGTTTTTCAGCTTGTTCTTTTTGAGCTGGATCAAGGCTTTGACCTTTTTCTTGTAAGGAACGATCGATATCATTAATAAATGATTCAGCTTTATTTTTGAGTTCGATTTCTTCTTTACGTTTATTATCAGCTTCAGCGTTTTCTTCAGCTTCTCTAACCATTCTATCGATTTCTTCTTTAGATAGACCGTTGTTACCACTGATAACAAGTTCTTGTTCTTTTTGAGTATCTAAGTCTTTAGCGGTGACTTTAACGATACCGTTAACATCGATATTGAATGTAACTTCAATTCTTGGTTCACCTCTACGAGCTGGTCTAATTCCAGTGAGTTGGAAGTGACCTAAGAGTTTGTTTTGGTTAGCGATTGGTCTTTCACCTTGATAGACCATGATATCAACGGCTGGTTGATTATCCGCAGCTGTTGAGAAGATTTGACTCTTAGTGGTTGGAATAGTTGTGTTTCTTGTAATAAGAGGTGTCATAACTCCACCTAAAGTTTCAATACCTAAGGTAAGAGGTGTGACGTCAAGAAGAACGACATCTTTGATTTCTCCAGAGACAACACCACCTTGAATAGCTGCACCAATAGAGACAGCTTCATCTGGGTTAACAGATAAGTTTGGTGTCTTACCAGTGAGTTTCTTAACGAGTTCTTGAACGGCTGGCATACGAATTGAACCACCGATTAAGAGAACTTGATTTAAGTCATTTGGAGTGAGTTTTGCATCTGCAAGAGCTCTTCTAACTGGCTCTTCTGTACGAGCAAGTAAGTGCTTGGTCATATCTTGGAATTTGGCTCTTGTGAGAGTTGTTTCAAAGTTGATAGGACCATTTGCACTCATCGCAATGAATGGAAGAGAGATGGTTGTTTCAAGTGAACTTGAAAGTTCAATCTTAGCTTTTTCAGCAGCGTCGAGGAAACGTTGTTCAGCCATCTTATCGGAAATATCAATACCATGTTCAATCTTGATTTGAGCACGGATCCAATCAGCGACAACTTTATCCCAGTCATCACCACCTAGTTTATTATCTCCAGCGGTAGAGATAACTTCGAATGTGCCATCACCAATATCAAGGATGGAGACATCGAATGTACCACCACCAAGATCATAAACGAGGATCTTTTCGGATTTTTCTTTATCTAAGCCATAGGCTAAGGCTGCTGCAGTTGGTTCATTGATGATACGAACAACATCAAGTCCTGCAATTTGACCAGCGTCTTTAGTAGCTTGTCTTTGAGCATCATTGAAGTAAGCTGGAACTGTAATAACAGCTTTTTGAACCTTTTGACCAAGGTTTTCTTCAGCGTATTTCTTCATATATGCAAGAACTTTAGCGCTGATTTCTTGAGGAGTTAAATCCTTGTTGATGCATTTAATGTGAACCTTCTCTGCAGTACCCATTTTACGTTTGATGGATGAGACAGTATCAGGATTAGTAACTGTTTGTCTTTTAGCGGCGTTACCAACGATTTCTTCACCACTTGCTTTAAAAGCAACAACTGATGGAGTGGTCATTGTGCCTTCTGGGTTTGGAATAACTTTGACAGTGCCGTCTGCTTGTAGATATGAGACGACTGAGTTAGTGGTACCAAGGTCGATACCGAGAATAATTTCTTTTGCCATAATTTATTTTCTCCTTTTATTTATGCGTCCTTATTAGGTACGTTGTTTTCTTCTTTTTTAGGTTTGCCGCTTACAACGACAATCGCTGGGCGAATTAAGTGTTCGTGAAGTTTATAGCCTTTAACTTTAACTTCAAGAACTGTGTTATCTTTTTGCTCGCTTTCTCTTGTTTCAATCGCTTGCATGAATAATGGATCAAATAGGTCGCCCACCTTTGGTGAATATTCTTGTACACCCTCATTTTCAAGCACGCTTACAAGATTACGATAGATGTATTCGAAGCCAACTAGGAAGTTTTTCATTTCTTCAGATTTAGCTTCATTTTGAAGAGCGAAGTGGAAGCTATCTAAGATTGGGATAAGTTCTTCAACGAATCCTTCTACACGATACTTAATGGCTTCTTTATGATCTTTCTCCACTGCTTTACGGAGATTTTGCATATCCGCATAAGCACGGTAGTATTCATTTTTCCAATGTTCTAAATCAGCTTTAAGTTTCTCAGTCTCGTTAACTTCAACTTTGTTTTCACTTTCAACTTTGTTTTTCTTTTCTTTCACTACTATGATCCTTATCCTTTCTTTCAGTTTTACTGAAGTATTTCTCAAGTTCCTCAATTAGATACTCCATATTTGAGACAACTCTATCGTAGTCCATACGTTTAGGACCAACGATAGCGATGCTTCCTTCTTTGCGTCCTGGAACACTGATTTTAGCAGTGACAATTGAGACATCTTCATCGTTAGATGATTCTCCACCGATATGAACGGCGATATCATCATCGACATCATGAGTGTCTTCTTCGAGGACTTCTCTGAAGGTTGTTGGTGAATCAAATAATTCGAGGAGCTTTTTAATTTTTTCAGCATCGTGAGCGAACTCAGGTTGTTCGAAGAGTTCACCTTGACCATAGGTCGAGAGTCTATCTTTAGCGAATCCGATGAATGCTTCCATCATCGCTTGATAGACGACATCATGATCAACGATGTATTCAGAGAGGAGAGGTTTAATCGCTTGCATCTTTGGAACAAGTTCCGAGATGGATGTACCTTTAAGTCTTTCGTTTAAGAGTTTGACACAACCTTCGATATCTTCAGGTTTATGTTTTTCATCTAAGACAAATGTCTTATTTTCAACATATCCTTGGTTAGTGACAAATACGCATGTCGCAGAGTTTTCACTGATAGGAACAATTTGAACACTGACGAGCTTTTCTTCTGATGCGTTTGGACCTAAGACGATACTAGCTAAATTAGTCATCTCAGAAAGAATTTCACAGGATTGCTTAATTACTTCATCAATGGATTGAATCTTTTCTTGAAGAATATTGGTAACACGGTATTTAAATTCTTCATCAACACTTCTTTCGCGTAGGTGTTCAATATAATATCGATAACCTTTACTAGAAGGAACACGTCCACTTGAAGTATGTGTTTTCTCAAGAAGTCCATCTTGCTCAAGAGCGTTCATTTCAGAACGAATTGTCGCAGAAGAATAATCTAGACCATATTCATCGATGAGCGTCTGAGAACCAACAGGTTCAGCATGCTTAATGAAGTATTCAACAATGAGTTTTAGTACTTTATCACGGCGATTCATATTAACCTCCTTTTTGGCACTCACTTTTAAGGAGTGCTAACATTATTATAAATTCATTTTTGGCACTGTCAACACTTAAGTGCTAAAAAATAAAATAAAAAACACCCGAAAGTGTTTAATATTTATTTTAGTTCAAAGAACTAGTTTATTTTATTGTGCTCCTTTTCGAGAGAAGACAACACCGATAGTTTTGAAGAAAATTTTGATGTCTAATCCAATGGATGCGTGCTCAACATAGTAAACTTCAAGCTTGACACGTTCATCGTAATCTGTGACTTCACTACGACCATTAACAGCCCAATATCCAGTGAGTCCTGGTTTAACGCTTGTGACAACATCTTTTTGATCTTTGAACTTCTCAAGTTCTTCCTTAATAACTGGACGCGGACCAATAAAGGACATTTGACCGATGAAAATATTAAAGAGCTGTGGAAGTTCGTCCAAAGATGTTTTACGCAAGAATTTGCCGAATTTAGTGAGTCTAGGGTCATTTGTGACCTTGTAGGTCGCTAGATATTCTTCGTATTGTTCCTTAGTTAGTTGTTCTTTGATTGGACGCTTATCCATTTTCATTGAACGGAATTTAATCATGTTAAATATCTTTTGGTTCTTTCCAACTCTTTTATGGAGATAGAAAATTGGGAAACCTGACATAATCACTTGAATAATTCCAATGATGATAAAAACAGGAATAAGGAAACCAATTCCTAAAAAGGAAAAGATGATATCAAACATTCTTTTAAAGAAATAATAGCCTCTTTTCTTTTTCATTTTTTACCTCTTTTTCTTAATGATTAAGAAATAGACAAGGAGGAAGCCTCCTGCAAAGACCGCTGTTCCAAAGATGACAATAAGAAGAATTGGCATCACTTGTCCTGCTCCACTACCATTAGTGCCATTATTGATATCAATGTTACTATCTTGATTTGTGTCATTTCCTGGACCAACAGGAGTATCTGGAGAGGATGGATTCACGACATGAATAACAAAGCTTGATGTTAATCCATGATTAGAAACTGTGACTGATACATCTCCAACACTGTTAAAGACATAATTAGCGATATCACTAACCTGGCTACCACCGATATAGAAAGTTAAATCACTAGCAGTTAAATCAACGCTTGTTGAATCTGAATAATATAATTTTGCACTAACTTTAGACAAATCTAATTTGCCACCTTTAAGGATATTATCACCTGAATAAGTTGCAACTAAACTTGTTGCAATGACAGGTGCTTCTCCAACAGTGATTTCGCATGTTGCGGATACACCCGCATCATAGCTAGCAGTTAAAGTAGCAGTTCCTTCTTTAATAGCGTTAACTGTGACTGATTTATCTTCAATATCATCTAGTTGAATAACTGTCTCATCACTGATGCTCCAAGAAACAACGCCATCACCAAGAAGTGTGGTTGCTTCGATAGATTCGGATTGTCCATTAACTAAAGTTAACACGGTTTTATCTAAACCAATCTTAGGATCTCCAGCTACACTTTGACTTGCCTTAAATAAGGTAATTGGTTGTTGGCCGGAACTATAGTATCTAAATAGACCACCACTAGCGGTGTTGTATCTAAGCACCTTTCCATTATGAGTTATTGTAGCTGAACCATCACTAACAGAAATAGTTGTCTCTAATGGAGATTCGCTTGTAGTTAAGGTGTTACTTGAACCACTACCAATATACATATCATTTGTGCCTTTAATCGCGTAATTTGAACCAGATTTGACTATGTCAAAATATTTATTTTCAGTATGTTCAATCTTTCCACTACTAACTGAAGCAGTAAAGTGATTTGATGAGGCTGGACCTGGATTACTTCCATCTAAAACTGTCGCGCTTGTTTCACTCGCATTTGTAATTAAGTATCTTCCTGAAAAATCAGTTAGATTACTTGTAACTTTTTCGAATGTTGTAGATGAACCACCTTCATAGACTTGAACAGTTAATGATGTGGATGCTTTAAGGACACTACCTTGATAGGCTTTAACAGTGATACTTGTACTTCCTGCTGCTATTGCAGAAACTGTTCCTTCAGTATCGACTGTAGCAATACTTGGGTTACCTGATTCATATGTATAAGTTGGATGAGGATACGCATTAGATGGAACAATTGAACTTATAGTTACACTTGCACTACCATCTTTAGCTATAAGAGCAGGTGAAATGGATGCGTTAATAGCTGTTACATCAACGTTTGTAGGTTCACCTACAATGACAGCACATGAACCAGAAACACTTGTGTCATAAGTACTTGTAGCAGTTATCGTTGCTGTTCCCACTCCAACAGCGGTAACTAAACCTGTGCTAGAAACAGTAGCAACACTTGGGTTTGAAGAGCTCCAATTAACTGTTTGAGCTGCACCACCAGAAACACTAACTGTAGCGGTTAATTGCTCAGTTGAAGCGAGTGTTAAATTTAAAACATCTGGAGAAACAGTTACTGAATCAACTGTTGGACTAGTGCTACCTTTGCCCCATGTATATTCTGTTCCACCCCAAATCTTATTCGCCCAACCTGGGTGATCGATAAATGGGTTTCTATTCTTTTGCTTGGAAGCGTACACAGCGTTATTTCTATCAATTTCTTTTTGTGAAACTGGGTCTTGATTAGACCACTTTGTTAATAAATTAACATAGTAAGGTTTCATAGTGGAAACACCACCACTATAAGTGAAACAATACTGAGCATCACCATCTTGCGTTAAATTCCAGTTATAATAAGCAACCGCCATATACATTTGTGCACGAGCAAAGTCACCTTTATAGGCGTCATCTGGCTCATATACAACAGCGCTCATTCCGCTTGTGGAGCTTGGTCCAAGTTTTCCAAATGGAGTAGCTTTTGCTCCTTGTATTCCTTTTGTCCAAGATTGGTTTGGTGAAGATACTTCGCCAAAAGCATAGTTGCTGCGTAATCCATTTACTTTCCCATCTGTGTTAAATAAGTGGTTTGGATCTGTTCCAGGAATAGTATTAGCATTAGAATCGCCAAACCAAGATTTTGGGAAAGAGTGCTCGCGATTGTATTTGTCTCCAACATATGTATAATTTCCGGCTCTATCGCCAGGAGAATTCCAATTTTTATTAGAATACATATCCCATAGTTTTCCACGCTTAGACTCATTATCTGTGGTTGGATATGCATTTCCGGTTAATGAATCTACGCCATTATAATCATTTGGATAACAGTCATGCTCTTCATTAAATGTCCAAATATTTGAGTAACCAAAGGCAGTAGATGGTTTAATAAGATCATTCAACTTTTCTAATAAAGTAGTTCCACCAGCACTAACAGCGGAATCGCCAACGTTAGAAGCATTGTAATAATCACCAGAATAATATTTATACTCGTCACTTTTGTAACCATTATTGGTCCATGTGTCACTATCAGCTTTTACTTCAAATGATTTTGTAGTAGCACCATTGGTAAACAAAGATGCCCCAGTAGCGAAAATCATCCCAAGGGATGCAAAAATACTAGTTAACAAAAATCTTTTTTTCATTTTTATTTACCTTCTAATTTTCTTTTTCTTCTTGATAAGAAGATGACTAGGAATACCGCTAATCCGATAGCGATAACTGAGCCAGCAACAATTAAAGCAATTGCCCAAACTGGGAATGAACTTTCTTGGCTAGGATCAACGCTTGGATTATCTCCTGGATCATCTGGGTCAGGTTGGCCTGGTTCAGGAAGTGGTTTTGGATATGTTGTATTACATAAATTTTTCACTGACGCAGAGACTTTTTCACCAAAGATATGACAAGCATATTCTGGGTGGTCAACGAATGGATTACGGTTCTTTTGAACCGATGTCTTTTCAGCGTATTCGTTACGATGACCTTCTAATGCATCTGGTTTATCAGCAATATGCCATTTAAGCATTGTGTCAAAACTCTCAAATACATTTGTGAGCTGCGGAAGCTTGCTACCATACTCTTCGTGATAAGCAGTCCAAACATACATGCAAATACGGGCAACATCACCTTTGGATGCCTCTAAAGGCATAAAAGTAGAACCGTTGTCGTATCCATAATCCATTCCATCGTATGTTTTCTTATATGAAGTACTGACGGTACCATATTTATGGTTTCCACGAGTGGAATTAGTTGTTTCATAAACTGGACGGATATGAAGCAAGTCACTACCACCACGAGTTGTACCCCAGCAACCACCAGAGAGATTTTGAGGCCATACATGTTCTCTATTCCAGTTAGAGGCACTTTGTGACCAGCGTTTAGTGTACGAGTTTCTGGTATATAAAAGCACCATGTTCGCACTATTAGTAGGATCTTCATCCGCGTATTGGAGAACTTCGGAAAGCGCGCCTTTTACATCACTTCCATATTGAGGAACTGATTTTGGGTTGGATAACTTTGTTAATTCACTTCTAAGTGTGCCATTTAATCCATCGGTTAAAGAAGAATCAATGACAACTTTTTTGGAGTTTTGAGAATAATAAGTTCCACTATAAGTAAAATCAGCATAGTTTCCAGCATGTTGAGTAGCGTTAACTTCAATAGCTTTATCTTTGATAATAAATCCACTTAAGGTCGCTAAAGACATTGCAGACAACGCAAAAAGTGGGAAGATAATATTTTTAGTTTTCACGATTACGATGCCTCCAATCCACTGCAATTGTGTCAGTTAATCTATCACTGACACTTTTTTCAGTATGAACGATGAGTATGTAAAATAAGTTAATGATAATCATGATAAGTAAACCATGAACAGCGCTTATACATAAACAATCCTTAAAGGATAGGTGTCTATTATCAGCGTGAATAATCTTAATTCCAAGTAAAGCATTTCCGAATGTTCGACCATTAAAGATGAACATGATTAATGTTGATAAAAATGTATATATTATCCATTGGATAAGTAGCCCACCAATAAGCATAAAATACCATGGTGTAGCGTAGTTATATTCCATGTTTATAAAATAAAAAAGCCAAATTAGCCCCGCTACAATTGGAGCGGATATAATCACAATATCAATTAAGTAAGCGATAACTCGTTTATGTAATTTAGCAGTATTCATAGAGTTTTACTAATACGAAATCTAATAAAATTAGACCTTCATCGCTTAACATTATACTATCTTTTGAGATAGAAAAGAGAGAATTTTTGTTTAGCGAAGTAATTACCTCTTTGAATTTCATTTCAAAATCCACTCCGAATCGCTTTTTAAAATCTTCCTTTTTGAAACCTTTTTCAAGCCTTAGATTTGTGAGTAGATAATCTTCCATTTCACTAGTTGGAGTTACCTCTTCTTTTGTATCGATAAATTCTTTAGCTAAATATTTCTTTAAACTGGAGGTATTTTTGTATCTAACTTTGTTAAGATATCCGCTCGCTCCTAGTCCTAGTCCATAATATTCTTCGTCTTTCCAGTAGGTTAAATTATGTCTAGAATATCTCTTATTTTTAGCAAAGTTAGATATCTCATAACGTTCATAACCGGCTTCTCTAAGCTTAGAGACAATTAGTTCATAAAATTCCCTACTTGTATTCTCATCTTGTTCTTTAATTCCCATATTAAAAAACATCGATCCTTTTTCAACAATGAGTGAATAAATAGAGATATGAGGGACATCTAAAGATAAAATGTTATCTAAATCGGTTTTTAAATCTTCAAGACTTTGTCCTGGTAAACCATAAATTAAATCGACGTTGATATTATCAAAGCCTTTTTCTTTTGTGAGGCTTACTACTGAAACAGCATCTTTAAATGTGTGATGACGATTGATGCTTTGTAGCATCTTATCTGAAGTTGATTCCACTCCAATGGAGATGCGGTTCACTCCACATTCTTTAAAGATATCTAGTTTATTAGCATCTAGATTTTCAACGTTTGCTTCAACTGTAAATTCTCCACCATCATTTAGATGAGGTTTTAAAGCAAGAAGAATTCGTTTTAAATCAGAATCTTTTAATGATGTTGGGGTGCCACCACCAACGTAGATAGTGTCAACTTTACCAATATGGTAAGAATCTAATTCATAAAGTAAAACATCCACATATTTTTTGGCGAACTCTTCATTGTAGATGAGTTTTGTGAAGTCACAATATTTACATATATGTGCACAAAAAGGTATGTGGATGTATAAAGATTTTGGTGATGGTTTATTCATCTTTAGATGGATCATGAGCTTCATTGTCCATCATTTGTTTTTTAACTTCCTCGTCTTCAATAGGCACTAAGATGCGGTCAAGTTCCTCTTGAATTGCTTCTTCTTCAGTGAGGTCATCTTTTTTAATTTGAAGAGGAGCAACGTGTCTTTTAACAATAATAATTATAATAATAATTAAACCGAAGAATCCGAGTAGACCAAGGATTATCCAAAGTGGTAATAAATCGTTTCCTGCTAGAAAGTACATACTCTTCCTCCTTAATCAAGTTTTACTGGGGTATAAACAAACTTGTTTTTGACTTGTTCGCGTTTATAATATCCCTTTTTCGCTAAATTATCCATACTTGTACGCGCAGTTTCATAAACAACGCCTTCAGCTTTCTTATATTGCTGAATCGTGTAGAACTTACCTAACGTGCAGTGTCTAACATAGAAGTGCGCTTGATGCGAACGAAGTTCTGGATCACTTTCAAGCATGTCTTCTTCCATTTGTTTAAAGTTTTTATCTTCACTGACAACTGATACTGGTTTAGCAAGTATCGTTGGTTCGCTTTTAACTTTGTTAACTTTTGGTGTTGGAGTTACTTCAACCTTTTGAACAGGCTTTTCTTCCACGACTGGAGCGACTGGTTCAACAGGTTTTACTTCTTCCACGACTGGTTCTTCTTTAATAGGTTCACTAACTTCTAAAGAAGACTTAGGCATATCAAAACCGAATTCTTCTTTAAATGAAACTGGATCATCTCCACGATAGTAATCGTTTTGAACTTCAGTAATTTCAAGTCTATTAATAATATTAATGGAGTTATCAATGATACGGATAACTTCTGCATTAGTATAAGAAAGGATATAAGTGAGGTCTCTAGATTTTTGAACTTCTTTAGAAAGAGCTCTAAATTTATCAAAATTATCAGCGAGCAAACTCTCTAATGGAAGGATACTAGTAGATGAAACATTATGGCGAACAAGCATAGCTTTAACCATAAGTATCGCCATAAGTTCATTGTATTTTTCAAATGGTTTAATGTAATCCATCATGTATAAAATGGCAGCAATCTTCACTCCAACTTCAGTGGATTCATCTTTGATGAAATCAAGGAGGTTTTCCATAAGTTCTTCGATTAAACGAACAGGCGCTCCCATGTACTCACGATTGATTAAAGCGCGTTGAGAATAAACATCAAAGTCATTAACGCGGTAGAAAGAAATAAGTTCTTCTGAACCACATAACATTTGATATAGCTTAGCTAACATCTCTTCATCAATGTTTCCGTAGATGTCTCTTTCAACATATTGAAGAGCCTTATAATAATTCACAATTAAATCATATTGACCATCAACTGGACGATTATTGATGATGTTGCTTATAGCAACTTCGTTAAGAGCAGTTTTTAAAATCTTTCCCGCTGCGTATAATTCCGACTTTCTTTGACGATGAAGAATATTAATTCTTTCAAGTGAGTCATTATCAAACTTATTATATAAGTCAGAAAGTTGACTGAGTTTATTTGCTAGCTCGTCGACCTTAGTAGATATAGAAGAAAGATAGGTGATTTGATATCTAGCTTTTGAAATATCACTAAGTGATGTGGCACGAGCATAGTTACGACGATAGATTAAAATATTGTTCCAAATACCATCGATTAAATTTGTTCCAAGTGCTTTAGCGACTTCACTACGTGTTGAGTAGCTTTCTTCACTGAAACGAATAGAGAGTTGATCGTTATCCATAATAAAATCCTCGCTTACAAGCTAATTATAAACGAGGAAATCATCTATTACAATAGAAACTACTAATTTGATACTAAATAATGACTAGATATCTACTCTTCATCATCAATTGATAATACTGTCATGAAGGCTTCTTGTGGAACTTCAACACTACCGATAGCCTTCATGCGTTTCTTACCTTCTTTTTGCTTTTCAAGCAATTTACGTTTTCTGGTGATATCTCCACCATAGCATTTGGCTAAGACATCTTTACGAACAGCTTTAATATCTGCTCTAGCGATGACTTTGCCATTTATGGCAGCCTGAACAGGAACTTCGAATTGTTGCCTTGGAATAATCTCTTTAAGTTTACGGACTACAATCGATCCTCTTTCATAAGCGTTCCCACGATAAACAATTGTGCTTAAAGCATCGATTGGTTCTCCATTAAGGAGAATATCCATCTTCGATAAATTTCCAGCGTGATATCCACTATATTCATAATCGAATGAAGCATATCCCTTCGTGTAACTTTTTAGTTTATCAAAGAAATTGTAAACAATTTCGCTGAGAGGTAATTCGTAAGAAATAATCATTCTGGTATCATCAAAATACTCAAGGTCGATATATATGCCTCTTTTCTTTTGGCAGAGGTCCATAACTGGACCTACATATTCTTTTGGAGTCATGATACTCGCTTTAACGAATGGCTCTTGAATTTCTCGAATTGTTGTTAAGTCTGGAAGCTTTGATGGGTTATCAAGTTCTATCATTTCACCTTTGGTGAGATAGACGTGATAGATAACACTTGGTGCGGTTAAAATTAGATCTAAACCATATTCTCTTTCCAGTCTTTCTTGGACAACATCCATATGAAGTAATCCAAGGAAGCCGCATCTAAAACCAAAGCCTAAGGCTTGGCTAGTTTCAGCTTCAAAGGTTAAGGAAGCATCGTTTAGAGATAATTTCTCTAAAGCATCTTTTAAATCTAGGTATTTCTTTGAGTCTACTGGATATAGTCCACAAAACACCATTGGGTTCATGCGTTTATATCCTGGGAGAGCTTCTTTAGCTGGATTAGTCGCTAAAGTGACGGTTTCACCAGGGAATACATCTTTGATGTCTTTGATTTGAGCGGCGATATAGCCAACTTCCCCTGCGGACAACTCGTTCTTCTTTAACTCCTTTGGAGTTCTTATTCCAACTTCAGTCACTAAATAGTCATGATTAGCGGCCATAAGTCTAATTGTGTCCCCCACTTTAACTGAACCATTTTTAATTCTCACTAAGATAATTACTCCACGATACGAATCATAATAAGAATCGAAGATAAGGGCCTGTAAAGGGGCATTATAATCGCCGTTTGGGGCAGGGATATCTCTTACTACCATCTCAAGAACTTCGTCCACTCCTTGGCCTGTTTTCGCGCTTACTTCACAAGCGTTAGCGCAGCTGATACCAATTCTCTTTTCAATTTCATCTTTGACAAGTTCAGGCATTGCTGAAGGTAAATCAACTTTGTTGATAATTGGGATTATTTCGAGATTATTGTCCACTGCTAAATATACATTAGCGAGGGTTTGAGCTTCCACGCCTTGGGTTGCATCCACGACAAGTAAACAACCTTCACACGCTGCGAGTGAACGTGATACTTCGTAAGAAAAGTCGACATGCCCTGGAGTGTCAATTAGATTAAACATATAATCATGACCATCTTTCGCATGGTACTTTAAAGTAACTGCGTTAAGCTTAATCGTAATTCCTCTTTCTCTTTCTAAGTCCATTGAGTCGAGGATTTGATCTTTCATTTCTCTTTTAGAAATGGTTTCGGTTAATTCTAAAATACGATCCGCTAGAGTGGATTTCCCGTGGTCGATATGAGCAATTATTGAGAAATTGCGGATGTATTTTTGGTCGATTTCCATACTTTCAAAATTATATCAAAGATATATTACTTGTCACTTTTTTTCCAAAATCTAGAGGCGACATCTTTGATGTCTTCTTTAGAAGTCACAACGTGATAGTTGCTCCAAGAGTAATTAAATAAATCATGATATCTATCGCTTAAATAGCGATCATCAATAAGTAAAGCAACACCTCTATCATTCTCACTTCTAATCACTCTACCCACAGCCTGAAGGACTTTGTTGATACCTGGATCAACATAGGCATAATCAAATCCTTTTTTGTCTTTTTTATCAAAGTAATCTTTGATTAAATCTCTTTCAAAACAAATCTGAGGTAGCCCTACTCCAATAACAATAACTCCTATAAGGCGGTCACTAACAAGGTCGATACCTTCTCCAAAGGCTCCTCCAACCACTGCTAGTCCAATTGTAGTATGTTGAGGTTTTTCTTTAAATAAAGAAAGGAACTGAGTTTTAGCGACATCATTCATATCTTTTTCTTGGACGAGAAGTTCAAAAGATTCATCATTTAAAAATGATTCAAGTTGATAAAGGTATTCATAACTTGGAACATAGATAAAATAGTTCCCCACTTTAGTGGATACGAGTTCTTTAATATATTCACTAACCTCTTTAATCGTTGAATTTCTATTTTTATACTTAATAGAAATATGAGGAGCGACCATTAAACAAAGATTATCTTTTTTAAATGGAGATGGAAGCATAAGCATTGGATCATTTTTCACTCCACCGATTAAATCGATATAGTAATCAGTTGGTTGAAGTGTCGCTGAGAAGATGACTTTTCCTTTGATTCTATTCATTGAATTACGTAGTAAATCAGATGGATCAAGGCAGAAAAGATTAAGTGAGATATATTTTCCATCCTTATGAACGTATAAAGAGAATGTATCGTCATAATAATCAAGAAGCTTATAGAATTTGTTAAGTTCAAAGAAGAAATTCATAAAATCTTCATTGGCGTATTCGTGATGGTGTTTATTAACATCTGTCGCAGCGAGTAGATAAGCGTTGATAGCGTTTAAATCTTTTTGACTAATACCTTCTAAAATAGTGTCACCATCTTGAAACTCTTCAAATGAGCTAAATATCTTTGATATTCGTTTCATTGCATTTTTAATCTTTTTATGTTCAAGATGCTTCACCGCTTTCTTAGCTTGCTTAAAGGAAAGGTTATTAATTGAGGCACTATACATTGATCTACCACGTTCAACAAGGTTATGAGCCTCATCAACAAGGATTGATGTCACAAATCTATTATCATCAAAGAATCGTCTAAGATAGACCATTGGATCAAAGAAATAATTGTAGTCACAGATGATAACATCACTATAAAGTGATAAATCTAAGGAAAGTTCAAATGGACACATCGCTTCATGAGTGGCAATCCTAGTGATTGTCTTTTCATCAAAGGATGTTTCACTAATAAGTGCATTATTAATTACTTTTCTAAGTTTTGTGTAATAGCCTTTCGCAAGTGGGCAATCATCCGGATTACATCCTTTATCTGGATAAGGGCAAATTTTATCTTTTGCTGTAATTACAAGTTGAGTAACTTTTAATCCATTTTCTTTAAGTAATTCTATAGAATTATAAGCAACTTCTTTACCAGGATTTTTCGCTGTTAAATAGAAGAGTTTATCAATTGAGTTATCGCTATAAGACTTCACGAAAGGGTATATTGTGGACATCGTTTTACCAATGCCTGTTGGAGCTTCCACAAATAAGACTCCACCATTTTTAGCTATTCCATAGGAATATTTAGCGAGTTCTCTTTGACCTTTTCTAAATTTCTCAAATGGGAATTCAAGATGCTTTGCGCTTTCGTTTCTCTTATTTATTCTCTTCTCAATTAGATGATAAAAGTCGAGATATTCTCTTATGAGAGAAGTGATATCTTCTTCAAGTTCACTAGTGAGAAAATCATACGACTTAATCATCGTTGATTTATCAATTTGATGGATATAGGTAAGTTGCACACCAACTTTGGAAAGCTTATATGTGTGAGCAATCATAAGTGCATAGCATTTCGCTTGCCCTAAATGCCACGCTTCATTTTCTTCATGGAATTCTTTTAAAGGTGCGACAGTTGATTTGATTTCATCAACGATCACTCCATCAGGGTTAAAAATTACTCCATCTGCCCTACCATCAAGAGTGACTTCATAACCATCAACTTCAAAAGTTTCTTTTAAATACATTTCAGAAACATAGTTTCTTGATTGTTTACCTTGATGATATAAATGTAATCTTGTTCCTTCACTCATCGTGGATTGGTTAAAAACACGGTCATCAATATCACCTTGTCTAAGTAGAAAGTCCACGAGTTCATGAACGCTAAGATTTAGAATCTTCGACATATCTATATTCTAGCAAGACTAGTGATACTAGTCATTAAAGAAAACAAAAAAACAGCGGCAATCGCCACTGTTTGAAATTTGCTAAATGTTATTCAGCTTTTTCAGATTTGGCAACGACGACAGTAATGCCTGGGATTTTAACAAATGTTAAAGCAATCATTAAAAGGGCATATAAAGCGACGAGAATGCCAAAGATGATAAGTTGGACATTTGATGGGATGACTGGTTCGTTATCACCTAAAGACATGCAAAGGAAGCCAATGACGACTGAGGCAACACCAACAAGGATTCCACCAATAACGGCTGGAAGTGCACTATTAACAGTTTTTGCGCGAATAGCTCTTACTAAAGTAATTACTGCATCAGCAACGATAACTAAACCAACTGCAACCAAAAGGAATGGAACAACAGTAAGTAAGATCCAGATGAATGTTGCGGCGTATTTTGCGACGACTAAGGAAACACCTAAGCCAACGATAACGCCACCGAGTAATCCAACAGCAAGAAGAGACTTCTTAGCCATAATTACTGCAAAAATTGCTACGCAAAGGGATAATCCACCAATGACAATTAAGATGATACCTAAAATTAGGGAAATAGCATCTAAAGAGTCTTTAGCTGCACCCCAATCATTTCCACCCATGGTTGCACCAGCAACGATGCAAAGAATACCGATGGTAAGAACGATAAGAGCACTAATCCATTTGCCAATATTTCTTTTTACAAAATCCATATTATCTCCTTTCTTAAAATCAACATATTATTATAAATAAAATTCACGAGAATAAAATAAAAAAGTTGCAATTTAATGCAACTGTTTACTTAGCGATTACTCCATCAAGGTTATGGTTTCCGTTCGCAAAGGATTTATCATCCATTCTCTTTTTACCTTCAAGTTGGAGTTCTTTTAATTCTAGCGTTCCATCTCGTAGAGAGAGGAAAACACCTTTTTTAATAGTGATTTTCCCAAGCTCTTCATGAGAATCACTTACTTTAGATACGCGGTATATTTTAAGCTTCTTATCGTCCACTAGAATGTATCCACCAGGTTCATTAGATAATCCACGAACATAATTAATGAAGCGTTCACAAGAATAATCTAAACTTAGTTTTTCTTCTTCTGGAGTAATTTTATCAGCGAATGTAACTTCTTCTTCGTTTTGAATTTCGCCTGGTAATTTACCTTCTAAATAATCTAAAAGATTATCTTTTACGATTTTAGTTGCAGCGATTGCTAATTTATCACATAAAGATGAATAGTTATCTTCGCATAAAATAGTAACTTCTTCTTTAGCGTACATTCTTCCTGCATCCATCTTATCAATCATTTCCATAAGGGTGATGCCAGTCTTCTTTTCTCCATTCATGATGGCGCGTTGAATAGGCGCTGCGCCACGATATTTAGGAAGAAGAGATCCATGGAGATTTAAACATCCATATTTAGGGATGTCGATTAAACCTTGCGGGATAATTTGGCCATAGGCCATAGTGAGTATCAAATCAGGTTTAAGTTCGTTAGCGAATTCGTATTCTTTTCTAATTTTGTGAGGTTGATAAACTGGGATATTATATCTAAGTGCAACTTCCTTAGTAGGAACTGGCTCTAAGATATGTTTTCTACCAACTGGTTTATCTTCTTGGGCGATTAGTCCAACAAAACAAAAACCATCTTTGATAAGTTCTTCAAAGACTTTTGCGGCAATTTTAGGTGTGCCCATGAAGATGATTCTATATTCACTTTTATCTCTCATAACGAAGTAATTGTATCATATTGTTTGCGTTTTTGATTTGAAATAATTATTATTATTCCAGATTTTAGATAACTATGGAAAAAAGAGAAAAGTATTATCAATCCATAAAAAGACGAGATCCCGCCGCAAGAAACTCGTGGCAAATCTTTTGGCTTTACCCATCAGTGATATGCCTTAGATGGTATAAAGTCGCTAAATTCTTCTATAAGATTCATTGGAAGTTTTTAGCGGAAACTATCATGCACATTGCAAGAAAGAAAACTGGTATTGAAATTCATCCAGCCGCCAAGATTGGAAGAAACCTCTTCATCGATCATGGCATGGGTGTTGTCATTGGTGAAACCACCATCATTGGTGATAATGTCACCTTATATCAAGGTGTCACTCTTGGAGGAACCTCCTTTAAAAAAGCTCCTCGCCATCCTATTGTCGGCGATAATGTCATCATTGGAGCAGGCACTAAAATTATCGGTAGAGTTACTATCGGAAGTAACGCTAAAATCGGTCCAAACAAAGTAATTAGAGAGGATGTTCCTGAAGGTGCTGTTATAAAATAACAGTCATCTTTTTTCTATACTTTGCTTTTTACATAATGTAAAATGAACTCATTCCCAAAAGGAGAATAATAAATGTATCCAGAATATCAAAAAGTAAGAGCGTTTTTCAAAAGCGCTGAAGATTTACTTAAGACCGCTAACACGATGCAAGACATCTTCTTAGCAGCCACCCATAAGAAACATAAAAGAGATGCCGCTATTACCTATTTAAACGAAAAAGGTAAACCAACATCCATTAAATATAAAGAATATAGAAATAAGGCCTTTGAATACGCTAGTAGACTTTCTCAAGCATTAAAGGAAATTCCACAAAACGGTATCATTGCTTTAAAAGTTAAAAACTCACCAGAATGGCCATTCATTTTCTGGGGTATTTTAATGTGTGGAAGAGTTCCACTACTAATCGATGCTAAGCTTCCAAAAGAAAACACTGAACATCTTCTTGAACAAGCTAAGGCTCAAGGTATTATCACTGGAGAAATCTTCTCATATCCAAAGTACACAACTGTTAATTATCTTTCTTTGAAAGATATCAAGGTTAACTATAAGTTTGCAGAAAGCTGGGCAAACGAAGTCATCTTCTGTTCAAGTGGCACAACTGGAAACGTTAAACTCATGGTCTTTAATGGTAAAAACCTCTGCCACCAAGTTGCGGCGGCTTTAGATATGCCTGAGACCACAGGTGACATCATGTACCCAGGCGAAATTAACATCCTCGCCTTCGTACCATTCCACCACATCTTCGGATTTGTGGCTGTCTTCCTTTGGTACACATTCTTTGGTAAAAATATTGTCTTTATCAAAGATAATTCACCAAAAGAAATTATGTCTACATCTCAAAAATGTGGAGTCACTCACGTCTATAGCGTTCCTCTTTTCTGGGATAACATCGCTCAAACAGTTGTTAGAAAAGCTGAACTTGAAGGTGAAAAGAAAGCAACCATCCTTTCTAAGATGATCGCTTATAACACTCACAAGATTTCTAAAGATGAAGCAGGTATCGCTGGTAGTAGCGTTGCTCTTAAAACAGTTCAAGATCAACTTCTTGGTCATAAAGTTCGCTTCTGTATCTCTGGTGGAGGCTATATCTCAAACGAAACCATGAACATCATCAATGGTATCGGATATCCATTATACGATGGATATGGTATGACCGAAGCTGGTGTTACTTCCGTTGAACTTTCTCATAAAGTTGAATATCGTCTTAAAGGAAGTATTGGTCGTCCACTATTTGGAGTGGAATATAAACTCGCTGATACAACTAAACTTCATCCAGATACTGGTGAATTATTAATTAAGTCCCCTATCACTCACGTTAGAGAAATCATTAACGGGGTTGAACAAACCGCTTCACTTGAAGATGGTTGGCTTAGAACTGGTGATATCGCTAGTGTTGATGAAAAAGGATTCTATTTCATTAAAGGTAGAATTAAAGATGTCATCATCAACGAAAATGGTGAGAACATTTATCCTGATGAAATCGAGGGTTATTTCAAAGAAATACCTCACATCGTTCAAATCTGCGTTATCGGTGTTAAAAAAGGTCGTTCACAACATGAAACAATTACATGTGTCTTCGAACTTAATAATGATGTCGATGACGATACACTTGAAGAAATTAAAGTTAAATGTAAAGAGATTAACGATACCCTTCCTCTTGAAAAGAAAGTTGGAGAATTCCTTATTAGTAAAGATAAACTCCCACTTACTGCTTCAATGAAGGTCAAACGCTTCTCAGTTAAAGAACTCATCAAGATTAAACCAAGCTCTTTCATTACCTTTAATGAAAAGAAAGAAGTTAAAACATTTGAAGGATTCTCTAAAGAAGAAGTTGAACCAGTCGTTAACGAAGTACGTAAATTATTCGGTAAGACACTTCTTCTTCCAACCGTTAGAATTGGTGACTCTGATCACTGGATTAACGACTTAGGTGGCGACTCAATGTCTTACATTGAACTTGTCAGTGGAATCAACGAAGCCTTTGGAATTGAAATTCCACAAGAGAAATATGGTGTCTTAGCGAGTGTGAATGACTTCGCTGAAGAAATATTAATCCTTAAAAAAGGCAAATAAAGATTGTTAATATTTATTAAGTTTGATAAACTTATACGCGTTAGATTATCGAGGTAAAGAAA
Source organism: uncultured Erysipelotrichaceae bacterium (assembly GCA_902797855.1). GTDB lineage: Bacteria > Bacillota_I > Bacilli_A > RFN20 > CAG-826 > Fiminaster. Next base: position 40,458 of record CADBUI010000017.1, read on the forward strand.
AATGGCACAAATCAAATCACAAATGAAGAGAATCGAAACTAATGAAAAAGCCAGACAACGTAACGTTGCAGTTCGTTCAAGAATCGCTACCGAATCCAAAAAGGTTCGCGTTGCTGTTGAAGCAAAAGATTTAGCTAAAGCCGAAGAAGCTCTTAAAGTCGCTCTTAAATTAATTGACAAGAGTGTCACTGATGGAGTTTATTCACGCAATACAGCTGCACGTAAAAAATCTTCACTTTCAAAATTAGTTAATTCTTTAAAGAAATAAATCTTAGTTAGGAAAATTAATTAAGAATAATTCAAATCCATAAAAGCGGTCGATCTGGCCGCTTTTTGTTTGATAATCTAAAAGATATAAATCATCTAAAGCGTGGGCAATTTGTCTTTTAGACAAATATTTGGAATTCTTAAGGGCGAACTTAACTCTAAATTCATTAGCAGAAAGCTCACTAGCGATTTCACTAGTGGATAGTCCTTTTGAAGAAAGAAATCTCACTTCATTAATGAATCTAAACTGTGAGGCAAGCATTGGAATAAGTGTATCAGTGGCTTTAGGACCAAGGAGTCGAAGTCCACGGTATATTTCAATAGCCGCTCCATTATCGCCCCTAAAAAGGGCATTAGATATTTGAAATACATCATCTTCAATTGGTTTAGAAACCATTAAGGTAACATCGATTAAAGTGATGTGATCTTTATATAGAATTAATTTATTAGCCTCGTTCATGAATAAATTTAAATCACCTTGAACGCGGTTATTGAGTTCATTTATAGCGTCTTTATCAATGCTTACTCCCCTATCGGAGAAGTATTTCTTTATGAATAAAGGCCATTCTTCTTTCGATATTTCTTTAAAGCCTACAATTTGACCTTCAGTGTTTATTTTATTTACGAGTTCACTTTTATCATTAAGTGCAGAGCTTCTCACGATGAAAACAATATCGATAAAATCATCATTTACGATTGAATTAGTGAATTTTTCTAATATCTTTTTATCGCCATCTTTTGCTAAAAAAGAAGCGTTATCGATAACAATTACTTTACGGTCATATCCTAAAGGAAGAAGAGACGTATCAGCGATTATTTCATCGATATCATCTTCACTCGCGTCAAATTTAGTCACGTTAAATTCATCGACTTCGCCAAGACGTTCACTAAGAATCTTCTTTAAGTGATGACGGATACGTGGATATTGTTCGCCATAAAGAATGTAATTCATAATTTGAATTATAGCATATTATGTAAAATAATTCACAAATGATATAGTTCCTTCATAATCGGTTCTTCTAACCTCAATTTTATATTTATTTAAAGTGTCGATTACTTCTTTATTTGGATGACCATATTTATTGTTTGCCCCACAAGAAATAATCGCTATATCAGGACTAACCCTTTTAATAAATTCATCGCACGAAGAAGTCTTAGAACCATGGTGACCAAGTTTAATAATGTCGCAGTCTAAATCTGGGTAATCAAGAAGCATCTGTCTTTCCACACTAATTGATGCATCACCCATAAGTAACCACTTTTTATTCATGAACTCTAAATTGAACACTAAAGAGGAATCGTTTGGATCGCTTGCAGAATAATTATTTAGATTTTCTAAATAAATGTCCCCTACCTTATAAGGAAATTCTTCTTTTTGAGTTAGATAAGTTTTAACTGGAAAATGTTTTATAAGTGAACTAGCTGCACCAGAATGATCCAAGTCACTATGAGTGGTAATTAAAGCATCAATTTTGTAAATCTGACGCTTATGCAAAAATGGAATGAGAGTTTCTTTTGCCATATCAAACGATAAATTACCACCCGTATCAATCATCACCGCGTGACCTCTATTTTGAATAAGAATTGAATCTCCTTGTCCAACATTTATAAAATAAATACCATTCACTAAATATGTTCTAATTGGTAAAAAGGAAACGAGCATAAATATAGAAAGAACACTACTAGCCTTAATTAGATGAATTCTTCGCCTCGATTCAAATAGATAAAGGCAATAAATATAAAGAATGTAATAAATTAAGATATAAAAATCACCGAAATATCCAAGAGGTAAAACAATATCGATATTTCCTAAAAAAGAATAATAATTCCTAAGAATGTCGCCCATAAACTTTAAGACATGAGTGAATGGAGTGATATATAAAGACACTAGTGAAGTGATAAAAAATATCTCATTAATAGGGATGCTTATCACTTGAAAGAGTAAAGAAAAAACGTGAAAGGAATAATGAGATATAGATGCGACTGGAATCAAAAATAGATAGACAAAAACACGCATCATAATCTTAGATTTTATTCTTTTAAATCTCGATAAACTTTCACCTAAAAAATAGATGAAAGCACTTAAAGAAAAGCCAATATAATAACCAGCTTGATAGGCGTATGTTGGGTTAATCACTAACATAGTTAGTGCAACAAAAGAAATGATCTTTAAATGGGAAAACCTTTTGTTTAAAAAATTCTCGTTGATGTATTTAAAAATATAGACGCTAAAAACTCTTATCACCCCCACTTTTGGAAACACAAAAACAAAAAATGGAGTGAGCAGTATAAGTGGAATAATATCCGCTAATTTTTCATGAAGAATTAATCTAAATATTCTTTTTAATCCATTTAAGATAAATGAGAGATAAATCCCACTAACAGAGAATAGAAACAATAATCCAACTTCATTTGCGATCATAATTGTTTCATTACTCGTATCCGCTCTAGCAAATAAAAACGCACTAATTAATGCTTTCGTGTCTTCATCAAAAGAATTAAGAAATTTATCTTTTGCTTTTTTAATTCTAATTGGACTAGAAAACTTCGTTTCACTTTTATAAATTGATAAAGAATATTCTACTCCCTTATCTTTTAGATAAGAATTGAAATCAAACCTCGATTCATAGCTAACAAAATTAATCTCTTCAGGTTCATCAATAATATAGATAAAATCTCCAAATTGTCGGTCGTTTTCTTTTTCATAGACATAGAAGCGATATATCCCACTTTGAAAGATAAAATAATTCTCACTAGACTCCACCACCATTCCAAAATACTCTTTTGAATTAGGCTTGGTAAAATGGATGACTGCGCTAGTAGATATTCCTAAAGAAAAAGCGAATAGAAAAATAGGCAATCTTTTTAGTCCAACTTTAAAAACTAAAAAGGCTATAAAAAGAACGCTAATAACGATAATTATTGGCCAGTTATTTCTAAAGAAATATAAACCGATTATATAAGAGATGACTAAAAGGAAAATAGTCATATTATCTTAGCGTTATATAATTCTTTATCTTTTCAAAAGTTGCATTACCAATTCCTGAAACATTTTTAACGTCCTCGATTCGGTAAAACTTACCATTTGTGGTTCGATAATTCACAATCTGATTTGCGACAGTTGAACCAATTCCAGAAATAGTTTGTAGTTGCTCAGCGGAATCGTTATTGATGTTAACTTTAACAATTGGTGACATTGAACAAACATCGTTATTATCAAATTTTGGAGCGATATAAAAACTGAGTGAATCGGCAAGTAAATAGCTTGTATCATACGCTAATTCATCAGCGTTATTTGTCACTCCCCCAGCCACACTAATTAAGTCCACTAAATAGGTATTTGGTTCCATTAAATACGTACCTGGTTTAGAGACTTCTCCAGAGATAGAAACACTTATAGTGTTTGTGTCACTCACTAATGTCGTTTGTTCTCCACCACTTGTGTCCACACTTGGGTCAATAACTTGAAAGACAACGATAAGAGCAATTGTGACAACTAAAACCGCAATAAAAACTTTAACCATCTTTACTCCTTTCTTTGTTTTTAGGCACCATTGCAACTATTTAGAAAGCGATTTACAATGTTATTGGCTTAGGGAGCTAGGTAAATCATCTAGCTCATCTTATTTATTAAAAGATAAGTAAGATCAATAGCACTGTAGCGGTTTCCACTACTAAGCCTCCCTTATAGATGCTAAGGGCCCTAAAAACTTGGAGCATCTCTTTAGATCCTCCTAATACTTTATTGGGGGAAAAAGAGAAAAAAGTGTTCAAAAACTGAGCACTTTTTTTCATTAAAAGAAAATGGAGACAAAGTCTCCAAATTCTATATTATCCGATTAATTCTTTTAATTTAGCTTTATAATCTTCGAGTTTATTTCTTTCAGCTTCAACTTTTTCTTTTGGAGCCTTATTTACAAAGTTTGGATTAGATAGCATCTTTTCACATCTATCAATCTCTGATTTATATAAGGCGATATCTTTAGCTTTCTTAGCTTCTTTTTCTTCACTAGAAATATCATCTTCAATAAACATTGAGGCATTTTTATAGATATATTTAATTCCGCTTGAAGAAATATTATTTGAAATAGTTAACTCTTTAGCAAAGCTAAATCTTTCTAAATATGGTTTAAGTTCATTAAATGAATCATCACTTGTTTCAAGTTTAATAATAAGCTTTGCGTTAGGTGCAAGTTTATTAGTGACTTTATAATTACGAACGTCTTGAATCATCTTATACATATCTGTAACATTCACTAAATCAACTTTTGCATACTTTTTAGCTTCTGGATAAGTTTCAAGCATAATTGATTCTTTATGGCTTGGTAGCGCTAAATAAAGTTCTTCACTTATAAATGGAGCGTATGGATGAATCATAATGATTATATTCTTAAGAATATAAACAAGAACATTCTTGATTTGATTACGATATTTTTCATCGCTATTTAAAAGGCTAACTTTACTCATTTCTAGGTATGATGAACAGAAATCATCATAGACGAAATTATATAAATAGGAGCTCGCTAAAGAATAATCTAGCTTATCCATATAATTAGTGACATTTTTAATGGTGTTATTTAGTTTAACTAAGATATCTTGTTCAACTTTATGAAGTTTATCAAAGTTAATTTCTTCACTTGTGAAGTCTTCACCTAAAGACTCGAGGACATAGCGAGCACTATTCCAAATCTTATTTAAATAATTTGAACTAGCGATAACCTTTTCTTCCATATAGCGAATATCTTGTCCAGGTGCGCTTCCGGTTGTGAGGAAATATCTAAGAGCGTCCACACCATATTTATCAATAACATCGATTGGATCAATTCCGTTTCCGAGAGTCTTAGACATCTTTCGACCTTGTGAGTCACGAATTAATCCATGGATTAAACATTTCTTAAATGGTGACTTCTTCGTAAATTCAAGAGAATCAAAAATCATTCTCGAAACCCAGAAGAAAATGATGTCATAGGCAGTGACAAGTAAATCATTTGGGAAATAACGTTTAAAGTCACTAGTTTCCTCTGGCCAACCTAAGGTTGAAAATGGCCATAAGGCACTTGAAAACCAAGTATCAAGGACATCTTCATCTTGATGGAAATGAGGATCGTTTATTGGAGTTTCACTAACGATAACTTCACCAGTTTCATCGTTATAGTAAGCTGGAATACGGTGTCCCCACCAAAGTTGACGAGAGATGCACCAATCATCAACGTTTTCCATCCATTGACGGAAAGTATGATTGAATCTTTCAGGAACAAATTCCACTGTAGATTTCTTTAATGCTTGCTCAGCAAGAGGACGCATCTTAACAAACCATTGTTTAGATAAAGTAGGTTCAACAACGCATCCACTTCTTTCAGAGTGACCAACTTGGTGAACGATGTCTTCGATCTTAATTAAGTTTCCATCTTTTCTAATTTGTTCAACAAGTTTTTCACGGCATTCATATCTATCCATGCCTTGATAGATGCCTGCGTTTTCATTCATCTTCGCATCTAAATCCATACATTTGATGCGTTTCATATTATATTTTTCGCTTAAAGCGAAGTCATTTGGGTCATGAGCAGGTGTGCATTTCATCGCTCCAGTACCAAATTCAATATCAACATATTCATCTGCCATTAATGGAAGAGGTTCATTATTGGCAGGGTTAATGACATTTTTACCAATGAGGTGTTTATATCTTTCATCACTTGGATTAACAAAGACAGCGGTATCACCAAACATTGTTTCTGGACGAGTTGTGGCAACCACTAAAAATTCATTCGAGCCTTCTACTTTATATTTAAAGTAATAAAACTTACCAGGATCATTTTCATAGATAACTTCAACATTACTTAAAGCTGTCTTAAGTTCTGGGTCATAGTTAATAATTCTTTCTCCACGATAGATAAGTCCTTTATCATAAAGCGTTTTAAAGACGTGATTTACGGCTTTGTTAAGTCCTTCATCAAGAGTGAATCTTTCGCGGCTATAATCAAGCGCTAAACCCATTTTAGCCCATTGTTTATGAATGTTATCCGCGTATTCTTCTTTCCATTCCCAGGCTTTTTTAAGGAATCCTTCTCTACCAAGGTCATATCTAGAGATACCTTCACTTCTAAGTTTTTGTTCAACTTTTGCTTGAGTAGCAATACCAGCGTGGTCCATACCTGCTAGCCAAAGAACATCATATCCTTTAAGTTTTTTATATCTTGCGGTGATGTCTTGAATCGTTGTGTTCCAAGCATGACCTAAATGTAATTTACCAGTAACATTTGGAGGAGGAATAACCATTGTGAAAGCTTGTTTAGATGTATCACCCGCAGTGAAATATCCTTTTTTCTTCCAAGTTTCATATTTTCCTTCTTCAACTTTTTTATGATCGTAACGTTTATCAAGCATAAGTTACCTCCTTAAAATAAAAGCGTCCTAATTTAAGGACGCATTATACGTGGTACCACCTTAATTCATATCTATAATTAGATATGCACTCATTCGTTCATTAACGCTGAACTAACGAAATGTTCCCATTTAGCCTCGTAAGCGACATCATTAGTGACTAACGTAGTGCTTCCACCATCCACTACTCTCTAATGTTAGTTTTACTAATGACCTCTTAGTCATCGGCGAGTTTTATTTTAGCAAGAGACATTAAACTATACAAGTTTAGAGATGATAGTTCTTAATTCATCAAGAGATTTGTTATTTAGCGTATTAACAAGTACGAATTCTCCATGAACTAATTCTTGTCCTCTTTTAATAGCTTTAGATTTCTCCGATTGATTAAGCTTGTCACTTTTAGTCATGACAGTGACAAACTTAATATTCTTTTCTACGATAAAATCGTAGAAGTCAATATCGTTTTCTCCTAAAGAATGTCTAGAATCCACTAGGAAGATAACTCCTTTAAGTTTTGGATTATCAAAGTAGTCTTCCATCATTTTTCCAAAACTATCTAAATGCTTACTTCCACTTCGGGTATATCCATATCCAGGAGCGTCCACTAAATAGAATTTATCATCAACTAAATAATAATTTAGTAACTTAGTGTGTCCTGGTTTAGAGGAAGTAAAAGCGAGATTCTTCTTTTTTGTTAAAGCGTTTATTAAAGATGACTTCCCAACATTTGATTTCCCCACAAAGAGAATTTCAGGAAGATTATCTAAAGGTGCCTCATCTAAAGATGGGGCACTTTTAATAAATTTAGCATTAACAAAATCAATCATTATTAATCCTTAATTGCGACTCTAACAGCGTCATCAACATTGTTCATATAAACAATATTTAGACCTTTCTTAGATTCATCTGGGAGCTCATCGACATCGCGTTTATTATCGCTTGGGACAATGATGGTTTTAATACCTGCACGAAGTGCACCAAGGGATTTTTCACGAAGTCCACCGATAGGTAGAGCTTGTCCACGAAGAGTAACTTCACCAGTCATAGCGACATCGCAGTTAACTTTACGATTGCTTAAGCAGGAGATTAAGGCTGTGGCAATCGCTACCCCTGCAGATGGTCCATCTTTTGGAACAGCGCCTTCTGGGAAATGAATATGAATATCGTTTTCAGCAAAAATCTTTTCATCTATTCCATATTTCTTCGCATTTGCTTTGACATAGTCAAGAGCAATAGATGAAGATTCTTTCATGACATCACCGAGTTTTCCGGTTAAGACAAGACCGCCTTTACCTTTAAAATAGGTAACTTCAATTGGAAGAATATCTCCACCAAACTGAGTGTAGGCTAAGCCGGTGACAACTCCAACAGTATCCACTTTTTCTTTCTTTGTGTTTTCAAATAGAGGTTTACCAAGGTATTCACCAATCTTACTAACAGTCACATTAACTTTCTTAACATCTTTATTAGTTAAGATTTCAACAGCGGCTTTTCTCATTGTAGTTGCAATAAGTCTTTGTAGTTCACGAACACCAGCTTCGCGGGTGTATTTTTGAATTAAGAGCATAATTGCGTCTTTATCAATAGAATATTGATCACTGGTAAGACCGTTATTGTTAAGTTCTTTTCTAACAAGCCAATTCTCAGCGATTTGAAGCTTTTCAAATTCGGTATAAGAGTTGACTTCGATAAGTTCAAGACGATCTCTTAAAGGCGCTGGAACATTTTCAAGATAGTTCGCAGTGCATATGAATAAGACGTTGCTTAAATCATATGGTTCTTCAAGATAGTTATCGTTAAACTGTGTATTTTGAGATGGATCAAGAACTTCAAGTAATGCACTGGCTGGGTCTCCTTTATAGGAGCTAGCGAGTTTATCAACTTCATCAAGTAGGAAGACTGGGTTAGAAACCCCTACTCGCTTCATACCAGCAATAATTCTTCCTGGCATTGACCCAACATATGTACGGCGGTGTCCGCGAATTTCAGCTTCATCAGAAATACCACCAAGTGATGCTTTGAAGAATTTTCTTCCAAGTGCGCGAGCAATGCTAGCGCCTAAAGAAGTCTTACCGCATCCTGGAGGTCCATAGAAACAGAGAATTGGAGCTTTTAAATTACCAGTCATTTTCTTGACAGCAAGATATTCAACAATTCTTTCTTTGACTTTCTTAAGACCAAAATGGTCTTCGTCTAAGATTTTACGGACATTATCTAAATCATCATTATCAGTTGTGGTTTGATACCAAGGTACATCCATTAAGATTTGGATATATGACATGATAAGAGATGATTCAAGTGATGCTGGTGGCATCATTTCATATTTTTTAAGTTCAGCATTTACTTTATTTTTGACATGCTCTGGATATGGATTTTCGTTGAGGCGTTTTCTAATGGCGTCAACATCTTTTTCTCCACCAGGTTCTTCACCAAGTTCTTTTTTGACCGCTTTAAGACGTTCATGAAGGATATAGTCTCTTTGAGCTTTCTCAGTCGATTCAGAAATATTTTTATTTATCGCTGCGTCAACTTCAGCTTCAATTTTCTTTAAATCGAGTCTAGTTACAATAAATTGTAATTTTTCTGATACATCAAGGATTTCTAAGTAAGCTTGACGGTCAGAGTTTTCCATCACAAGGTTACTAGCAAGAACATCACTAAAATCAGAGGCACTTAGTCCTTTAGTGGTAATTGTGTCAATTACTGAACGAGGGACTCCTTTAAGTGCATCTGGATTTTTCTCAACATAAGAGACGATGTTTTTTAAAGTAGCAACATCTTTTTCGTGGTCACTTTCAATAGTGTTAAGCATTTCACCTTCTGCAACATAGTAATTGTTTTGGTCATAGGCGACTTTAAGAAGTTTAACTCTACTTAATCCAACAATTCTAATGCGAAGGTAGTTTTTAGATTCACTAGAAGAAACAATACGGCAAAGTGTACCAACTTCGTAAAGATCTTTTTCAGTTGGCATTTCAATATTTGCGCTTCTTTGTGAGACAACTAAAATAAGCGAATCATTATGATCCAAACTTGTCTTCACCGCATTTACCGTAAATTCACGAGCGACATCAAGTCTAAGTTCCTTTTCGCTAGGAATAATAGACATCGCTTTAGTAACAAGTAAAGGGAGAACGATTTTTTCAGTATTTTCCATACGTGATTCCTCCTTTATTTTGGCACTCTAAAACGTGGAGTGCTAACACTATTATAAAGATAATTTTGGCACTGTCAACTTGTAAGTGCTAAATGTAGTTCTTTATTATTTCTTGGCTGCTTCTTTTTTGGCAGCAGGTTTTTTAGCTGGAGCTTTCTTTTCTTCAGCTGGTTTTTCTTCACTCTTCTTTGAAGAGGATTTCTTAACGTTATTATCAAAGATGAAATCTTGAAGCTTTCTTTGACGGAGTTCAGCTTTGAAGTTTGCTAAATTGGCAGCGAGGATTTCTTTAACTTTTCCTTCTTCCATATTGTATTGTTTAGCGATCTTAGAGATTTCTTCATCAACTTCTTTATCACCAACAACAATATTTTCTGCTTTAGCGATGGCTTCCATCACAAACATAACCTTGAGGTTCTTTTCGGCATCAACTCTAAGAGTCTTATTGAAGTCATCATTAGATTGACCTGTGAGTTCAAGATAATGTTCTAAGGTGAGACCTTGTTGAGCCATACGGTCAGACATTTGTTTTCTCATACCTTCGACTTCGTCGTTAATAATTTCATCAACGATTTCGACTTTGGTTTCTGCAAGAATCTTATCAACAATCTTATTTAACGTTTCCGCTCTTGCGTGTTCTTTTTTATGTTCAAGTAAGTGAGCTTTTTCGTGTTCACGTAATTCTTCAACAGTCTTAACTCCTTCAATATTTAAATCTTTGATGAGTTCTTCATCGAGTTCTGGAATTACTTTTTCTTTCACTTCGTGAATGGTAACGGCAAAGACTGCATCTTTACCAGCGAGTTCAGCAACATATTGTTTTGGGAAAGTAACTTTAACTTCAACCTTTTCACCACTCTTTTTACCAACGAGTTGTTCTTCGAAACCTGGAATGAATTGATGTGAACCAAGTTCAAGGGAATAGTTTTCAGCTTTTCCTCCATCAAATGGCACTCCATTAACGCTTCCTAAGAAGTCAATAACAACGGTGTCACCAAGTTTAGAAACACGGTCAACACTTGTAAGTGTCGCGTTTTGTTCGACTAAGCGTTTAATTGCTTCATCGAGTTCAGCTTTACTAACTTCTGGTTTAACTTCTTCAACGTTATGACCTTTATATTTTCCTAATGTAACATCTGGTGCGGTGATAATAAGGAACTTAACTTGAAGTTCTTTATCACTTACTTTAGTAACATCGACACTTGGACGTGCGACTGGAAGAATCTTTTCTTCCTTAAGTACTTCATCAAAGGTTGGTTGAAGAATTGAATTAATTGCTTCATTGAAGACATCTGCTTGAGGAATGTGCTTTTTAGCCATTTCTAGTGGGACTTTACCTGGACGGAAGCCATCAAGCTTTAAGTTTTTAGCGAGTTTTGCGAATGCTTTTTCTTGAGCTTCTTTCCATACTTTTTCGTCTAAATCACAGACTACTTCATACTTTGAATTGAGTAATTTATTTACGACTCTTTTCATGTAACTATAATCTCCTTTTCGTAATTACTTTGTAAAGTATACAAAAAGAGTGTCCCTCTATCAAGAGAAACACTCAATATTTCATTAAAATGAATTTTTATAGCTCCAAAGATGGAGTCGAATCGATTATTTTCCTAATCTCTTCTTTCTTATCTAAGATAACTTTATCGGTGCAGTCATCTTTTTCGTTTATGTAATCTTTCGCTAATAAGATAAGAGCGCTTGAAACAAGTTCAGGATCTTCTTTATTAATATCAACTGGATAAATATCCATTGAATAATAATTTAAGAGTTGGAAAGCTGTTGCTTCAAGGGTGACATTTTGTTTACTTTTAGTGTTAATTAATTTAACAATCTTTTCAAAGACTTCTCCTTTAAATGGAGGATTAATTTCACTAGGTACAAGAGTGATAATTTTATCTTTAGATAAAAATGATACTGGATGAGCATATTTATTATCCACTAAAACGATAAGAGCATATGTCCTTAAAGAAGGATGAATATCTTTCTTAATTAAGACATTAAGCAAGGAAGAAACATAGCTATTAAAGTTATAGTTTTGAAGTGAGAATAAAACATTTGATAACTCAGCGTTTTTCGTGCTTGTTTCTAAGATTTCACACACTTCATCAATACTTAAATTATTTTTAATAACTGGATGCTCTTCTTTTTCAATTCGTTCGTGCATATCTCTCATAAATTCTTCAGCTTCTTGAGAGATGTATGGTTTAGCTTCATACACTCTTAAAGCTTCTTTTGCGTCATTAAAAAGACGATTCTTAAGAAGAACTTCAAAATGCACTCTCATGAGTTTAAGAGGATATTTAGAATAAAGAATATCAAAGTTCTCTTTAATATAATTAAGTGCATCGAGTTCTTTAGAAAGAAGGAGCAAAGCACTTAATCCCATAAGTTTAACTTCTGGATCAAGAGATTCTTTAGAATATTTGACCACTAAGTCGTATTGCTTAGTATCAAATAAGGTTTTAATCATTTTCTTATTCATGACACAAAGTATACAAAATTCTCTTATTTGATTCCATATTTCTCGCCATAGTTAGCGATAACATAATCCAAATCTTTATCTCCTCTACCCGATAAATTCACAAGAATTGAACCATGATGCATCTTTTTCGCAAGTTTAATTGCGTATGCCACCGCATGTGCACTTTCTAAAGCTGGAATAATTCCTTCAAGTCTACATAGCTTGAAGAAAGCATCAATTGCTTCATCATCAGTGACACTATCATAAGTAACACGGTTTAAATCGTGTAGGAAAGCATGTTCAGGTCCAACAGCTGGATAATCTAGCCCACTAGCGACACTATATACAGGCGCTGGATTACCATTTTCATCTTGAAGCATAAGCGAATTAAATCCATGCATAATTCCTTCTTTACCAAAGGTAACTGATGCAGCATTTTGACCCACTGCTGTACCTTTGCCCATTGGTTCAACTCCAATGATTTTAACTGGATCAGCTAAAAATGGTGCGAACATTCCAATAGAGTTAGAACCTCCACCAACACAAGCAACTACCACATCTGGAAGTTCGCCAGTCATTTCTAGGAATTGTTCTCTAGCCTCAATACCGATAATAGATTGGAAATCTCTAATCATAAGAGGGAAAGGATGAGGACCAACCGCACTACCAATGCAATATAAAGCAGTCTTATATTCTTTTAAGTAGGCACTAAAGGCAGCGTCAACCGCTTCCTTAAGGGTCCCCGCTCCTTCCTTAACCGGAATAACGTGGGCACCAAGAATCTTCATTCTAGCAACATTAGGTGCTTGCTTTTTGATATCGGTTTCACCCATATAAATATCGCATTCAAGTCCATAATAGGCTGCAGCAGTTGCAACCGCTGTTCCATGGCTTCCTGCACCAGTTTCAGCGATGAGTTTTTTCTTACCTAAATACTTAGCGAGTAAACCCTCACCCATCGTATGATTTGGTTTATGTGAACCGGTATAGTTTAAATCTTCTCTTTTTAAATAAATTTGAACTTTACCAAGGGATTCGGATAGTCTACGGCAATAATAAATTGGAGTAGGACGTCCTTGATAATATTTACGAATTCTTCTTAAATCAGAAATGAAATCACTTGATTTACATATCGTTAGATATGCATCATATATTTCTTGGAAAGCCTTCTCAAGCTCTTTAGGTAGATAGGCTCCACCATATTTACCAAAATATCCTTTTTCATTGGGATAACGTTTTAGATATGTTTTAAAATCAACATTTGCAGTTTCTTCAGCTTCAACTTCATCAAATTGATATGTATTTCTAGCGTCACTAGGTTTGGAAGCATTTTCAGGGATTAACCAACTCTTTGAAACCTTGATCGCTCCTTTAATTCTTCCTTCGACTAAAAGTGAACGCACACGACGTTCAGAGATGTTCCATTTTTTGGAAACTTCACTAACAGATAAATATTTCATATTTGACCTCCGCTTAATTATTCTATTCCGTTATCGGTATGTTGTAAACACTTTTTATTATTTTTTTATTCCTTATTAATATATAGGTATTATTTATAGATTTTTAAATTAAAAAGGACTATATTAGTGGTATGAAACTTCGTAAAGACATTGATTCATTTTTATCCACTATTCCTAATGATGTTACTTTAGTAGCTGCTACTAAATACGTTAATGGTGATGTCTTAAAAGATTTACTTAAACATGGAGTGAATAATTTTGGAGAAAACCGCGTTGATGCCTTTTTAGAAAAATACTATGAACTAAGTGATCAAGATATTGTTTGGCATTTCATTGGCCATCTTCAAAGAAACAAAGCCAAAGAAGTAATCAATAAAATTGATTATCTTCATTCTCTAGATTCTCTTAAACTAGCAGATATCATTGAAAAAGAAAGAACTTCACCACTTAATGTTTTCGTGGAAATAAGTATTAATCTTGAAGAGAGTAAAAACGGAGTGCCTTATTACGAAGCTATCGAATTCATAAGTAAACTAAAAGAATATAAAAATATCAATCTTGTTGGACTTATGATGATGTCAGTTAAAGCCTCTAGTAAGGAAAGCTACTTAGAGCAGTTTAAAAAGTTAAAAGACTTAAGAAACGAATTAGAAAAGAAATGCAATATATCAATTCCATATCTATCAATGGGCATGAGTGATGATTATATATACGCTCTTAAAGAGGGCGCGACTCATATAAGGCTTGGCCGTATCTTATTCGAGGAATAAATATTATATTGTTTGACAAGCGATTAGATACTGATTTTCTAAACTATTTTTAATATCTTCCGATAATACAAAACTTTCATCATTTGTATATAAAGAGAAATAATTGATATCTTTATCGCTCGAAGACAAAACAAATTCTCTTGAAAAATCAATATTTAAAGGAGAAACAAATATATAATTAACATTTTCTCTTTCTTTCCATACTAAGTTATTTACAGAATCAATTTTTATTTCATTAATATCCAAAAAAGTATTTACAAATGATAAACAATAGTGCATTGAAGATTTTTCATTATCAACCAAAAATGCTCGTAAATATAATTGCTTATAATCATTAGTTTGACATCTAAATCCAGTAAGATGATAACTCTTATTTGAATCGCTAATAATGTTTGCATCAAAAGGTACACGGTATTCTGGTACTGATAACGAATTATCAAAATCAATCATTTCGTGTAAAGAAGAGAATGAAAAATAATCTTGTATAGTTACACATCCATAATTATCATTTGGAGAATTGTGACAAGAAACTAAAAAAACAAAAGAAAGTATATAAATAAACTTAAATTTATTCATAATATTGTATCTCCAAATCACCAATTGATAATCGCCCTTTATTTCTATCTCCGACAGCTTGATTCTGGAGAAAGAATTTTATGCCATAATAATCGTCATCAGTGGGCAAATCGAAAATGAATTTACTTCGATTTGATCTACTGGTGTTCAATAAAAGAGAATGCAAATCAACAAAATTTAATATCCAGTTTCCAAACGAGTCCTTGCAAAAAATCCTCGCAACACCATCTGTTTGGTATTCATATTGACTCCACCATGCCAAATCAACAGACAATCTTTTGATCGGTTTATTGAAAGAAATTTCGAAATATGCATTTCCAGCGCCTTGCCTTCTTGGGGATAGATTAACAACTTCATCTTCTATATATCCAGTTCGAAGTCTATTTGTTGTGACATATAACTCGTTTTGCGAAAAATCTACTCGCTTGTTATAGAAAAAATATTGAGATTGAAACCCCCAATCCGATGGTGTCATAAAAAATGTTTTGGAAGTTAATTGACCGCAGCCACAATAACAAGTATTGCTTGGTTGATGAACATAATTATCAGAATGTACATGAGGAACATAGTCAAAACAATAATCTAAACAATAACCACCATCGTTAAAAATGTTTTTTGGACATTTCGCAGTCGCGTGAGTGCCCAAATCACAGTAAAAACAATCATTATCATAACCGAAAATCACAACAGCGTGATTCCTTGCGCCTGCTATTACAGGTCTACCGTTATCTATTGCATATTCTATTGTATGGGTAACGTTATTGCCACAATTGTTAAAAAAACTATTAATATAATATGGACTTAATGCATTTTCTAAATAATTATTTAGAAGTTGCCTTGTATTATTTGCGGTTAATCCATTAGTGCGAGGGTCTATATATATTTCATTGATTGATTTTTGAATTAAGAAATTTTTAAACGAATCATTATTGATTAGACCAATATGAGGAGAAGGATAAAATAAACTAAAGTCGTTGCTTGCGCTATTTCCAACCGACTTAATTTCCGCTTCTTCAGGGATAATGTTGTCGTTATAAAAAGTATCCCAATAATCTAAATAAATTTCCGAAGCGATTAGAGTACAAACATTTTCTTCTGGAGAAGCAAAACTATAATTTCCTCGCAAATGCTTGAAGAAAAAAACATTACCTATGGCATTTGAAATAGAATCAAATTGATGATTATAGAAAGTTCGATATGGAAAATCGCCTAAAAGATTCCATTCATCGAAAAGTGATGAAAATTGAACAATCGGAGTGTCTAGACAAACAAAAGAATAATTATTTGTATCGCAATAAAAATGATGACCATTATGGTATAGCAGATAATCTTCGTTTAAATAATATGAAAAAACATTATTATTATTCGAACCAAATTCTTCGACACTATATGTTGCTTTATTCAATAAAACAAATGAATCATCTGAAAAAACGTACAGCCCGTATTGGTTACTTCCCTCGGGAGAATAAACATCTTTACTGATGATGGCGTCAGAAAGAACAAAATCATCATATCCAAAATCTATATTTTCATTTTCGATAAGTTGTTCACAAGAATTAGCAAAAATCATAGCATCTTCATAATATCCAGCAAGATTTGTTGATGCGCCTGGATAGAAGAGGGAGATAGCAGACAAAAACATTGTTAGCATATTTTCATTTTAAGCATCATATCATCGCTTTGCAAGCAACTACTTAACGGCAAGTTTTTCATTTATAAGTGTTAAGGCAACATCTCTAGTGCGATTTAGCGCATCTAAATCTTCACCGGGATCATTTATTCTTTTATGAGCGGCTATCGCTTCATTTAAAGCATAACCAAAGCCATAATCAATTTTTCCTAAAGAAAGAAGCCTATTAACCATATTTTCGATTTGGTTAACATTTTGATAGCCATTATATGTTGATGTAACAGTGTTATAGTATTTCACAAACACTGTCCAAGTTCGATCAAAATATGTTGCTAAAGTAGATTTATCAATCATTGCTTTCTTTCTCCTTTTCTTCTATAGAAGAATTATTTGCTTCAAGGGCTTCTTTTTCTTGAGCTTCCTTTTCTAGTCTTTCCTCTTCTTGTTCTTTTCTTACTTCTGCTTCAAGTTTAAGGAATTCTGGAATTGGATAGAAATAGTGATAAATACCTTCGAAGGTATAATCAATAGCGATATAGATAAAGACGATGATAATTCCATATTTAAACCAACTATAAGCTTCAATGCCTAAATAGTAATCAGCGTTCCAATTCACAAGTGAAATAATGTCATAGGTAAGTAGATATATTCCAATTGGAAGATGGATACATTTATCTAAATAGCAAGTTCTACTTCTTCTTTTCTTAGAAAGCGTTGCCCAAAGAAAATCACCAATAATAAGTAGTCCACCAGCAAGGGTAACAAAGTTAAAGATGGTTGATTTGATAAAATTATCGCTTCTAAGAACATCAGTGAACTTTAATATGATTAAAACGATGAAAACAATGGCAATCAAAAGAAATTCGCCAGAATAGACAAGCTTAGCTTTTTTAACTGGATCCATCTTTTCTTTTTTTGCTTTTGCCATTATTTATTTTCCTCACTTGTGCCTTGCTCAAATTTTAGTCCAGTAACGGATTCAACAGGTAAAGAGAAGGCTATGCCTTGTCCATCTGTTCCTAGTCCAGCAGCTTTATAAATCGCTGACATAACTTTATCGCGAATCTTAACGTTAACTAAAATCATGACCATTTCTTTATTTGGAGTAATTACAATTCCAAATTTCTTTTCCATTTCTTTAGTGCCTGTTCCACGAGCGTGGATGATTGTCCCACCTCGTGCACCTTCTTCACGAGCAGCGTCCATCACGACTTCAGAGAAGCCTTGATTAACAAGTGCGATAATTAATTCAAAATTATTTGCCATAAGTTAACTCCTATTCTTGAGAATTACTCAAAAATTCATATAGTCTCACTCCAATAAGTGAGGTTAAAGGAATGGAAAATCCGATTCCGCGAATTGATTTATTAAGGTTAAAGAAGTTATCAAGTTCTTTAGTAACTTCGTTAACTATCTCTTTTCTAATAAGAGAAAGAACAACTTCTTTTTCATTATCTTCGATACCAAGAATTTCTCTTATTTCTTTAACGGCTGTTCCTTCACCCATTTGAACAAATTGAGCAGATGCTCCCATCTTTTCAAATAGACGAATAACTGGTTGAGAAAATCCTCTATCTACGATAGTGATATAAAGTGAAAGCTTTTTAATATCATGCTTTTCTTCATATTTAGGTTGAAGTTTTGTTTTTACTTCTTCGTTTTTCTTTTTTCTAGAAAATAATCCCATTTACCTAACTCCTAAAAATGAATGATTTGAGCGTCTTCCTTAGAGTAAGAGATAGTGCGCATTGAAGAAGATGCGACGTATGTCTTGATCTTTTGGCTCACTCCAAGAAGTTGAATAGCAATAACAGGAGTTAAAGCAATTAAAGCAATAACCCCAAATGATTGATTATAGTAATCTGCACTTGCTCCAAAAGCAGTTGAGGTTATACCCACTACCATTGGAAGAACAAATGAAGAGGCCATTGGACCTGAGGCTGTTCCTCCTGAGTCAAAGGCCATTGCAGTAAATATATCTGGACAGATAAACATAAGTCCAAGAGAGATAATATATCCAGGAATCATGTAATACATGATTGAGAAATTAAATAATGTTCTAATGACCGCTAAAGCGATTGCAACACCTACTCCTAAAGAAAGAGTTAATAAAACCGTAATCTTTTTAACTGAACCATCGCTGATTTTTTCCATTTGAATAGTTAAAACATGTACTGCTGGTTCACAAAGAATAGTGACTAAACCAATCACAAAAGCAATGATAATAATTAACCAATTAGATTGTTGCCCAAGCATTGAGCCAACATAATATCCTAGTGGAGTCATCGCTGCACTTGTGCCACATAGGAAAATAGTTAATCCAATATAGGCATATAAGAAACCAAATAATAAAGATTTAATCTTTTTAATTGGTAGATGCATAAAGATGAAATTATAGATTAAGAAAATCACTAAAGTTGGAGCGATAGCAATAATAACTTCTATAGAAGTTCCAAGTGTAAACCCTCCATTATTCGTGTTAGGAATAAGGGCATTCATAAATGTCATGAAAATATTACTTGTGGCCTCTTCCATCGAGGTATATTGAGGAATATAGTTTCCATCAACCGGAGCAATGGCAAGAAGGATTGCAACTGTTAAAATAGGTCCAATTGAGGCCATACCCACTAAACCAAAGCTATCATTTTGAGATGATTTACCACCACGCACGATAGCGATACCCGCGCCTAAAGAAAGAATAAATGGAACAGTCGCGCTTCCAGTGGTGACTCCTCCACTATCAAAGATAAATGGTAAAAAACTAGCTTTTAAAGGATCCATAACAATGAATGTTAAAAGCATAAATGTTAAAGCGTAGAAAAGTAGATACCAAAGTTTAAGTGAGCGATGGAAGATAATTCTAAGAACACCAATAACAACAAATAAGCCTACTCCAAGAGCAATTCCACCAACAAGTAAGACACCATTAATATTAACTTGTTTAGAAACAATCATGATTGATGGTTCTGCTACTGTAATAAGAGCGCCTAAAGCAAACGCAAATAAACAAACGATAAATAAATTCTTTTGTTTAGAAAGTGATGATCCCATATATTCACCTACTTTAGTAAGTGAACGAGATGCACCAATTTGGAAGATAGTTAATCCAGCGATTAAAACAATCATTCCAATCAATAATAAAAGATAATCACCACGGTTAAAATTTAGCGGAGCGAGTCCTACTAATGAAAGTATAATAACAATCGCTATTATTGGAGCGATTGATAAGGTTGATGTGATTAATGCTTGAACGTGTCTATTTTTAAGCATGCTACAATTATAGTTTAATTGATAGATTAATTGTAATCTATTTTTTAAAAAGTAATAAAATCACAATTTTGAAAGCATATTTCTTGATATATTTTTTTATTGTTTGCTAATATAAGCGTGACAAAGGGGGTAAAACAATGTCAATTTATGATTTTGAAGTAAAAGACTACACTGGTAAAGTAGTTAAACTAGAAGAGTATAAAGGCAAGGTTCTTCTTATCGTTAACACTGCCACTAAATGCGGATTTACAAAGCAATATGATGCTTTAGAAGCAATGTATGCCAAATTTAAAGATAGAGGCTTTGAAATCTTAGATTTCCCATGCAACCAATTCTTTAAGCAAGCGCCAGGAAGCGCTGAAGAAATCCATAGTGCATGTGTCCTTAGATTTGCAATTGCTTTCCCACAATTTGATAAGATTGATGTAAATGGAAAAAATGAGCATCCATTATATCGCTACTTAAAAGATAACTGCGAAGTTAAAAAAGGTAAAAATATCAAATGGAATTTCACTAAATTCTTAGTTGATAGAGAAGGCAATATCGTTAATAGATTTGAGCCTGCTGAAAAGCCAGAAGACTTCGAAAAGAAAGTCGAAGAAATTCTCTAAAAAAAGAAAAAGAGGACCTACACAAATGTGTAGGCCCTTTTCTTATATTTAGATATTATGGATAAAGGACTTCTCCAGGTTTTCCAGCTGAACCAGTAGCACTGCTAGAAGATTCGCCTTCCCCAGGATTAGGTACGCCTGCAGAAAATAGATAATCTTTATATTTTGCTAAATCATTGGCAACCATATATTCAAACGACATTGCGTTTCCACCATAGTGTTTTGTCCATAAAGTTGAATATCCTCCTTTTCCACCATCACCAGCGCGCACTCCAAGAGACTTATATATACCTGCGACACGAGTGTCTTTACTAAATGGGTAGTTACCCATCATACCATCATTAACATCTTTTGCGTTTGCTCCTGCTCCACCAATAAGAGCTACTTTTCCTAGCGACATACTATCTACGGAGATGGTATTTAGAATAAAGTTGGCTTCAATAGCAAATTTACTTGATTCATCGATGACTGAAGGTCTATTTAAATCAGTTTCTCCTCCACTACCAGCTTGAATACTAACACCACCGTTAGTGTCACTAACGAAGATAACATTTTTCATCCTTGCTAATGCTGGACAAGATTTTCCTGCATAAAGCGAAGAATGTCTAGATAAATGGAAGAAACAATTAAAATTAGCTTTTCCTAAATAATTAAACACTGGTGCAAATGAAGAATAATCATCCGTCTTAATATATGAATTAAAATAACTTGCGTCTAAATAGATATGAAGATCTTCAATTCTATTAGCGATATCAAATGTATATCCATCATAATTCCAGTTGTTAAATCTTACTTCATCAGTGTCTCTACTGATTTGGTAGTGATATACATCTTTAGCGTCCTCACTCTTTTTATAAAAATCATCATGAGTGATTACTTTTGGATTGTCTTTTGTGACAGGTTTTTCTATCTTAGTTACTTCACTTGTTTTAAGTAACGATGCTTCACTCATATCCGTGAGACTAGAGGCGTTATAGTATTTAATAACAACATTATCAAGAAGATAATCACTTGTGTTAACTTTCACAAAGTTATCTCTAGATAAATCTGACACGAAGTGTTCACTTGTGCCATCATTATTAAGTTTATCTCCTTCAATAATGTAGGCATTTGAAGTATCAAATATATCCCATGTTAGATAATCTCCAACCTGCATGATTTCAGTGTTTGCTTTTCCACTAGTGAATAATAATCCTGGATCAAAATTAAATAGTGAGACTCCACAGCTAGTTAAAAGAAATGGAGTAACAACTAATAATGAGGTTTTAACAAATATCTTTTTCATAATTACTACTCCTCTTTGCTAATATTTAGTCCAATTAAAACAGAAATAAGGACAGGTATACCTGCTGCAATTACAATGCAAACTAAACAAGCCATAAACGAAAGTGGCAAGATAAAGTATTTATCTTTGAACACTTCATAATTGATTAAACAAATTCTAAGTAAGGCCATACCAATTAAGAATCCAACAATTGAGCCACCTTCAGTTAGAAATAATAGTCTATAGGTTTTGATGCGGCTTCTAAAAAACATCGCAACTACTTGAGCAATGAGTCCAAGGACACATCCTATAACTGACATAACTGCGATTTCACCATGTTCATCAGTGCCTTCAAATGTGAAGACATCATTAAGAATGAAATATCCAAATACAAAGGCCACAGCAAATAAGATTGGCATTAGATAGTTAATTACTCCTGCGAATAATTTTTGCTTTTTAAAATGAGTGAACTGGAAGTCTCTAAAGAGAATGAAATTCACTAAGATAAGAAGCCCAAAAATACCCGCTACTATTAAGGCAGCATAAAGTGCTTCAAAGAAGAAAGCGATAATAGGTACGCCTAGCGTAATAATAACCATATACACGATTGGTATTACATTCGCGAGAACAAGAGACGCTGAATGTGAACTTCTAGCGGACAAAGAATGATTTCGACCGTGTCTTTTGCTTCTAACTCTTTTAGATGTGCTTTCGGATAAATAAACTCCACTAGAAAGATTAGCTAAAACTTGTTCTATGGAATCATCTTCTGGTAGATCAGCATCAAGAAGTTCTTTGTTTCGTTCTTTAAATACTGAGGCAAATCTTTTATATTGTTTTCCGTTTTTAATATTATTAATCGCGGTGTAAAACTTAAGATAAACGTTTTCAGGAAGAGCGTTTCCTTCTTTTTCTTTAAGCGCGTAATATTTATTAAGTAAAACCTTGAAACTAGAAAGATCTCCAATGCTACCTTTATAGAAAAGTAGGCTATAGTTAGTTGGAGACTTGGCTTCACATTTTGTAAGTCCCCATCTAGCTTCTAAGTTATCTTCATCATTCGCGAGGATTTCATTAAAGTATTTACTTGCTTCTTCGTAGTCTTTTTCAATTAAGAAACGATTACCGCTCTTAAGAAGTAAATTTAGATAATCTTCATGAGAGATTTTTGCACTTCCACTCATCTCAATGAGTGTCTTAATAATTAGTTTAGCGAGGCCAATCTTTTTAGGGTTATTGACCATAATAAGAGCGCTTTTTAGTAAGAGGGTGAATTTATTATCTTCACTACTAAGATTAAATTTCGCACCTCCAGAGATAAGTTTAACGATAATATAGTAAATATTATCTTCATTTCCTTCTAAAGAAGGAATGTTATTTAAATCAAATGTTCTAAAGTGCTTGATAGTTAACTTATCTGCTAAAGCGAAACTATTATCATCTCCACCATGACGAATGATGAATTCACTCCAAAGAGCTTCTTTATTATATTCATCAATACCTAGGATGACTTTGTTAAGTCTAGAGGCAAATTTAAATAGATATGCGGAGAGATATCTTCTTGATACTCTGTTATATAGTTTAATGATTAATCTCGCGCCTTCTTCTTCGTAGTTAGAATAAAAACGCTTAAATACTTTTAAAAGTATAGTTTCAATATCTTTATCATCTAAACAGTTTGGTCTTTTAGCGAGTTTTCTATCAACTTGGTCAATAAATGGTTCTTCAAATAATTTAATCTTTTCAAGCATGACTTCTTTATCATTAAATGAAGACATCACTGATAAAAAGAAATCATTTTTATCGTTAAGAATTTTAAGGAAGACTCTTGGCTTTTGACTTAGTGATTTCACTAAAAGCTCAGTCATAATATTAGATAATTCAAGAGCATCTTCTTTTTTAGCAACAACGATAGTGTTATAGAAATCTTGAGAGATTCTATCGATATTATATGGATTTAATTCAGCATCCATTAAAGATGATTTCCAAGGCAAAAATAAATCACATTTTAGCTTTGCTAAGTTAGCGTTATAGTTATGTGGATTTGTCTCAGTAATCTTACTTAATCGCTCATATGCTTTAGCGTATGATTTAAGAGTATTAGTCTCCATATCGCTAGTGGCGACTTCAAATTCAATCTTCTCAGAATAATCAAGATCGGTTTCCTTAAATCCTTTAAATGATTGAGTGGAAATATTTTCCGCGGTGGTTTTAAGTTTTTTAATTGATGTATCAAGAGTGACGTTTTGGAACTGTGAACGTTTCTCAACGCGGATAATATTTTTAAATCTCGCATTAGTGATTTGATAGAATTCTTCATTTAATGGAAGAGCTTCAAATTTCTTTAACGCAGTTGGAAGTCTATCAACTTTAAATCCACCTTCTAAAACAGGGATAAGAAGGAGTTTTTCTTTAGAGGTTTCCACTCTTTTTTTGAATCTCATCCATTCAGATTTTACCCAAGGGGAATTGAGGTATTCTTTATTTGGAGAAGCACACACTAAAATAAATATTTTAGCGGACATAAGTGCGCTATAAATAATAGGTTCAAAAGCTTCACCAAATCTTTCTTCGTGGAGAGTTTTTTGAGCAAGGAAACATTTTAGTCCCCAGCTTGTAAATTTATCGTATAGTCTACGAGCGACTTCACTATCATTTGTAGGGACACCATTATCTTGTCTTTTATAAGAGATAAAGACATCATAAGGTTCCTCTTCTTTCATTAAATCGATAGCCTCCATTCTGAGTTTATCGATTTGAGTGAGAGACTGATTATAGTATTCAAGTGTTTCTGGATTATCTTTTAAGATTTCACATAGTGTCTTGTAATAATGCTTATCAAAGATAGATTCATCATGAACTAAGTTTAAAATTGGAACTTCTCTAGTGGTGTTTCCATCTTCATCCACAAAAGAAATACCATATTCACATAAAAGAAGTTGATAATAGGCTTGAGCGTTCTCTTTATCTTTAGAGATAACATCTTCAAGGATAATTGCAGCTTGTTCAAAATCACAAGCATTTCTTAGTTCAATTGCTTCGTTTAGTTTTTCTTGATATTTACTGGTGTATAAGTCTTTTGATAATTCTTTAACTGAAATATCTTTATGACAATATTTACATTTAACAATATCGTCATTTTGTGAAAAGAGAAGTTCTCCACCACAAAATGGACAAGCGTGAGTTAATTTCGCCATAATTTTCCCCCTGATAATAGAAAGATTCACCTTAAAGTGAATCAATCTAGAAAATTAAAGTTCTTTACCGCAGTGTGGGCAGTATTTTCCTTTGGTTTTAATTGTCTTACCACAGTGTGGGCAAGATCTTTCTAATTCTTCAAGTTGGGCTCCACAGACTGAGCAGAATGTTTGACCGTTTTCGATTGGTGCGCCACATTTTGGACAAAACGCTGCGCTTTTCTTAGTGTCTTCTTTCTTGTCAGCTTTTTCCCATCCAAGGATTTTAACGACTTCAAGATACTTATCGTAATCTTCACGTTTTAAACCGATGAGATATTTTTGTCTCTCCCAATTCTTATCATCAAGACGTTCAAGTTCACTTGCGATTTCTTTCGCGTCTTTTTTGAACTTCTCTTCATCTCTATTATCTTTAAGATATTGTTCAATTTCTTTACGTTTTTCTTCATCAATGAAGAATTCTTCAATCGCAAATAATGGGACAAATAATCCATATTGTTCATTTAGCATTTCTGAAATGGTTGGTTGAATTCTTTCAGCGATTTCAAGTTCGTGAAGAGGAATATCAATATAACCGAGGTGAAGTTCATGAAGAACTTTTACGAATTCGTTCTTAATTACTTGTAAGACGAAGGAATTAACTCTTTCGAGTAGTTTATCCATTGAGAAATCACGGTCACTACCAACAAGTCTTTCATGGAATTTAGCAACATCAGCGATTCTAATATCGTATTTACCTCTACCCTTAATATCGACAGGTATTTGAGTTTCTGGATCACGATATGGAATTGGTGAAGATGTTCCCCAGAATCCTTCATATGTTAGTGATGGGTTATAAACAATAACATCCACCACAACAGCTTCTTTGAGTTTAGCTTTACCAAATAAGCCTTTAGAGATGTCTCCTTTTTCATAGATATCATATTTACCAGCGGAAAGAACTCCGCTAGAAATACCATCTTTAATGATGACGGCTTTGTTTGGGCCGGAGATGATAATTTGAGCATCTGGTTCTCTAATATCACCATACACACGATAGAACAATCTATCGTTAGAGTTTTCAAGTCTAATCTTCCTAACGTTTTCAGGAAGTCTTAAAACATCATCCTTTCCCATCGATTTAGGATCAACGAGAAAAGTTTCAACAGGTTTATTTTTCTTAAACATATTTGCCCCCTTGTTTGATAAATACATTATATAGGCGCATATGCGATATTTCAACGTGTAAAAATCTTAATTTTTTAACGGTAATGAAATATACCGATTAAGTCGGTATTATATTTTTATGTTTCGTAAAGTTGTTGAATTACTAGTGGTTTATGAATACACTAAAAGCGTAATTAAAGGGGGCACTAATAATGGCTATAATGTTTAGAATTATTGGTTGTGTTGATATGCTTGCCGTAAGCGCAGCGAGTATCTACACGATTATTGATTTTGCTAAGAAAGGACCACTAAGCGGATTATTCCCACTTTGGCTTGGCATTATCTTACTTATCGTATTTTTTATCACTGGTATTGCACTTGGATTATTATTTATCTCTCACGCGAAGAAACTTGATGATGAATGGAGAAACGCGACTAGAGAAAAAGAAAACTATTATACAGGCGAACATCTCCGTGAAATTAATGAAGGAGACAAAGTTGTCTTAACTTATAAATATCCTGATTTAGAAATTGGAGAAGTTGGTAAGGTAGTTTCTATTAGAAGCTTGACCGCTGCAGTTGAATTTAAATCAGGGGTAGTTGAAGTAAGTAAATCCCACATTAAAAGAGCATAAATTATCTATAAGATAAAGTTGGCATCGCTGCCAACTTTTTTCTATTTTGCTTTGTTTTAATTCCAGAAGACTGGCCAGAATGAATCTTTACCATAATCTATCTCATTTAGTTTAATGAGTTTAATCATGTCTTCTTCACTTATTTCAAAGTCTAGTTTTGCGTTATCTTCAATATGTTCTTTACTACTTGCTTTAGGAATAGAAACGGTATCAAGTTGTAACGTATATTTAATACATAACTGAGCGACACTAACACGATATTTTTCTGCCATCTTGATGATGGTTTCGTTTTTTAAGGCCGCTCCATGAGCGATTGGAGAATATGATTCGATGACTATGTCATGTTCTTGACAGAACTTGATAACATCCATAGGAGTGTTACCAATATGACATAAGACTTGGTTTACCATTGGTTTAACTCTACAGTCTTCTAAGATATTCTCAAGATCATCCACTAAGAAGTTAGATACTCCAATAGCTTTTACTTTCCCTTCGAAGTAGGCATCTTCAAGAGCTTTCCAGACTTCTTTATTTTGTTCAAAATAGCGTCTTTTTGAACGGAAGAAGGCCCAAGGTTGAGGACAATGAATAAGAATTAGATCAACATAATCTAAACCTAACTTTTTAAGAGATTCATCTATAGATGCCTTAGCTTTCTTATATGATTTATATTCGGCTTGTACTTTAGTTGTTATATATAGTTCATTACGAGAAAGACCACTATTTCTGATGCCTTCTCCTACACCTTCTTCATTTCCATATGCTTGAGCGGTATCAATATGTCGATATCCAGCGTTAAGAGCGAGTTCAACACATTTCGCAACGTCTTTATTTTTAATTAGCCATGTTCCATAGGCTAAATTTGGAATCTTATTTCCATTATTAAGCGTTAATTCTTTCATGATTATTCCTCAAGTTCTCTAATGATTGTCTTCCTTTTTTGTATCTTACGAGAAAATACAACACTTCTTACCACAAAGCAGGCAACGCCCATAGCAACAAAGAAAATAAATAAGCCTAATCCAAATGAGAACATCATATAACCTGCCACCCAATTTGGATTAACCTCCCCATAAGAATATGTATTAACGTGATAGACTTCTTCGTTAGAAAATTTAATAATTCCAAAGACCATTAAAACTATAAATCCAACAGCGATAGCAAAGCTAACGATACCAAAAACAAGCATCATTCTTTGTCTAGCTTCTAAGACTTTTATTTCTTCTTCAAGTTCACTAACACTATATCTTTCCTTTAATATAGCGTTTCTTGATTTAGCTTCTTCTTTGATGAGTTTTTCACCACAGTTTGGACAGAATTTAGATTCTTCTTTAAGTTCCGCTCCACATTTTGGACAATTCATAATTAGTACCTCTTTTCTATATTATACATAAAGAACTATTAGTATATTTATTAAGTGCATCTGATAATTCAATTATTTAAATTGATTTTGTGTATAAAAATGATATTATAATACTCGTTGCTGCCCTCATAGCTCAGCTGGATAGAGCATCTGCCTTCTAAGCAGAGGGTCGAACGTTCGAGTCGTTTTGAGGGCGCCACTACTGAAAAAATTGAGTCTTGCAAAGACTCTTTTTTTTACATTTTGACGAACTTAATATATTTACATGTTGGATAGTTTGGACATAAATATATCACACCATTTGGCCTATCGCTGCTTAACAATTTAGCTCCACAATATGGGCAAACATCATTAACTTTTGATTTCTTATACTCTCTAATATTTTTAATATGTTCGACATCTGAAAGATCACTATTATATGATTCAATCACATCTGCAACATTATTGATTTCTTCACTTGTTAATATTACTCCATTATCAAAATTGTCTAGGTACTCTTTTAAGTCTCTAACGTTTATAACGTTACTACTTGCAATGCTCGCCGCATTATCATTCGCCATAACAATAATTGAATTAACATTATAACGATCGCCTAAAATATTTCTAAGTATTCGGCAATGAGCCTCATTTTGCTTAATAGGATTAAAATGTTGATAAATCTCGCCATCAGATAATATTTGCGTCCATTTGAAGCTGTTCTGATCACCAATTATAGTTCCTTTCAAACTTTTGGTTTCAATACAAAATATTCCGTTTTTTCTGATTTCTACGTGATCAATTTGGTGACTATGTCCGTTCTTATCAATAATAATCAAGTTGTTAATTGTGCGATGGACAAGTTTTTTATCAGGATCATAATTAAGTACAACACGAACTTTCGCTTCACCTATAGTACCGTGTCTCCTGGCGCGATATGGTCTAGTAGCAGTTTTGATAACTCTTCTTAAGATCCTCATACTTTTTATTATAAAAATTTAGTTAATAATCCCAAATAGAAATATTAAATGTTATGCTAATAATATGGATATAATCAGGATAATTCATTACGTATCAAGCAATAGTAACGACACAGTTTTATATGCGTTACTTGGCATATTCTTCATTGCGCCTGCTGTCTTATCGATAATCGCCTTGATTATAGTTTTAATCATCTATATTCCTTTTAAAAAATATAGAGAATTTGTTTTGAATCATAGTATAGCTATCAAAAATCTCACAAAACTTAATTCAAAATACAAATTTGGTCATGCGCCTTGGAAAGAATACACCAAGGCTTACGATAACCAGGATTTTTACAACGATATTTCAACTCTAGACTATTTAATCTATCAACTTCAATATGATCAAAAAGAGATAAAAGCATCTATCCAAAAAGCGTTAAACAATAAAACGCTTTATGCTGCCTACATGAAAGATGTAAAAGAGATTAATAAATTAGGAGAGTATGATGCGCCCATAGAAAAGCTAAACAGAGAAAAACTAATAAAAGTAGAAAATAAGCAATTCGATAGATTGATCAAGACACCTGATATAGATTTTAAAGTGAAAGTAGTTTTGGTTTTAACCAAAATCAATGATGCATACGTTACTTCAAAAACACATAGTTATTCTCCAGAAGAAATATCTGAAATAATCAAAAGACTCAACCAAAAAAGAGGAAATTATTACTTAAATAAAGAAATTTGGGACGCAATATGTAGAGTGGAAAGAGGCAAAGTCACTAATAAACTAAGATTTTACATTTACAATCGAGACCACAACCGATGTAGATACTGCGGTAGTACAAGAAATCTTGAAGTTGATCATATTATTCCTATATCTAAAGGTGGCAAAAGTACTCCCGACAATTTACAAACTCTCTGCCATAAATGTAACGTTAAAAAGGGAACTGATATATATTGATAATCTATATATAAATTAATAAAATGTAATCAACCAATAACAATATGTAATTTACATATATAAGAGGCATAAACATGGAAGAGAATCAAAAACCAAAAAAGAGTATTGTTAAACCACTTCTTATTTGCGGAGGAGTGTTACTTTTATTAACTTTTGCAGAAGCAACATATTTATTAACAAATCAGTTAATTAATTCATCGTCTTCTAACTCCAATCCTTTTGAAACATATACAGTTACATGGCTTAACGAAGATGGAAGTGTCCTTGAAGTTGACCAAAATGTTAAAAAGGACACCATGCCATCTTATGATGGAATCACTCCTACTAAGGCCGATAATGGACTAGCGTACTATACGTTCAATAATTGGAACAAAGAGCTTACCCCTGTAAGTTCAAATGTCACATATGTCGCAACATTCTCGACTAACTATCATAATGCGAATGTTGTCTACGACTTAAGAGGACATGGCGATCCAATTGCTCCACAAAGTGTTGAATATGGTAATTATTTAACTAAACCAACAGATCCAACTGCGTTAGGATATACTTTTGTTGGATGGTACAAAGAACCATCATGTCAGATCTCATGGAACTTCGCAACTGACAAAGTAACATCAAACATTACTTTATACGCTAAATGGGAAGCGGGTGTATTCACTGTTAGCTTCGAGATGAATGGACACGGAAATCAAGTTCCATCACAAGAAGTTCAAGCTGGCGACAAAGTCGCTAACCCAGGAGATCCAGGAGGATACGATCCATCTCAGTGGCACTTTGAAGGTTGGAAAAATGAACTTGGTGAATACTGGGATTTCGATACTGATGTAATTACTGGAGACACAATAATCTATGCCTCATGGATTGGTGTTAAATAATTAAATAATTATTTATTTGAAAGGTGTGAAAATTAATTCGCACCTTTTTTAGTATTTCTTGATTCAAACCTAACAAAGAATTGAGTTGATTTGTAATTATACGATGGTTTTGTTAAAGCTATTTATTAATAAGCTTTTGATTGTATCTGTCTAAAATTAGTATAATGATTATGTAATTAATAAGCCAAACCATAATGCGGAACGGCTTATACAAAGATAAAATCTATGAAGACAAATGAACAATTTAAGAACTTGTTTGATTTTGCTACCAAAGAGTTGAGCCAAGATGGTTTTTTAAGATGGTTTTTTGAAAATTATAAAAATTCACAGATCGGGCCTATTGTTGTCGACTTTATTAATTATTTTTCAAAGGGCCAGCATGAAAAAAGACAGGCATTCAACCTAAAATTTAACGATATTACTCAACTAATTTCCCATGCTCAAGTAAACAATATCGATGTTTCGATAGACTTTTGGTGTGAAAAACTTTTCAAAGGTCATCGCACTATTGTTATCGAAGATAAAACAGCTTCCCACGAACACAGCAATCAATTAGAGCACTATAACAACTGTATCTCTAAATGGAAATACGATAATAATCTAACGCCTACAAAATGTGTCTATAAAATTTTTTATAAAACACACGAAATTGATTCAGAAGAATTAAGAAGGGTAGCAAGTGCAAAATGGACCGCTTTTGGCATCGAAGAAATCTATTCATTCTTTATCAAATACAAAAACAAGACTGATTCAGATGTACTTAACAATTATATTGATTACATCAACCGTATTCACACTTGTTATCAAGAAGTAAGCAAAGAAATCTGCTCAAAGTGGAATCCAATTAACTGGGAAACGTTTTTTAACAAACGCATCAAGCCTAAATATAGCAATATCGATTATAAATTCGAATGCTTTAGAGGCATTTATAATTCTATGATTCTTACAATGGATTTAAATAACACCAATTATTTGAAGTGTGCCGCACTAGAAATCCAAATTAAAGATAAACTAATTCCGTGTTTACATCCATTATTTAATGTAGGCAATAAATGGGATTGGTCTATCAACGTTTTTAAAGACGATGACAGATTTGATGAATGCAATAAAGAATTGACAGATTTGAGAGAATTTGTTGAAAAACAGAATAGTTTTCTTAAAAGAGGTAATACAGCTAGAGCTTTTGCATCTATAGATGAGATGATTGAATTAAATTGCAAGACCGACAAATTAGAAAAATTAATCGATCGATGGGCTAGTGAGATGATTCGTTTGATAACTCTATACAATAATAAGGAAAGAAAATAAGGACAAATTATGGGCTTTTTTAGTAGTAAATGGTTAGTAACATTTGAATATTCAGAAGGATTCTTTTATTCATATAAACAAAGTTCAATAGTTGTTGAGGCAAATAGTGAGTATTCCGCAAAAGCCGAAGCAAAAAAAGCGCTCGAAAAACAGTACAAATATATCAATATTAAATCGATAGAAAAAGCTGATTATAATGGCAGACCAATTGTAAAACCAGTTGCCTCGCCAACCACCACTATCTATTCAAGTTCAACTCATACTGAGAACTATCATTCTTCTTCAACCTCCTCTTCCTTAACCCCCGAAGAGCGTGAACAAATGAGAATAGAGCGTGAACAAGAAAGAAAACAAGCTGCTATTGCATCAAAACGCTTAGAAATTAAGAAAGCTAGATTTGCACCAACTAGAAACACTATTTTAGCGGGTTCACTATCATTAGGAGCATTTCTTT
Organism: uncultured Erysipelotrichaceae bacterium; assembly: GCA_902797855.1. Classification (GTDB taxonomy): domain Bacteria; phylum Bacillota_I; class Bacilli_A; order RFN20; family CAG-826; genus Fiminaster. The sequence continues at coordinate 73,185 of CADBUI010000017.1, forward strand.
TATCGTGGATTCCTTATCTAATTGGTATAGCAAGAGTAAACTTTGCTAAGCATCTTTTAGATATGTGGATAGAAATGGGCTATTCTAAAACAGATTCGTATGGTCAAGAACTATCAAATGATATAGTAAGATGCTCAAACGAAGCAAATTCTGTTCTCTGGTTACCTTTTGTCGTCTTAGCAATTGGAATAGCCGTTACATTATTAGTCTTCTTCCTTTCTAGAAAAAAAGCACCTCAGAAATTATCAAGGCTAAGAAAAGAATTAGAAAATTTGAACAAATAATATTTTTATTGAATATAACATTTAAAAATATATAATTTAATCACCATAAAGAGTGTGGTTAGGGACAAGCCCGTTGACCCACCGACAACCCAAGTAATGTTGGGTGCCAAAGCTTGAACGATGGGAACTA
>CADBUI010000018.1 GCA_902797855.1 uncultured Erysipelotrichaceae bacterium
AGGTTGTTAATGGAGTAAATAAAGATGTTTTAGATCATGACATTGTAACTTATAACCACGTTGATAAAGTTGGAGATTTAATTAAAGAAATTCCTGAACCTAGCGATTCTCAAGAATATTATGATGCAGTTGATGCTGCTTTAGCAGCCTATAAGGCTTTAACTGATGAAGAAAAAGCTATTTTAAATGCTGATCTTGATTTCCAATATAAAAAGACACTTGATGATAATGTCGCTGCTAAAGAAGTTATTGAACTTATCCAAGATATTGGAGAAGTAACTTATAACGGTGGTCAAGATGACTCTAGAGATGATATCGATGCTGCTACCAATGCATATAACAATTTAACTGACGATCAAAAGGTAATCGTTTATTACGTTAATAAAGATGCTTTAGATGATGCAAAAGAAACATATGATAATGTCGATGAAGCCGTTAATCTAATTAATTCCATTGGTGATATTAATCACGGAGGAGATAATGACTCTCAAGAGGCTATACTTGCCGCTAGAGAAGCATATGATAATTTGAGCGCTGAAGAAAAAGCATTAGTGAGTTCATATAATGATTCAACTCAAACGTTAGTAGACGCTGAAGAAGTATATGATGTTTTAGTTAAAATCGATGACATCGGCGAAGGCGATGATGATGAGAAAATTACAATCGCTAGAGATGCTTATGACACCTTAACTCCAGGACAAAAAGATAAAGTGAGCAATGATTATGTCCAAAAATTAATTACTGCTGAAAATAGTTCTAGAGAAACGAATAAGCAAGCAAATATCTTATTTATCGTTTTCTTAATTCTCTTCATTCTCTTAATTGTTAGCGGATTAATTGTTCTTTATAATCTTCTTAAAAGAAGAAAAGACGAAAATAACAATAATAACAAACAAGTAAAATTAGCGTCTGTTTCTGGATTATTACCATTTGTAATTTTAGCTTCATATTTCACATCTACTAGATTTATCATTCTTTATGTTTTAGCAGCTGTTGCAATTCTTATTTGGCTAACTAATCTTATTCTCTTTGTTTCTAGCAAGAGACAAAAAGAAGCAAAAGTTGAAACTAAACCTGAAACAGTTATTTCTGCTGTACCTCAAGTTACTCAAACTGAATTAAATGATGAAGACGAAGAAGAAGTGGAAACTATCAGCGATGAAAAAGGTAATATCTTCCAAATCAGATTTATCAAATCGTTTACTGCAAAACTAATTCAATCTCCAGACGAAACTAAAAAATATTATGAAGAGCTTAAAAACGAAGTTCTTTCCTATAAAGGAACTCATTCACGTACTTCATGGAATTATGACGCAATTAATTCAGGAAGAAATTATGTCTTAAAATTTGCAGTTAGAGGAAAAACACTTTGTGTTCATTTCCCGTTAAATGTAGGTGATTATGTTGGTTCAAAATACAAAGTTGAAAAAGTCGAATCAAAGAAATTTGAAGACACACCATGCCTATATCGAATCAAAAATGATAGAAGACTAGGCTATGCAAAAGAACTTATTGAAGTGGTTGCTTCTAACCTCGGCTTAGAAAAAGGTGAAGAACAACATGAAGTCTATTCAAATCTCCCATATGAACCAAATAAACCACTTGTTGCTAGAGGATTAATTAAAGAACAAAAAGTTCAAGTTAATAAACCAAGTGAACAACCAGTCGTACTGGAGTCGAAAGTTAATTCAGATGGTGATGAAGTTATTGTTACTAAAGATGTAAGTGGTAATATCTTTGAAATTAGATATATTAAATCCTTTACCGCGAAGCTTTCACAAAGTGAAGATGTAGTAAAAGATTATTATACAATACTTAAAAATTATGCTCTTTCCTATAAAGGAACTCACTCTCGTGTTTCTTGGCATTATGATGCGATTAACGTTGGAAGAGATTATGTCTTAAAGTTTGCCATTAGAGGAAAAACTTTATGCGTTTATTATGCATTAAATGCTTCAAAGCTTGATGATAAATATAAAGTTGAAGAAGCTAAAGGTAAGAAATTTGAAGATTTTCCTTGCTTATATAGAATTAAAAACAATAGAAGATTAGATTACGCAAAAGAACTTATTGATTTATTGATGAGTGAAAAAGCTATTTCTAAAGGTAGAGAACAAAATGAAGATTATCGTGTTCCTACCGAATCTACTAAAGCCTTATTAGCAAAGGGTTTAATTAAAGAAGTTAAAACCAAACTTCAAGATAAAGAAATCATTAAACATTATGACTCTATCTCTGTTAGTAAAGCAGATGAAGAAATGAGTGATGAAAAAGCTGAATCTTCTTTAGAAGAAGTTGAAGTAATTCGACGTAAAGATGGAAGCAAAGAGATTATTAACATTGATACTTTATCCATGGAGTACAATAATGGAGAAGAAGTTACTCTAGAATCCTTAATAGAAAAAGGCTTAGTTCCTCCTAAAACAGGTTATATTAAGGTTCTTGCTAGAGGAATATTAGACAAGAAATTAAATGTCGTTGCTAACGACTTCTCTATTCCTGCTATTAAGATGATTGTCCTCGTTGGTGGACATGCTAAAAAAATCAAATAAATATAGAAAAGGAGAAAAAATATGTTCGATTTTAAAAGCAAAAAATTATCTATTTTCGAAAAGGTGTTTGGATGTCTATTTTTACTTTTAACACTTGCCTACTTTGTCCTATTAATCTTTGGCAGATGGATGTTTGAAGCTAATAGTGCTTTCTATCGCAGTTTAAATATCTTTTCTGGGGCGAGTGATCCAAATATCGTAATTAGAATCGTAAGCTACTCATTCTTTATCTTTGGATCAAGTTATATCGTTAGAATTCTTTTGACATTATGCTTACCACTTTTAAAGAAGACTAGAGGCTTATTAACCATTTTGATTTCCGTCATTAAATATGCAGCAGTCTTAATTTGGTTATTCTTTGTGTTGTCAAGCTTTGGAGTTGATACAACCGTTATTTTAGCGGGTATTGGAATTCTTTCCTTAATCGTTGGCTTAGCCATTCAACCATTACTTGCCGATATCATCGCTG
>CADBUI010000019.1 GCA_902797855.1 uncultured Erysipelotrichaceae bacterium
AGCATTTTTTCTACATGGTGGACCTGACCGGGATCGAACCGGCTACCTCCTCCATGCCATGGAGGCGCTCTCCCAGGTGAGCTACAGGCCCATCAACTCTTAATATATTAACTTATTTTGAAATATATTCAATATATTTTTATAAAAAACCACATAGGTGTTTTGCTATGTGGTAAATATATAGTGCCTCCGTTTACTCATTTTGATACACTGCATACCCTAGAGGTAATTTGCATACCCCTATTTCTGAACGATAAATAGGAATTTGTTAAACTCACAATTCCTTTTTTACTAAAACATACTCGGTGGTTCGCAGAACTTCAACAAACCCACATTTAAGGAATAGCGCAACAGAAGAATTGTCGATGGCAATATCGTCATAGAGTTCCCTAATGCCATTTGCCTTTGCAGTTTCACATAAAAGCAACAATCCCTTGCGACCATATCCTTTTTTACGATACGGAGCATAAATAGTCACATCAGCAATGTAAATCTGTCTTTCTCCGTCGAAATGATATGCTACCTCGCCGACAAAAGTGTCCCTATCCTTGATATATCTGTAAAAGTGCTTGCCATTGTGGCTTGTTATCCATCTGTCATGCCAATCTGCCCAGTATTCTTTGGGAAAAGGGATTATACCTCCGTAGGCATGATTGTAAGACATGGTTTGCTCATCGCCCATCATTTTTTCCTTAAACCACAAGTCCTCAACCTGAGGTTCATACAATTCAATCATTTCCTTACCTCGTCAAATTCTTATTTATCAGTCAATTTTAACCATATAAATAATATCAATAAATAATTAAAATGCCCATTTCTGAGCATTTTTGCGGTTTTTCGCATATTCCACTTTGTATCAAAGTATGTATACGATTATGGCGCGCCCAAGACGATTCGAACGTCCGACCCTCTCCTTAGGAGGGAGATGCTCTGTCCAGCTGAGCTATGGGCGCAGTTAAACTATTATAGACTAATTAGTGGTCGGAGCGGAGAGATTTGAACCCTCGACCTCTTGAACCCGAATCAAGCGCACTACCAAGCTGTGCTACGCCCCGACATTAGTCACCGAATTCTAGACCAAACTCAAATAATGACATTTGATCAGAATCGCCAAGTCCTTTAAGAGCACCAATGCGAGATAAATCATCCACGTTAGTGCTGCTAAGCCTTGTCCTTCTAAGTAAGTCTTCTTTAGAAGTAAAGACTCCTTTTTCTCTTTCTTCCACTACTGTTTTAGCAGCAGCTTCACCTAAACCATCTAAGACGATAAATGGAGGAATGAGTTGCCCTTTTTCGTGGTCAACAATAAATGAGGTAGCATCCGAACGATATAAATCGATATTAGCGAATGTGTATCCTCTTTCAAGCATTTCAATCGCAACTGTAAGCATCTTAAGAAGATCTTTATCTTTAGGAGATTTCTTAGCGCCTTTTGTTGCTAGATTTCTCTTGATCTCTTCATATTTATGAATGACACCTTCAAGTCCACCAAGCATCGCGTCAATATCGTAAGCTTTACAACGCGCTGTAAACCAAACAGCATAGAATTCTAATGGATAATAGATTTTAAAATATCCAACACGAACCGCCATCGTAACATAGGCAACAGCGTGTGCTTTAGGGAACATGTACTTAATCTTGTAACAAGAATTAATATACCAATCTGGAACATTATGAGCCTTCATTAAAGGAACATATTCTTTTTCTTTGGCTTTGAATTTGCCTTTGCCTTTACGAACAGCTTCCATAATGGCAAAAGAAGTATCATTTGGAAGTCCTTTAGAAATTAGATAAGTCATGATATCATCACGACATCCAATAACTTCACGAATGGTACAAGTACCATTTCTAATTAAATCTTGAGCGTTATGTGCCCAAACATCAGTACCATGAGATAGACCAGAAATAACCACTAAATCAGCGAAAGATTTTGGTTTAGCATCAATTAAGATATCTTGAGAAGTATCAGTACCGAATTCTGGTAGACCTGCCGCACCTGTTTTAGCGTGCAAATAGTTACCTTTTCTTCCAAGAGCTTTATCGCTTGTAAAAAGTGAAATTACTTTTTGGTCATTAAGTGGAATTGATAAAACATCGACATTTGTCATAAGTGACATCATGCGTAAAGCAAGAGGGTCAACGTGACCAAGCAAGTCGAGTTTTAAAAGTCCTTCGTGGAATGCGTTTGTGTAATCTAAATGTGTAGTTAACCAATCGGATTCACTATCATCAGCAGGATATTGAATTGGAGTAAAGTTATAAATTGGTTCATTTTCTGGAACAACAACAATACCTCCAGGGTGCTGACCTGTCGTACGTTTAACATCGACGCATTTACTTGCTTGATAGGCAATAATTTGACTTGGAATACTAGCTGGATCAATACCTTTAGATTCATAGTATCCTTTAACATAACCAAAACCAGTCTTTTCAGCGACTGTTTCAATTGTGCCTGCTCTAAAGACATTGTGCTCTCCAAAGAATTCTTTAGTTAAATCGAAGGCTTTTGACTGATAATCACTTGGGAAGTTTAAATCGATATCTGGAGTTTTTTCAGCGTTGAAGCCAAGGAATGTTTGGAATGGAATATTTTGTCCATCCCCTACCATTTTTTCTCCACAGACAGGGCAAAGTTTATCTGGTAAATCATAGCCTGAGAAAATATTCGGATCTTCCACTAGTTCAAAATGTTTACAGTGTGGGCAACGATAATGAGGTGGAAGTGGATTAACTTCTGTAATTCCATACATAGTCGCTGCAAAAGAACTACCGACTGAACCACGGCTACCGACCATGTAGCCTTCGCTATGAGCGCGTTCAACAATCTTATGAGCAATCCAATAAGTGATGGAGAAATTGTTTGAAATAATACCATCAAGTTCTTTATTTAATCTTTCTTCGATGAGTTCTGGAAGTTTCTCGCCATATAATTCGTGAGCCTTTTTAAAGCAACCTTCTCTAAGTTCTTCACTTGCAGTTGGCACAACTGGAGCGTGAAGTGTCTTAGTGATAACTTCTAATGGCTCAACCATGTCTGCAATCTTGCTAGGATTAGTGATAATCATTTCTTTAGCTTTTGCTTCACCAAAGATTGGAGTGAATATGTCCATCATCTCTTTAGTGGAACGATAATGTTGATCTGGATTTGGACCAACTTTATTTCTTGAAAGAGGATGTGGTTTTTTACCTACTCCAAGGTTAGCGATAAATATATCTCTAGTAAATTTATCTTCTGGATTAGCGTAATGAACATCGCCAGTTACCACGACTGGAATCTTAAGTTCATCAGCGGCTTCCACTATATCTTTGATATATTTAATGATTTCTTCTTCGTTTTCGACTTGCTTTGTATAAATTAAATGCGAATAGTTAGCGATAGGTTGAATTTCAACATAGTCGTAGAATTTCATTAAATTTAACAAATCTTCTTTTGAACGAGTTCTCGCTGCGTCAAAAATCTCACCATTAAAGCAAGCTGTACCAATAAGAAGATTCTTACGATATTTACTAATCTCAGCCTTAGGAGTTTTTGGAACATCCGCAAGATAATCGATATGAGAAAGAGATATCAGTTTATAAAGGTCCACTAAACCTTCTCTATTTTTCACTAAAGCAGTCGTATGAATGCCTCTCATATGAGTAAGCATTTCTTTAGAAGATTTAATTTTTGCTAGTTCACTATGTTTCATTAAATAGTTATCTTTAGTGAGCTTATGGAGCATAGCAAGCCAGACTTCATTTAAGATGCGAGCATCGTAATCAGCACGGTGAGCTTCGTCTTCGTTATATGAAGCAATTCCTAGGTTTCTTGAAAGAGTTCCAAGAGTGTGTCTACTGCTTTCTGGGAACATATATCTTGATAGCGATAAGGTATCAATCATTGGAGTATCTAATGGTTTTTGATTCATTCTACGAAGAGCTTCATTAATAAAGCCAACATCGAATGTGATGTTATGAGAGACTAAAATTGAATCCTTGAAGATTGAAAGAATCCTTGGCATCACTTCTTCAATTGTTGGAGCATTTTTCACCATGTCTTGAGTGATGTGGGTCTTTTGTTGAATCGCAAGAGGAATCTCTCTTTCTGGATTAATTAAAATATCAATAGATTCCACGACCTGACCTTTTTCAAAGACGACTGCACCAAATTCAGTAATGCGGTCATATCTAGTAGATAACCCGGTAGTTTCTAAGTCGAATACGACATAGCGGGAATGATTGAGAACTTTATCGCATGGATTTAAAGCGAATGGTAAATCATTATTAACCATATATAGTTCACAACCATAGATGATTTTTATGTCGTTTGCTTTACCAGCAATTTCAGCTTCAGGGAAGGCTTGGACTACACCGTGATCAGTTACTGCGATAGCTTTATGCCCCATTGCTTTAGCAATCTTACAATAATCTGCAATTGTTGAAACACCATCCATAGCACTCATCTTAGTGTGAAGATGAAGTTCAACTCTCTTTTCTGGATATTCATCCTTACGAGGTTCTGGAGGTGGAAGCAAAGCAATATGAGCAACATTAATTTGAAGTTGTTGAGTGTATTTATCAAAACTAACATAACCTTTAATGTTAGCGAATAATCCAGTCTTAAAGCTTGCGATATCATCGCCAGAAATTTCATCATTCTCGCTTATTCTAATCGCGATTGCTTTTCCTTTAACGCCAATACCACAGACTAAATAAGATTTACCGTCTCTTGTGGATTTAGGTTTATCAATACCATAAAGTTCACCAGTAACATCAACGTTACCAGTGTTCTCATTAATTGTGTCTAAATCTTCAACAATGTTATATGGAAGTTTATCTCTCCATGAATTTGATTCTTTATGTGCTGTGTAGGCTTTATGTTCTTTAGTTACCTTACGAAGATTAGCCTTAAGCTCTTTAATGTAGGTGTTATTAAATTCTTCAAGCGCCATCGCACGGTTTTCTTCTTCAATGTCACTTGAGTTTTTATAGTAACTTTCATTTGATTCCGAAGTTGATTCTTCAATGATTTCTTTACTCACTTCTTCAGCTTTTTCAGTTATCTTTTCAAGTTTCTTTTGAGATATAGCTGGGGTCTCACTTGTGAGTTCTTTAACAGTTGAAGTAACCTCAAAGTTATAACCTAAAAAGCTAAGGAAATCCTTGAAATCTTTCACAACTTGTTCGTTTTCTTCTTTTTCAGTTTCATTTCTAAATTCAAAAATAATCGAATCAATTCCACTTACAGGTTCAAATGGTGGTTGATAGCGGTTATGACTTCTAAACCAATCATTAAATAATGAAATAGCGTCATAGACTGTAGGTTGTCTACGATATGAAAAACTCATCGTATATGGATAACCAATGATATTAAGTCCTTCCATGAATTCTTCAAGTAGACCATATTCCCATGGAGTGTTCTTGATAATCATCATATCGATTTGTTCATGGATGAATTCATTTCTAGCGACAAGATCAAAATCCATATCAAAGCGTTCAATATCTTTGATATTAAGTGAATTTAAAAATCTCACCATCTTAGCGTTCATAACATCACTCCTACGAGTCTAAGAATATCTAAGACAATAATAGCGGCCATAAATAAGAAGAGAAGAGCAATTCCAATAAATGACACATAGTTTTTAATCTTACTTGGAATCTTCCAGTCTTCATAAGCATTTTCACTAGAGATTTCTCCACTAGCAAGCTTACGTTTATATCTTCTTCTTAAGACAGCGTTTGTGCCACCTTCAATAGCAGTGACAAGAAGTTGCCATCCATCAAGTCCAGGGAATGGAAGAAGATTAAAGATAGCGAGGTTAACAGATATTAACCCCCAGAAATATAAGTAAGTTGAAAATGTATAGGTTGAATATACATTCGCACTTGTTGTCATAATTCCAACAATACCGGACATATTTTTAAGTCCTTGAGTGAATAGACTCGCTAAACCTTTAAAGACCGCAATGGAGGCATTACCAAAGTCCACAAACGTTTCTTTAACTCTAGTTTCAAATGGAAGCCATAGTTTAACTATTCTTAAAGAAATACCAATATCTTTCCACTTATATGAATCAACACTTCCTTCAACTAATGTATTTTCAAGTGGAACTTTATAATTAGTGACTTTATCATCCCACTTCTTTTCTCCATCTACTTCACCTAAATAAGATTTAATATTTAAATCAAATTCAAGTGTTTTAACAGTGTTTGGCATAAAAGAAGTTGGAACTTCACCCGCGTAATTTAACAGAGTAATATCTCCAGTTAAATCGCTTGAATATGCTTCAAAAGCGGAATCTTTTGATGGGTAAAGAGCAAACGAAGAAGACATATTAGTCTCGTTTTTCGCGCCTTGAGGAATATAAGTTAAATAATAATGAACATCATCCACAATTACGTCATCATCTACGATGTAGAAGTTTCTTACGAATGAATTGTCGTTTTTATTAAATCCAACATAGACTGCATTAGAAGTGCATCCACTTGGTAGATAGAATGAAACTTTGTCATAATCTTTTATTCCTAAAGCTGACGCAGTGGAATTTTCTATGATATGAATTTGGGAACTAGCTTGTTGAATTGGGAAGGCTAAATTAGAAATTGCAAATAAAGTTAAAGCAAGTGTCGCATTCATTGTGATACCCGCCACTAAGATGATGGCTTTTTTCCATCTTTTAATTCCTTCTAGACTTCTTGAAGGCGGTAAAGAGACACCATCTTCAAGTTCCATATCTTCCCCATACATTGAGACATATCCACCAAAAGGAATGGCTCTAATTGAGAAATATGTTTCTTTGCCTTTAGGTTTTTTATGAAATAAGGCTGGACCAAAGCCAAGAGAAAATTCTTGGCAATAAACATTAAAAGCTTTCGCCATTGATAGATGCCCTAATTCATGGATCGTAATTAATATAGCGAGAGAAATAATAAATAATAGAACGGTTAAAATCCATTCCCAAGGTGAACTAGGAGATATCATTTATTAATCACCTCGCTTACTTTTTCTCTAGTGATACGATCAATTTCTTTAATTTCTTCTAAAGAAGGATATTTATTAATTGGAGTAGATTTAACTGCATCTTCAACAAGTTTAACGATATCTAAATAACCAATTTTATCTTCTAAATAGGCATTCACCGCTACTTCGTTAGCAGCGTTAAGAGCAACTAATCTAGATGGACCATCAATAAGCGCTCTTCTTGCAACTTTAATGGCTGGATATCTTTCTGGATTAAAAGTATGGAAATGGCAGTCTTTAAGTTCATCAAGATTTCTAATAGTTCGAACTTCTTTATAAGCGTTTCCTAAAAATAGAGCATACTCAATTGGGTTATGCATATCTGGCTTAGAATAATCAACATAAGAAATTCTTTTTCTTGTTCTTACCATTGCGTGAACTAGTGATTCATCATGAAGAAGGATTTCAATTTTTTCAGCTGGATAATTAAATAGATAATAAGCTTCAATAACTTCAAATCCTTTATTCATCATTGTTGCACAATCAATGGTGATCTTATTTCCCATATTCCAAGTAGGATGCTTTAAAGCGTCACTCGCCTTTTGAGTAGCAAGTTTATCAAGTGGAACATTTCTAAGCGCCCCACCACTAGCAGTAATAATTAAGTGATCAATTGTGTCTTTATCTTCAACACATGCTAAACATTTTGCAAATCCAACATGTTCACTATCAATTGGATAAAGTGAGCCATGGCCTTCTTTAAGTAAATCATTAATTAGATGACCACCTGTCACTAGTGCTTCTTTATTTGCTAGACAAAGAATTTTATCTTTCTTTAAAGTTTCGATAGCAGGTTCAAGCCCAGCTATACCCACTAAAGCATCAACGCACATATCAAACTCAGCGTCTATTGTGAATTTCGCTAATCCATCCTTTTGAGAATAAAAATGAATATTAGGATATTTAATTGCAAGCTCTTCTTTAAGAGCGTCATCAATTAGATAAACATATTTAACTTCTTTGTGCTTTTTAATTAGTGATTCTATCTTGTTTGTTCTTTTACCAACTGAAAAACCCACCAAAGAAAATTCTTTAGGATATTTATTGATAATGTCTATTGTTTGTTCTCCAATAGATCCACTAGCACCAAGAAGAAGTATATTTTTCATACTAGAAAATATTAATTAAAGCATTAACGATTTGAGCACCAGGGAAATCTCTTATACCAAATGTCCAACCTCCTGTAATCATAACTAAGAAACAAGAGACTAAAGCCGCACCAAAGATGAGTGAATCAAATCTATCGAGCACTCCTCCATGGCCTGGAAGTAAATTAGAGAAATCTTTAACTCCAAAATAGCGTTTAATTGCACTAAAAACGAAGTCACCAATATCTCCAATCATTGGCATAGTTAATGAAAGAATCAAAACATAATACCAGTGATCTAAATCTAAGACTGGGAATATTGGATAACCTACCGCGGACATAACAAGAGCGAATGTAAGTGATAAGGCCATCGAAAAGACAATTCCACCAACAATACCTTCCCATGTCTTTTTAGGAGAGATTCTTGGATTCACTCTATGTTTACCAAATAAGATACCAGTGAAATATGCACCAATATCATTCATAAATACACCAAGAAGGACATAGATAAGTAAGAATGAAGATTGAAGATATTTGAAGATATTTGAAGATGTGAGTTCTTGATTAGCTCCAAAAGCTGTAAATGGAGAATATCTAAGATACATAAACGATTGAAAACACACACCGATAATAACTGACATTGCAATATAATAAACAACCATGAAAATAGTCGTATCATCATCAAGGAATGAAAATACAAAATAAACCGCTGCGGTTGATACTAAAGCAATTATTGATATTTCGATATTTGTGAAGTTTGTGTCGAATATCGACCATATATTTGTAAATTCGTGTTCACTAATTAAATAGACAACGTTATTTTTAATAAAAATCCAGAATATATAACTTTCTACAAGCATGATAGTCATGATGTAAATAGGTATTCTAAATCTCTTTGATGGCTTAGAAACATGAACAAGTTCATAAGCTGCGAATGCACCTAAAATAGCTCCTGCAATAGCGTATGCCCATGAACCAATAAAGATGCATGGAACAAGAATAACAGTCATAACAATCGCAGTAATTACTCTTGTTTTTAAAGATGCTTTCATCTCAGGAGTGATTTCATTTGTTTCTATTGGAAGGATTTTTTTATTATTCATTTTTAAGTCCTCCAAATCTTCTATTGCGAGAATTATATTCTTTTAAACATTCTTCAAATGCTTCACGTTTAAAATCTGGCCAATAAGTATCAGTAAACACAAATTCAGCGTAAGCATTTTGCCAAAGGAGATAATTAGATAATCTTTCTTCTCCACTAGTGCGAATCATTAAATCAACATCTGGTAATCCTTTTGTGTATAAATGGTTCGATACTAATTCAGGAGAAATTTCATCAACGTTAAGTTTTCCTTCTTTCACAAGTGAAGCTATCTCTTTAGTGGCTTTAGTGATTTCATCTCTGCTTCCATAATTTAGACAAATGTTCATCACAAATTTATCTAAGTCTTTTGTGAGTTCTATCGCATTTAGACATGTCTTTTGAGTTTTAAGTGGAAGTTTAGAAATATCTCCAGAGATAACAACTCTCACTCCATCTCTAATTAGATGCTTAATTTCTCTTTTGAAGAATAGTTCAAGATAGTTAAATAGATGTCTAATTTCATCTTTTGGGCGATTCCAGTTTTCGGTTGAAAAAGCATAATAAGATGTAACCTTGATGTTATATTCTTTGCATAAATCGAAAACTTCAATGATTCTATCGCATCCTTCTTTATGTCCTAGATGACGTGGGAGACCTCTTTTTTTCGCCCAACGACCATTCCCATCCATAATAAATGCGATGTGATTAATTGGTTTATTAAGTATTATTTTCTCGCTCATAATGTAATTATTATACACGCTTAGGCACGATATATAAAATATTTATTGAGCAAAATTCTAAAAGAAAAGAGGGCTAATACCCTCTCTTATAAGTTTAATGATTTTTAGATAGCCATGATGTCTTTTTCTTTACTAGCTAAGACATCTTCAACTGACTTAACGGCTTCATCGACAACTTTTTGAATTTCGTCTTGAACACGTTTCTTATAATCGTCAGTCATCTCATCAGAATCTTTAACAAAATCAATATAATCACGTCTGATGTTACGAATAGCAATCTTGGCTTCTTCTGACATCGCTTTAGCCTTCTTAACTAAATCGCGACGTGTATCTTCTGTTAGAGGTGGAATAATTAAGCGAATTGAATCACCATCATTGATAGGATTAATTCCTAAATTAGAAGCACTTATTGCAGATAGAATTGATTTAATATCTCCTCTATCATAAGGCTTAATAAGCAATTGTCTTGGCTCAGGAACTGAGATTGAAGAGATTTGGTTAATCGCAATCTTGTCTCCATAATATTCACATTCAATTCGATCAAGCATTGCTGGAGAGGCTCTACCTGTACGAAGTTGAGTGAGTTCATCACGGAAATTTTCGACGCTTTTAGACATCTTCTCTTTTGCTTCTAAAGTAATTTCATCCATATTTTTATCCTCTTACTATTGTAGTACCAACATCCTCGCCATTAATAATTTTCATAAAGTTTTCGCTTTTTGACATATTAAAGACACGAACATCGATATGTTGATCTTTGAGCATTTCCACCGCTGTTAAATCCATGACTTTGAGGTTTTGAGAAATAATCTCAGAACAGGAAATAGATTTATACATCTTGGCGTTTTTATTCACTCTTGGATCGTCGTTATAAATTCCATCAACACCATTTTTTGCCATAAATATGGCATCAGCGTTCATTTCGATGGCTCTAAGGGTTGCACAGGTATCGGTTGTGAAGAATGGTTTTCCAGTTCCTCCACCGAAGACAACAATTCTTTTTTGACTTAAATATTTATCTGCTAGTTCAGGTGAATATGTCTCCGCAAAAGAAGGCATTTCCACGGCTGAAAGAACAACAGAATCTTGTCCGAGACGCTTAATAGCATCAGACATCGCAAAGGAATTGATGATTGTTCCTAGCATTCCCATCTTGTCGCCGGTAACACGGTCGATTCCAGTCTTTTCAACTAATGAACCACGAGCGATGTTACCTGCGCCAATAACTACTGAAACTTCAACACCGAGTTTTGCGATGTTAACAAGGGCTTCAGCAGTAGATAAAAGAGCCTTGCTATCAATGACACCACTTTCTCCGTTTCCAGAGAGAGCTTCACCAGAAAGTTTAACGAGAACTCTTTGATATTTCATTTTGCAAGACTCCATTTAAATTATTTGATTTCTTTCATTACTTCTTCAGCGAAGTTATCTTGACGTTTTTCGATACCTTCACCAACAGCGTAACGGATGAATTTAACAACTCTATTGCCTTTTTCTTTTAAGACATTTGCAACAGTCTTTTCACCATCGAGGAGATAGGTTTGTGCGGAGAGAGTTGATTCTGCTAAAACCTTTTGGACTTTAGCGTTAGCAATGTTTTCTAACATTGCGGCTGGCTTATTAGCAAGTTTTTCATCTTGCTTCATAAGTTCGACTTGAATTGATTTTTCGTGAGCGATTGTTTCCGCTGGAATTTCATCAGCAGAGATGAATTTTGGGTTATTAGCAGCAATATGCATTGCTAAACCTTTAGCGAGCTCAGGATCAGCTACTTCAAGGACTACTAAGACAGCGATTTTACCACCCATATGGATGTAGCTACCAAATCCTTGTTCAGCACTCTTCTCAACGAGCTCGAATCTACGATAATCAAGTTTTTCACCCATTGAAACAGTAGCGTCTGTGAATAATGCTTTTGTAGCTTCGCGTGCACAGTTAATGCAAGCTGGTTTTTCTTTAAGTGTGACATCAAGGACATCACTAACAAGTTTGTGGAATTTATCGCCTTTAGAAACGAAGTCTGTTTCACAGTTAACTTCGCAGATGGCGGCTAAATCACCTTCAACTTTAACTTCAGCAAGACCTTCAGCAGCAATACGTGATGCTTTGGCTTGGGCTTTAGCAATACCTTTTTGACGTAACCAGTCGATAGCTTTTTCGACATCGCAGTTAGTTTCTTCAAGGGCGTGCTTGCAGTCCATCATACCTGCACCTGTACGTTCACGAAGTTCTTTAATGAGTTCAATCATGTTGGCCATAATTATTTTTCCTCTTTTTCAGCAGGAGCTTTCTTGGCTGGAGCTTTTTTAGCAGCTGGTTTCTTTTCTTCAGCTTCTACTTTTTCTTCAGCTTTTGGAGCTTCTTCTTTAGGTGCTACTTTACCTTC
The DNA here is from genome assembly GCA_902797855.1 of uncultured Erysipelotrichaceae bacterium. Lineage (GTDB taxonomy): Bacteria > Bacillota_I > Bacilli_A > RFN20 > CAG-826 > Fiminaster. The sequence continues at coordinate 12,298 of CADBUI010000019.1, forward strand.
TTCGCGAGCTTTACGAGCGGCTTCTCTTTGAGCTTGAAGCTTTTCGAATCTTTCTTGTCTTTCTTGACGAGCTTTACGGATAGCAGCAAGTCTTTCTGCATTTTCCTTATCAGCTTGACGAATTGCGTCTTTCATAGTGACTTCTTCACCTTCGTCTTTAGTGTAGGCGATTTCGGTGATACCACCTTTTGATTCAACGATAGCATCAGCAAGGACAGTCATAACGAGTTTGACTGAGCGGAGAGCGTCGTCATTAGCTGGGATTGGGAAATCAAGGACATCTGGATCACTATTTGTGTCAGCAATACCAAATACTGGAATTCCTAATTTGTGAGCTTCTGCAACTGCGTTATGTTCGATTTGTGGATCGACAACGATGACAGCATTTGGAAGCTTGCGCATTTCTTTAATACCATCAAGGTTTTTAGCAAGTTTATCTTTTTCTTTCTTTAAAAGAGCAACTTCCTTCTTTGGAAGACGGTCATATGTACCATCGATTTCCATAGCTTCGAGATCTTTTAATCTACGAATACGTGTTTGGATTGTTTTGAAATTGGTGAGTGTACCACCTAACCAACGGTTAGTGATATAGAAGCTTCCAGAGCGGAGAGCTTGTTCTTGAACAATTTCCTTACATTGGGTTTTGATACCAACGAATAAGACTTTACCGTTTGCATCAACAATTGATTTTAAAGCAAGATAGGCTTCTTGAATCTTTTGAGCAGATTTTGCTAAGTCGATGATGTAAATACCATTACGTGCACCATAGATGAATTTACCCATTTTTGGGTTCCATTTTCTGGTTTGGTGACCGAAATGAACACCACCTTCAAGTAATTTTTTCATGGTGATGATTGGAGCATTTGGATCATGCATAACCATTTCCATGACTTCTTTTGCGTCTTCCTTGGCTGGAACTTCTTCTGCTTCAGCTGGGGCGACTTTCTTTTCTTCTTCGTTCATTATATGAACCTCCATTTGTTTTCTACCTCCATTAGTTCGAACAACATCCCCCATTTCCGGCCCCGTGGCCATGGGACTAGGACGTTGAATTCCTAATGTGTGTAATGCGCATGTTTATAAAAACAGCGTGTTTATAATAACACAAGCACGCGTGAATAAAAAGTGAAAGATGATTATTTCTTCTTCGCTCTTGGATGAGCGCTGTTAAATTGATGCTTCATACTCTCCTCAGTTACATGAGTATATACCTGAGTGGTATTAAGAGATTCATGCCCAAGGAGTTCTTGAATAACTCTAAGGTCTGCACCATTTTCAAGTAGATGAGTTGCGAATGTGTGTCTAAATGTATGTGGGTGAAGTCCATAATTTAGACCTGTTTGCTTCTCGATATTTTTTAAGATATATTCCACTCCTCTAGTGGTTAATTTCTTACCTCTATTATTTAAAAATAAATAATCCATTGATTTAGGGTCGTTACTTTTGATAAATAGTTTATCTCGATGATTTGAGACATATTCTTTAATTGTAATAGCTGCAATCTTATCAAAAGGGACGAATCTTTCTTTTCGGCCTTTTCCTAAAATAAGAATTGAACGATTTCTCAAATCAATATCGGTTAGCTTAATGTTCACAAGTTCCTCTACTCTCACTCCTGAAGAATATAATAGTTCAATGATAGCTTGGTCACGATATTTAAGTTCATCACTTCTTTCTTTGTTAAGTCGAAATAGATTTTCTATCTGTTCGATATATAAAGCATGAGGATATCTAATTGACTTTTTTGGAGAAGACACAAATAGGAACGGATTAAAAGAAACATAATCATTTCTAACTAGATAGTTATAGAAGTGTCTTAAAGAAGACATCTTACGGGCAAGTGAGCGTGGGTCTTGTCCTTTTTCTAATAAATTAGAAAGATAAGTTCTTATGATATCTTTATTAACATCTTTAAGTTCTTTTTGATTTAGGAAAAGAAACTCACAAAATTCATCGATATCACGGTGATAAGCTTTCACTGTTTTATCGCTATAATGTAGTTCTTCAAGTAGATGACTAGAAAATTCATTAACGACATTATTCATTAATCTTGCTCCAATAAAGTTTTATATCAGTTAATGATTTTTGTATACATTCTTCACGGTTATGTTTATTCGCGCCATGAAGGATTCCAAAATTAGCGTTCATTGGAGAAAATCCTTTTGGATCAGCGTGAACAATATAGTTTCTAAGTGAACCGATGATTGTTGTAATAGGCGGCAATTGTTGTTTTTTATTTTCTAGTTTATTAGAGGCGAAGATGGCCGCTAAGATACCCATTGCAGCGCTTTCAACATATCCTTCCACTCCGGAAAGTTGACCAGCAACAAAAACATCTGGATTATTTTTTAAAGATAAATCATCATTAAGTGCCTTAGGAGAACAAATAAATGTATTCCTATGCATCAAGCCATATCTAACAAATTCAGCGTTCTTTAGTCCAGGGATGAGTCTAAAGACTCTTTTTTGTTCTTTATATGTTAAGTTAGTCTGAAATCCAACGATGTTATATAAATCGTTTGCAAGATTATCTTGTCTAAGTTGGACAACCGCATATGCTTTTGGCCTATCCATCATTTGTAGTCCTTTTGGTTTAAGTGGGCCATATCTCATTGTGTCATATCCACGTTTCGCTAAAACTTCAATCGGCATACATCCTTCAAAATAATGTTTATCAAATTCATGTATGTTAGCGAGCTCAGCATTAATTAGTTCGTGATAGAAAAGGTCATATTCTTCTTTAGAAAATGGACAATTTATGTAACTATCATCACCTTGATCGTATCTAGATTTACGATAGGCAATATTCATATCGATAGTTTCTTTCTTCACAATTGGAGCGCTTGCGTCAAAAAAGAATAATGATTCTTCTCCAATTACTTTTGAAAGTTTATCTATTAGTTCATCACTAGTAAGAGGCCCTGTCGCAAGTATAGTAACTCCATCTAGGAAATCACTCACATCTTCTTCGTGAATTACTAAGTTAGGAAATGATTTGATTTCTTTTGTGATATATTTTGCGAATTCATCTCTATCAACACTAAGCGCATTTCCGCTAGGAACTGACGTCTTTTGAGCAGCTTTCATTATTAATGAATCCATAAGAGACATCTCTTCTTTAAGTAACCCACATGCGTTATCAAGAGCTTTTGACTTAAGTGAATTAGAGCAGACAAGTTCACCAAAATATCCTGTATGATGAGCAGGAGTCATCTTTGTTGGACGCTTTTCATATAAATGAACTTCATATCCTTTTTTAAGAAGAAAGTAACAGGCTTCTACACCTGCTAAACCTGCTCCAACTACGTTCACTTTTTTCATATTGGAACTATTATAGCAAAAAAGTAAACCCTAAGGCTTACTTCTTGTTTTTATGTGTTACTTGTTCACTATAAGTGCACTTTGGATAATTCGAACATCCAACAAACGAGCGACCCTTATATTTTTTAAGAATCATATCACCACCACACTTTGGACATTTTTTAACAAAGCGTGGTTTTTCTTCTTCTTGCTTAATGTAGTCACAATCTGGATAACCACTACAAGCGATAAATCGCTTATTCTTATTTTTCTTATTAATTCTATAGACTAGTGGGCGGCCACATTTTGGACACTTTTCACCAGTTTCTTCAACTTCTGGAGTTTCAATTTCTTTATATTTACATGTTGGATAGTTTGAGCAACCAATGAAATCTCCGAACGGACCTTTTTTCACGACTAATTCAGATCCACATTTTGGACATCTTCTTCCAACATAAATCTTTTCATCTTCATACATTCTAGCGGAACCTTCTTCAGCTTCCTTAAGGAATGGATAATAAAAGTCAGTTAAAACTTGGACTCTTGTCTTAGTGCCTTCTTGGATTTGGTCAAGATCTTTTTCCATATTAGCGGTGTAATCAACGTTCACTAAATCTGGGAAATATTTATTGAGCACTAAGCTCGTCTTACGACCTTGTTCACTTGGAGTAAGTACACCTTTAACAGAGTCAACGTATTTGCGTTTTTCTAGTGTTGCAATTGTTGCTGCGTATGTAGAAGGTCTACCAATACCTTTTTCTTCCATAAGCTTAACAACTTTAGCTTCTGAATATCTTGCTGGTGGCTTTGTGAAATCTTGTTCGTTAATAATATTAACGATTTGGAAGGTTTCACCTTCTTTAAATGATGGGAATGATTTCTCATCATTTTCATCTAAATAACGATACACTCTAGTGTAACCATCAAATAAAACTCTACTTCCTTCCGCTTTAAAAGTAAGTCCGTTAGATTCAAATGTAATGGTTGTGACTTCCTCTTTTTTAGCGTTCATTAAAGAAGCTAAAGCTCTTTGATAGATAAGCTTATAGAGTTTATATAAATCTTGTCTTGGAAGATATTGTTTAATTTGTTCTGGGAAACGGAATAATGATGTTGGACGAATAGCTTCGTGAGCGTCTTGGATATTTCCGTTATGTTTGCCTTCTTTAACGTGTCCTAAATATTCATCACCATATTTATTAACGATAAATGTTTGAGCATTTTTAATAAAATAATCACTAAGTCTAGTCGAGTCAGTTCTTATATAAGTAATTAAACCAACATGTTCTCCATTTACTTCAATACCTTCATAAAGTTCTTGAGCGAGTTGGGTTGTTCTTTTCGTAGAAAAGCCATAGGCATTAAACGCTTCTTGTTGAAGAGTTGAAGTAGTAAATGGAGCCTTTGATTCGTTTAAACGAACACTCTTTTTAACTTCAATAACTTTAACTTCTTTACCAAGTCTAGATAATAAAGCATCATTCTCTTCTTTATTATGTATCTTATAAGATTTTCCATCTAAAGAAGCAAAATCAGCTTTTAGCCTTTGACCTTCTTCTTCTATTTCAATAGAAAGATTCCAATATTCTTCTGGAACAAATTTTTCTATTTCATTCTCATGATCACAAATGAGTTTAAGAGTTGCGGATTGAACTCTTCCTGCAGAGCGAGAATTAATCTTTTTTTGCATGATATTGGATAATTTAAATCCAATAACACGGTCAATAATTCTTCTTGATTCTTGAGACGCTACTAAATTCATATCTAGTACGCGTGGGTGCTCAATAGCTTCTTTAATAGAATCGCGTGTAATTTCATGGAACTCTAATCGTTTAGTCTTTGTTGGATCTAGATTTAAAATTTGAGTTAAGTGCCATGCGATAGCTTCACCTTCGCGGTCAGGGTCGGTTGCGAGGATAACTTCATCAGACTCTTTATGTAGCCTTCTTAGTTCGTTAACTATTTTATATTTAGATGAGTCAATTTCATATTTAGCTTTGAAACCATTTTCTGGGTCAATTCCAAAACCTCCCTTTCCTTTCTTGGAAAGGTCACATAAGTGACCTTTTGTGGCCACTACTTTGTATCCACTACCTAGGTAGTGAGAGATTGTATCGCACTTATTTGGAGACTCAACAATGACTAATTTCATAACTTAATCGCTTGATAATATAGATGCCCTTTATAGCATTGTCAAACGCTTTGCATGCTTATTATTTTTATTAAAGAATAGTTCTTTAAGAGTCTAAAAAATATTTTTTCTAGCGCGAGTGTTCATCTCATCAATCACATCATTCCCATTCTCTACAAGTGCTGCTCCTTCTTTAATTAAGGCGTTACATAAAGACTCTTCAAAAATTGGATAAGGGACACAACAGACATCCACTCCTCCATAAAGAGCAAACCTAACTGTTATTGATGTTCCTGAACGCATCTTGGCTTCTGTCACCACTAAGCATTTTGAAAGATGAGCAACTATTCTATTTCGAAGTGGAAATTGAGAAGTAGAGACAAGCACCTTTCCTGGGTACTCGCTTATTAATAAATGATTTTCTTTAATTATTTTATATATATCTTTATTTTCTTCTGGATAGCATTTTTCAATTCCACATCCTAAAACTGCAATGGTTTTACCTCCGTTATTTATTGCACATTCATGAGCAACTCTATCGATTCCTTTAGCAAGACCACTAACTATAACGTATTCACTTGCTAAATCTTTAACTATTTTCTTTGTAGCGTTTACTCCATATTCACTACATTCTCTCGCGCCTATAACTGAAATATGTCTGTCCCTATCTTGTAATAGTGAAATATCTCCATAATAAAATAGAACAAATGGAGGTTTACATACTTCTTTTAGATATTCTGGATATTCTTCATCCATGATTGTGACGCTTTTGCATTTAAGTTTCTTAAGTTCTTTTTGGATAGTTTCTTCATCTAGAACTATTTTCTTTTCTCTAATTGTTTTATATATTTCGTCCCAGTTACCTTCATGGATGATTGCTAAATAAGTTAATATATCGTGTATATTCATCTTTTTATCTCCTAATACTTTATTGGGGTAAAAAAATGAAAAAAGGTCCAAAAATTTTAAATAAATAAAAACACTAGTTAACTAGTGTAATTATTCAAGTTCAAATAAGTGGACCTGTTCAATACTTGCTTCTTCAACAGGCTTATATGAATAGCGATGAACACCTTTTATAGGACCATATTTCTTTAATGCATCCATATGGAGTTTAGTGCCATAACCTTTATGTTTTTCAAATCCATATTCCGGATACTTCTTTGCTAAATCGTTAAGAATGTGATCACGAGTTACTTTGGCAATGATGGATGCCGCTGCAATCGGGAGAGCTTTTGCGTCTCCTTTAATAATATCAATTACAGGAACTCCCATATTTTTTAAAGGCATTGCATCAGTAAGAATTAGATCAAATTTGTGATTTAGATTATTAACAGCTTCTTTCATGGCAACTTTTGTTGCTTCGTAGATATTAATTTTATCTATTGTTTCAGCGTCCACTATTCCAATTCCAATCGCAAGAGCGTCTTTTTTAATTATTTCAAAAAGTTCTTCTCTTTTCTTTTCACTAAGTTGTTTGGAATCATTTATATCTTTATTAATATACGCGCGCGGGAGAATAACAGCGGACGCGACTACTGGACCTGCAAGTGGTCCACGCCCGGCTTCATCTATTCCAACAATGAGATTAACAGTGTCAGAATAATATTCTTCTTGAAGTGTTAAAGGTTCGTGGACGATCTTTCTAGAGAGCATTTTCCAATAACTCCATTTTTAAATTCATTTAGTAAAAGAATTTCAGCTTTTTGAATGTCTAATCCACCTTTTTGAAGTAATCCTCTATTCCTAGCGATTTCCTCTAAAATAAGGTGATTTTGATCTAGATTAGATAAGGAATATCTCTTAATGAGTTCATCTTTATAGAACTCTTTTAAGAAATCTAATAGGTGATTCGCAAGTTCATCATTAGGAAGAATGTTTTGATTTATTGATCCAACAAGAGCGAGATTAATCGCTTTATTTTTATCTTCATAGGATGATTGAAGAATCCCAGGAGTGTCTAAAAGTTCAAACTTGTTTGATACTTTAATCCATTGTTGTGATTTAGTGTGTCCTGGTTTATTTTCAACACTTGCGGCTTTTCGATTAGCGATTTTATTTATTAAGGTAGATTTTCCAACATTTGGAATTCCCACAATCATCGCTCTAACTGGGCTAGGTTTTAAGCCTCTTTTAATTTCTTTTTCGTGCTTTTTATCTCCACATTTTTCGGCTTCAAGAATGATATTTTTGATATCTTTAGGATTATTTAAATCCGCGAATATTGCTTTCGAATTATTGTTTTTAAAATAAGAAATCCACTCTTCAGTGATACTAGGGTCCGCTAAATCGGCTTTAGTAAGGACGACTAGTCTTTCTTTAGAAGAGGTGAGTTTATATAAATATTCGTTCCTAGAACTAAAAGGAATGCGAGCATCCAATAGTTCAATTACACAATCAACTATTTTTAGTTTCGCATCGATTTGATTTTGGGCTTTCTTCATGTGCCCTGGAAACCAATGTATTTCTTTTCCCATTATAAGTACCTTGGAATATAGTAATGAATTTGCACTGGAGTATATTTACCAGTCTCTTGATCTAGACTAATCTTACAAGTTGCTTCTAGTCCAATAACTTTTCCATCGATATTTTCTCTAAGAACACCTTTATCAAATTGTCTACTATCCACCGAATTACCAGCATATCTATTATCACCCATAACGAAATATTCATTGCTCGCTAAAGTGTAGCCATTAATTGAGTCATTATATTGAGGTTTATAGTCATACTTACCACCATGAACAATTTGACTATCAATTGGTTGTTCAATAAGAGTGAAATTATCACTGTTAGATGTTTTAACAAATAGATTGCCATTATCATCTGGATTAATAGAACTTGTCGATAAATAGAATGTTTCTCCTGGAAGAGCAATCACGCGTTTAATAACCGTATCTCCACCATTATCTAAATGGCAAACAATAATATCAAATCTATTAATTTGGTTAATTGTCTCTTCTCTAGTGTCCATGAATCCATAATCGACATCATATGTGTTATTTGGACCACCAATACGACGTTCACCAATTAAGGTGCCATCTTCATATTTAGCGTTTTTATTTAGCGTTGGATACATAGATTGTCCATTTACCCAAAACTTTGTGTAATGATTATTGTGATAGATAGTTGTAATCGAGATAACAATAGCGGTCACGGTTGCTAAACCGATGACGGAATATAAAACAATCTCAAGTATTGAGCGAGTTTTTGATTTAGTTTTTGTCTCACTACTTTTAGCCATGAAATTATTATAAGCGCGCAAATTATGAAATACAACAAAGCCTATGGCTAAAGATTATTTCGTAGATTTTTAGGCAACAAAAAAACTCGCAAATGCGAGTTTTATGTCTAATCGTAATAAATTAGAGAACTTCTTTAATACGGGCAGCTTTGCCAGAACGATTACGAAGGTAATTAATTCTACTACGACGAACTTTACCTTTTCTGACGAGTTCAATCTTAGCAATTGCTGGAGAATGAACTGGGAAAGATCTTTCTACTCCAATACCGGCAGAGATTTTTCTGACGATAAAGGTTTCGCTGACACCGGAGCCACGACGTTGCATAACGACGCCTTGGAAGACTTGAAGACGTTCTTTTTTGTTTTCGATAATTCTAACGAAAACCTTAACTGTATCACCACTTGAGAATTCAGGAACATCTTTCTTGAGTTGACGAGCTGTGATTTCGTTAACAATATTAGTATTCATTGTCATTTCCTCCTTCTAACAAATTTTGTCTTAGGACGTTCATATCATGACGTGAAAGCGGGACGTCTGCATCGTGTTTAGTAAACACGCAAAGAAGAGATTATCAAAAGTTACAAACAAATGCAAGAACCTTTAATAATAATTAACTAGTTTTTAGCAACTAAGAATGCTTTATATCCAAGGTAAGCTTCGTAGATATCAACTTTAGAAACTATTTCCATTGGAGCATGCATATTGTGTACTGGAATACCAGCGTCAATAACGTTCATGTTGTAGTTACCTAAAATGTAGGCGATTGTGCCACCACCACCTTGGTCAACCTTACCAAGTTCGGCGTTTTGCCAATTAACTTTTGCCTCATCCATAGTTCTTCTAATCCAAGCATAATATTCTGGGTTAGAATCGTTGCTTCCGGATTTACCACGAGCACCAGTGTACTTGTTAAAAACAAGTCCTTGTCCAAAATATGCAGCATTTTTTGGATCGTTAACACTAGCGTAAAGTGGGTCAAATCCTGCTGAGACATCACTAGAAAGCATTCTAGAATTTTCCATAGCAAGTCTCGCTAAATATAGTGGGTCTTTTTCACCCATAAGTGAGGCTAATTTTGCGATTGTATTTTCAAAGAAGAGAGATTGTGCACCAGTAGCACCAACACTACCGATTTCTTCTTTATCAACAAGGATACAACAGGCTGTATATTCAACCGATTTTGTATCAAGAAGTGCCATAAGTGAGGTATATGCGCAACTTCTATCATCATGTCCATAACCTGCAACCATGCTTCTATCTAGACCATAGTCGCGAGCCTTACCAGCTGGGACTACTTCAATTTCCGCAGAGATTAAATCTTCTTCACTGATTCCGTATTTATCTTCTAAAAGTTTTAAAATGTTGGCTTTAACTTGTTCTTTACCATCATCACTTAGTGGGATGCTGCCTAAAGAAATATCAAGTGCTTCACCTTCAATAACTTTTGCGCCTGTTTTTTGAAGTTGATCAGCGGATAAGTGAATTAATAAATCTGTGATACCTACAACTGGATCACCAGCTTCTTCACCGATATTAATATCGACTGTTTCTCCACTAGCTTTAACAACAACACCGTGGAGTGCTAATGGGATAGTAACCCATTGATATTTTTTAACTCCACCATAATAGTGAGTGTCTCCAAGAACAAAACCGTTATCTTCATAGATTGGATGTTCTTTTAGGTCGAGGCGTGGTGAGTCGATATGTGCACCTAAAATTCTAAGACCTTCTACTAATGGTTTTTTACCGAAAATGAAGGCACAGATGTTTTTGTTTTTATTAATAAAATAAAGCTTATCTCCTGGCTTAACAGATTTTACTTTGTCGCCATTTTTAAATCCTTTATCTTCAAGTAAACAAACACTTTCTTTAACAACGAGTCTCTCTGTTTTACCAAAAGAAATAAATTCTTTATATCCTTCAGCGAAATCAAAAATAACTTTTTTGTCTTTATATTTGTTCCATGCATTTTTACGATACATACATTTTCCTCCTAAAAAACATATATATTTATATAATAAATAAGAAAAAATAACAAATAAAAACACATATAAGATAGTGTTAAGTAAAAATACTTGACAGCAAAAATAGAACCTAATATTATATATTCCGGTAAAAAGGAGAACTACATTATGTCAGTTAAAATTAGATTAACCAGAATTGGTCGTCACAAAACTTCTATTTATAGAGTTGTTGTTGCAGATAGCAGATTTGCTAGAGACGGCCGCTATATCGAACAAATTGGATATTTTGATCCAGCTTTAGGCGAAGATAAAGCAGACATCAACGAAGAACTCGCTCTTAAATGGTTAAGAAATGGTGCTACTCCATCTGATTCCATTCGTACTCTTTTCACACGTAAAGGTATTATGGAAAAATATGCTGCTAGCAAAAAGGAATCAAAATAATGGATTACGAAAAGATCATCCACACAATTGTTGATCCATTCTTAATTAATCCAGAAGCCTTAATGGTTCGTGAAGTTAAAGGCGATAGCGATAAAGATTTAACTCTTCTTATCGTTGCTGAAAACGAAGATACCGCTAGACTTATTGGCAAAAAAGGTAACGTTGCTAATGCATTACGCGAACTTATCGCTGTTGCAGGCAAAAACGAAAACTTACGTATTCATTTAAAATTTGAATCTTTCGACGAAGAAAAATAATGGAATACCTTATTGTTGGAACAATCACTAAAACTATCGGCCTAAGAGGCGAAGTTAAAGTCTATCCTTCAACACATTTTCGTGATTCTCGTTTTAAAAGCGGGAATCATCTTTTTGTTTCTAAACCTAATAGTGAAGAAAAAAGAGAACTTACAATTAAGTCACATCGTAAGAATGGTGAATTCGATAATTTGATCTTTGAAGAAATTTCCTCAATTGAAGAAGCTGAAAAGATTGTTCACTATGACTTACTTGTTACAAAAGATCCTTCATTTCTGAAAAAAGGTTATTACTATTACTCTGATTTAGTTGGATTAGATGTCTATTTTGATAATGGAGACTATATTGGAAAAATTAAAAAAGTAGAAGAATATAATTCATACGCAACTTTTAGAGTTGGTAGAGAAAATAATAAAGATGTTCTTATTCCATTCGTGAAGGCGTTCGTGAAATCTGTTTCATTAGAAGAAAACAAAGTAATCGTTAATTATATCGAAGGTTTATTATGAAAATAACAATACTAACCTTATTCCCTGATATGTTTAACGGGTTCAAAGAGAACTCGATTATTAAACGCGCAATCGGAAAAGGTTTAGTCGAAGTAAATATTGTTAACATTCGCGACTACACTTTAGACAAATATGGAAGAGTTGACACTCCACCTATCGGAGGAGGAGCTGGACTAGTTATGAAATGCCAACCAATCGTTGATGCAATTCGTAAAAATTCCACTAACAAATCCCATAAAATTATGCTTTCGCCTCGTGGTAAAACCTACACTGAGAAAAGAGCATATGAACTAAAAAACGAAGAAGAAATTCTTCTATTGTGTGGTCATTATGAAGGTATTGATGAAAGAGTTAACGAATACGTTGATGAACAAATCTCAATTGGTGATTATATCCTCACTGGTGGAGAACTTGGAGCGATGGTTATCGCTGATAGCGTGATTCGTCTTCTTGATGGAGCGATATCCGAAGTATCACTTGATGAAGAAAGTTTCACTAACGGATTACTCGAATATCCTCAATATACTGAACCAGATGATTATGAAGGTAAGAAAGTTCCAAATATACTTTATACAGGTAACCACACTGCAATTGAAAAATATCGCCGTAAACAGTCTTTAGAATTAACTAAGAAATTTCGTCCTGATTTATTCAACAAGATAGAACTTAGTAAGCAGGATAAAAAACTTCTCAAAGAAATTGAAGAAGGCGACAACAATCCTAAATGGATGCAAGAAGCCTTAGAAAAAGGTAAGAAGTTTACAAAGTAAAAAGTTGCCAACTGAACTGGCAACTTTTTTACATTCCAAGTCCTCCAAGACCGTTTAGTCCACCTGGTGGCATACGGCCGGATTTTTTATATTGTTGAAGTTGTTTCATTGCAAGCTTCATTTGATCATATTTCTTTAAGACTCTATTAATGTCAGCGTTTGTCTTTCCACATCCATTAGCAATTCTAATCTTTCTAGAATTTTTAAGTATTTCAGGATGACGACGTTCTTCAGGAGTCATGGAATTCACAATTGCTTCAAGATTTTTCATTTCTTTTTCAGCTTGAACACGTTGTTCTTCACTAATAGAAGGCATACCTGGGATTAACTTCATCAAAGAGGTTAACGATCCCATTCTTTGAATCTTCTTCATTTGAAGAACCATATCCTCTAAGGTAAACTCGCCTTTCATCATTTTCTCAGCATCTCGACGAGCTTCTTTTTCATCAATTTCTTCTTGGACTTTTTCAACTAAAGTGACAACATCACCCATTCCTAAAATTCGGTCAGCCATTCTTTCAGGATGGAAGACATCAAGGTCTGAAAGTTTTTCACCAGTACCCGCAAATTTGATAGGAACTCCGGTCAAATGCTTAATCGAAAGGGCAGAACCACCACGAGCATCACCATCAAGTTTAGACATGATAATACCAGTTAAAGAGAGTTGAGAATTAAATGCATTCGCAACATTAATTGCATCTTGACCACTCATGGCATCAACAAGTAAGAGGATTTCATTTGGAGATACTTCATTAGTGATATCATTTAGTTCCTTCATTAATGGTTCATCAATTTGAAGTCGACCAGCTGTATCGATAATTAAAACATCAAAATGTTCGTTATAAGCTTTTTGTTTTGCTTGTTTAGCAATTTCAACAGGACTAACGTCTGTTCCAAGTGAGAAAACTTCTACGCCAACTTGAGCGCCTACTTGTTTAAGTTGATCAATAGCGGCTGGACGATAGACGTCACCAGCAGCTAAAAGAACTTTTTTAGCGAGTTTTTTCTTCATTAGGTAAGCAAGCTTACCTGCTGACGTAGTTTTACCTGTACCTTGTAAACCAACAAGCATAATAATAGTTGGCTTATTCTTTTCATATTTGATTTCAGAATCACCACTACCAAGGAGGTTAACAAGTTCATCGTGAACAATTTTAACAACCATTTGAGATGGATTAAGTTTTAAATAGACTTGTTCACCGATGGCTTTTTGTTTAATTTGTTCAACGAATTCTTTGACAACTTTAAAATTAACATCAGCTTCAAGTAAAGCGATGCGCACTTCTTTAAGCATCTCATCCATGTTGGCTTCTGTTAATCTAGATTGCCCACGGATTTTCTTTAATGCTCGTTGGAAACGTTCACTTAATGATTCAAATGCCATCTTTAATCCTCTCTATAATTTCATCAATAACTTTAGATACGTCTTCGCCTTTTTCTTTTAGTGAATCAAATATCTTACATAGTCCTAATTTTTCTTCGCAATTTTCTAGTTTGTTTGTAGCTTGATTAATCGCATCGCTCACCGCAGTTCTAGAGATATTTCTAATCTCAGAAATTTCCGCTAAAGAAAGGTTGTTTTCAAAATAATCAACCATTACTTCAAATTGTGATTTAGTTAAGAACCTACCATAAATTTCAAGTAATTTATTAATTCTAATGGTCTCTTCTAATGAATGTTTCATGCTTCATCTCCTAAGCAAAGACCATAAAGGTATTTATCTAAATCAAATTCTTCTAAATCAGTCATTTTTTCACCTAGACCAATAAATCTAACTGGTAGACCAAGTTCATCTCTAATTGCTAATATAATTCCGCCTTTTGAAGTACCATCCATTTTAGTAATAACAATGCCTGTTAAGTGGATACAATCCATGAATTGTTTAGCTTGAACTACACCATTTTGCCCTGTGGTTGCATCAATAACTAAAAATGCTTCATGAGGTGCTTCTGGGATTTCTTTAGAAATGACTCTAGAAATTTTAGATAATTCGTTCATCAAATTAATCTTATTTTGTAGTCTACCAGCAGTATCAACAATTAATAAATCAATATTGTTTGCCTTAGCTTGTTTTGCACCTTCAAAGGCAACGCTTGCAGGATCACTTTCTGGTTTACCCACAACTATATCGCATTTTAGTCTATTAGCCCACACGGTGAGTTGTTCAGTAGCTCCTGCTCTAAATGTATCAGCAGCGCATAACATAACTTTCTTACCTTGAGAAATATATCTATATGCTAATTTAGCAATCGTTGTAGTTTTACCAACACCATTAACACCTGCTACCAATAAGACAGTTGGACCATCATTTCTAAAAGCAATTTCATTAACAATATTCCCACCTTTTGTGGCGTATCCTAAGAACATTTTATCCACAACAAGTTCGTTAATTTGTTTTGGCTCTTTAATTCCTTGGGCCTTACTTTCTTCTAAAGCTTCATCAATAATTCTTAAAGCTAATGAGACACCGACATCGGCCTCAATTAAGATTTCTTCAAGTTCTTCAAAATAGTCGGCGTTAACTTCTTTATATCGCTTGGATAAATTATCTAATTTACTAGCAAAATTCTTACGTGACTTTTCCATTCCATCAACGTAAGTTTTTGTTTCTTCATCTACTTTTTTCTTAGAAAATTTATCTCTCAAAAAGCTAAATAGACCCATTTTATTTTCCTACTTTTTTAGCAAGAGCAATTTTCGCGGCCTCTTGTTCCGCTTTCTTTTTAGTTGGACCAACTCCAACTCCAAGAGTTACCCCATCAAAAGATACTTTAACTGTAAAAGTTTTATCATGAGATGGACCTTCTTCTTTGATAAGTTCATAAATAACCGATTCGCGATGTTCGGCTTGCATTTCTTCTTGAAGACGAGACTTATAATCAGTTGAATCTTCCACTTGGAAGGATTGAATGTTGCTATATAAAGTTTTAATTAAGAATTTTCTAGTATATTGGAAGCCTTGATCTAAAAATAAAGCACCAACAAATGCCTCGAATACGTCTTCAAGGAGAGAATCAGATTTAGAAATATTGTTACTAAAAGAATTACCAACTCTAATATATTCATCGAATTTATATTCTCGAGCAAAGTTCGCCAAAGCGTGCGAACTAACTAAAGCGCTTTTTAATTTAGTTAATGGACCTTGAGCCATATCTGGATGAGATTTATAAGCAAGTTCACTTACAACACATCCAAGAACACTATCACCTAAAAATTCAAGACGTTCATAATCGTGATGTTTTGTTTTTGCATCAGCGTTATATGAAGAGTGCGTAAAAGCAACCTCA
>CADBUI010000020.1 GCA_902797855.1 uncultured Erysipelotrichaceae bacterium
ATCAATCAAAAAGCAATGATGACGTAGTCATTGCATCAAAATTTTTGATACAAAGAAAAAGAAGATGCATTTTGTTGCATCCTCTTAATCATTTAACAATGTAAACAAAACTTTACATTTAGTGCCTATCAACGTTTTACATTGGTAAAGGTAGGAATTATAATATAGTCCAATAATTAATTTATAAATTATTGTTTATATATTATGCGAACAAGTCAAAAGATTTATCTACCATTTAAAAGACTTATTGGTATTTTTGGATCCTTTATTGGGATTATTGTTTGTTTTGTTTTATTGTGGTGGTGGGTAATCCCTGTAAATGCGATTGTCACTAGAGGACATCCTTTCTTTGTTCATGAAAGATATGGAAAGAATCAAAAAGTTTTTAAAATGATTAAATTTAGATCGATGAAATTAGATGCAAATCCAAACCTTGCTCCTTCCGACATGAATAAGGAACAACAAAAATCGATGGATACCAAATTTGGCAAATTCTTAAGAAAAACATCGATTGATGAAACCCCTCAATTATTAAATATATTCATTGGTCAAATGGCTTTTATTGGTCCTAGACCAGGAAGTGCACATAATGAAGAATATTTGAGAGAGTGTAGATTGAAATACGCTCCGAATGCTTATGATGTTAAACCTGGGATAAGTGGATACGCTCAAATTAAAATGAAAAGAGAACATGATCCTGAGTTTAAAGCGTTATGGGATCATAAATACGTTGAAAGAATAAGCTTTTGGTTTGATACAAAAGTGTTTGTTTATACAATCCTTAAAATTTTCGGAGCAGTGAAGGGAAGGTAATTGCTGTTCATTTTCAAAATGAAATTTGAATTTAACTTTTGGAAAAGGAATTGGTTTAAATAATGAAAGAGACGTTTGAAACAAAAAAATATAAGGTAGGATTTACAGCTGGAGTGTTTGATATGTTTCATATTGGGCATTTAAATGTTTTGAAAAAAGCAAAAGAACAGTGCGATTTTCTTATTGTCGGTGTTTCTACTGATGAAGTTGTTTTAGAAAATAAACATAAGCGACCAATTATTCCTTTCGATGAACGTATGAAGATTATTGAATCAATTAAATATGTAGATAAAGTAATTCCACAAGAAAGTTACGATATTGAAGGCAAAATTAAAATCGCTATTGAAAACAATATTGATGTAATGTTTGTTGGTTCTGATTGGAAAGGAACCGACAAATGGAACAAATTAGAAAGCATTTTAAAAGAGAAAAACATCGATGTAATTTATTTGCCTCACACCGATGGCATTTCATCATCAATACTGAGAGAAAAGATAAAAAAATAAAATTATGAAACAAATGATTCAACTTACAAATGAGCAAAGAATTATTCTTAAAAACACGCAGTTAGAGCTTTTAGATGAATTTAAAAGTTTTTGTGATAATCATAATTTAAGATTTTACTTATTTGGTGGTACTTTACTTGGCGCAATCCGCCACAATGGTTTTATTCCATGGGATGATGATATTGATGTTTGCATGCCCAGAGAGGACTACAATCTATTTTTGAAACTTTATAAAGAGAATGATAGGTATTTTTTACAAACAGCAAAAACAGACAACCATTATTTTTATCATTTTGCTAAATTAATGAAGAAAAATACTATCTATAACGAATATTTCACTCAAAATTTAAAAACTCAAAAAGGAATATTTATTGATATTTTTCCAATTAATGGATATCCGGACAATAAAATCAGTAAATTTCACTATAATTTTTGGCTTTTTTTATTAAATAAAAAGTCTTACCCACTTAACGTTTACAAAATTAGAAAAATAAAAAGAAGTTCTTCATATATTGCCATGACTGTTTTATCCTGGCTTTTATTTTGGTGGGCCCCATATCACTTATGTGCAAGAATGAGAAACAACTTTATGAAAAGGCACCAATATAAAAAATCAAATAAAGTTATTGTTGGGACTAATCTAAGAAAAATTTATAGCCGTGATTCCTTTGTTGGAATAACTAATCTCTCTTTTGAAGGAAGAACAATGTATGGGATGAATGATGTGACAAAGTACCTTACCAAAATGTACGGTGATTATTTGAAATTGCCACCAGAATCTGAAAGAGAACCACATCATTATTTAGTTGAGTTTAAAGGGTAACGAATTGTGGAACAAAAGAAAAAAAGCATATCGATATCTGTTGTAATTTCCTTAATCACACTTGTTGTTTCTTTTTTAACAAGCTTCATTTTTACAAAATTTTTGTTATCGCGCGAGCAAATAGGCGATATTAATTATGGGCTAAAAACAACAGCTGATTCATTTGTTTCATTTGTTTCAATTTTTACTGTCGGTATGTCTTCGACTTTTATACGTTTTCACAAAAAATATGCTGATGATGAAAAAAGCGTTTTTTCGTCTTTCAATCTAATAACGTCCATTATTAGTTTAATAGCTATTATTTTTGGCTTGGTTCTTTTTGTATTAACAATAAATAACAAAATTTTAGATCCATCTGGAGGAGTGTATACACAGACACAAGTTAATGACTTTGCTGCTATTTTAGTAATATCAATTTCATATGTAGCCTTGTCTGTTGTTTTAGGAAATTCTAAATGGTTCCTAGAATCTACCAAAAAAATAGTTTTAGTAAGAATTATTAATTTGATTGTTGTCGTTCTTTATCCTGTTTTATCAACTATTTTCGTTTTAATGGGTGCGAATATGGTTGTTGTGACGCTAATATATTCCGCAGTTTATTTAGCTGGTTTTTTATTTTATTTATTCTTTAGAATCAAAACAGTTAAAACTATAGAATTTCTTAAAATAAAAAACTTGAAAAAAACACTAATTAAAGAAATCCTTGTTTTCTCATTTTTTGTTGTTTTGACAAGCAGTATAGAAACTTTTAATCACTCCATAGACAAACTAGTATTGACTGTATCTTTGCAGGCAGCATCTTTAACAACGATTTATCAATTGAGTATTACACTTAATCAGGTCTTGCTATCACTGGCGGATATTATTTATGCTCCTTTCTTGCCATATATAGCAGATGATGTTGTTTCTAACAATCAAGAAGGTGTTCAAAAAACATATGATAAAGTAAGTTTATTGTTACTTCTTTTATCATTTTTAATTTTTACTGGTTTTGCAGCTTGTGGGAGAGAGTTTGTTTACATTTGGGTGGGCGAAGGAAAAGAAATGGTTTATTACTTTGCAACCATCCTTTTTGCTATTTGGCCATTTTATGGAATGGTTAAATTTACCAACTCTATACAACGACTATCAGCAAAACATTACAAAAGTACAATTTTATATGTAATATCTTTTATTCTTCATATTGGTATCACTTTTGCGTTTGTTAAGATAATCGGCATATGGTCTTGCATCATTGGAACTGCTATTGGGAATATTTTTCTAGGAATATCTTTTATTATTTACAATAAAAAATACTTGCAACTAAAGCAAAAGTCATACTTAATAAATCTTCTAACATTATCAATATGTTCAGCAATATCGGTAGGTTTAACATTTTTGCTGTCTTTTGCAATAAAATCTAATATATCTGATTTGTCTAATGTTTATCTTTTACTAATTGAAGGATTTGCTTCGGTTTTATTGTTTTCAATTTCAATTGTTGTTGCATATTGGAAAAGGGTTAAAGATGTGTTTCTTAGAACTTTTAGTGACGCATATTCGATTAATCATTATAGTAATCTTTCTTATTTGGGTTTGCTTAAAAACAAACTCTTACCATTCAAAAATAAAGTTAATAAATTATTTCCAATTGTTTTAATTTTATATTTTATATTTAATTTTGCCTCTTATTATTTAGGCGGACTAAATTTAATTTCTTCTTTCGTTAATTCTTCTGTATTCGCATATTCTTCAAAAATAATATCTTATGCCATCATCATTTCTTATGGATTTGTGTTTGCTTTATCAAACGATTGTAAAATTAGATTAAAAAATGTGCTCGCATTTATTTCTGTTTTTATTGTTTCAATATTATCGAGCATAATTGTCCCGAAGACAGTTTCGTTTGTAAGCGTAAATGAATATAGATGGACAGTACTTACAACGTTCAATTTGGGAATAAAAGACTTATTTATCGGAAACTTAAATTGGCTAATCGATTTATTAATTATGTTTTTTTATCTGTATATTTTTAGGCAAGCAACGACAAGAAAAAACCTTGTTGTCTTTATGAGATTTATAGTTGTCTTTACATTAATAGAATGCCTATATTCATTTATTTTTCAGTATAAAGATTATTTATATTTCTTTTCTAAAGCGAGTGGTGATACTAGTTTTAACGGTTATACAACAAATCTATCAGGTACATTTTCAAGCAAAAATGGCTTTGGTTTTTTGCTATTTCAGTCCATCATTGCTAGTTTTTACTTAACTCTTTATGACTATAAAATTAAACCAAAGTTATATTGGATTCCATTTGTAATATTTAATATTGTCAATATTTTCTCACTTTGCAAAACATCAGCTTTAGCTTCGTTATTTTTTGACTTATTCATATTCGTCTCTTGGCTTAATAAAGAAAGAAAAAATAATTTTAAAGTTTTCATTGCTACGATTGTTTCTGTTTTAGTTGTAGTTGGTTTGATTGGGTTCTGCTTTACTCCAATTATGAGAAGGATAAGCTTTATTGATAGTGTCATAAAAAAGGTTGATGAAATATTTTTTGTTTCAGGTGATGCGACAATTAGATCAAGGATTATTTTGTGGGAGTATGCACTGAAATTAGTTAAAGGCCCATATCTCATATTTGGTTACGGAAAGACAGCTTCATCATATTTTTTAAACGTCTCATCCAATTTTATTACTCATACTTTTCATAACGGTATTTTAGATATTCTATGTAGCTTTGGTATATTCGGAGTTGCGTTATATTTCTATGGAATAAGACATTCATACAAGGAAGCAACTCTGAACGCAAAAGAAGGAATACACAAAACATTAATTATTGCAATTATAGTAACAACACTTCTTTATGGGTTAATGGAAAATGTATATTTACTAATAAGTAGTTCATCTACAATGTTAGTTTCTAATGTTATTTTATCTGTTTCTAATGAAGATGGAATTTGTAAAATAGTACATGGAGAAAACAATTATGTTGAAATCAGTATTTAAAAGAATTGCATTTTTGCTTTTTGCCACTTTGATATCTGGCTGCTCAATGGAAACCAGTATCAAAGGTGAATTTTTACTAGATAACAATTTTAAAATGGTTAAAGAATTCGAAAACGAAGAACAATGTTCAGACGAAGATAGATGGTTTTTGTTTGCAAGTACTTTCACGATGCATCCAGATAAAACATACGAACTAACGCTTCAATACAAAAATGGTGATAAAAAAGAATTTAAAGGAGATTATAAAATTTATGTCGGTAGTGAAGGCCACTCTGGTGAAGGGTACTTTACTTTAGATAGTAATAAACTTGATATAATTTTTCAGAGATCTTATTTCTTAATATTCGAATTGCCGGTCGAATATAATCCATCTGGTAACGAGGCAATTCGTGTGTTGCATTTTCAAAGGTGGTAATTATGCTAACAAGACTAAAAAATATGTCTAAAAATCAAATTACTGTGCTTTCTATCGACTGTGTTTTAATTACGATTTCGATGGTAATGTATTTTTTATATACGCAATTTGATTTATTGGGATATGGAATTGCTTTTCTTGTAGCGGGTTTAATTCAAATTATTACGAGAGTATTACTCTTGTATCTTAAAAATTTCAAATTCAATAAGTATTTATGGTTAGGTAAAGATTTCATCTTAATTGTATTGATTGCTTTTATTGCATCTCTTATTATTTTGATTACTAATTCTTTTAGTTTGGAGTACAATAACTACATTATTTTTAATATATTATTCATAATATATGTATCTTTTCAAATATGTTTTGATTTACTAGCAGGTAAGAGTAATGGGTAAAAAATATCTTTTTATAACTCAATCGGATTTATCTATGCAAGATTCAAATGGAAGAACTTTAAGAGATGTTTTTGGCTATGTTGATAATAAAGATATTTATTCTTTTTGCACAAATAGGAAGAACCCAGTTCTTTCTGCAAAACAAACATTTTGCATTGATCAAAATCGACTTTTTAAAAAGAAAAGGATTCATAGAGATGCCGATAGTGAAACATTATTAAAATCAAAAACAATCGATGGCAGAAATAAAAAGAATCCACTAACTTGCATACTTCGAAATTTGGCGTGGAATATGTCCTTTGTTTTTTGGAAATCAAAATTCAAAAAATGGATAAGACAAATTAACCCTGATGTTATTGTGTTTAATCCTGGTGACTTTGCCTTTATGCATAAAATAGCGACTTTTGCCTCAAAAATAGCTAATAAGAAATTGGTAATATACAATACAGAAGATTATTATTTTAAAACCTGGAATTACTTACACGATGAAAGAGGATTTAAAAAACTATACCCAGCTTTTAGGAAGCAATTAGTCAGAGCCTATAATAAATCATTTAATGCTTCCAAAATAATTATGCATAATACCCCTGGTCTTATGAGTGCTTACTCGGCAGTTTTCAAAAGCACAAAGCATGCTGTGGTTTATCATCCATCTAATTTGATTGCTAAAGAAGCCGATTCAAGCAATATGCCAATAACAAGTGAATTTTATTACTGTGGTGCTTTGGACAAGGGCAGGGATAAAACGTTAATTTTGTTTGCTAAATTGCTAGAGAGAGTGATTCCGGAAGCTTTAATTGTTGTTAACGGACCAGCTCCTAAGGAATGTCTAAAAGTTTTTAGTAAATGCCAAAATATAAAATATGAAGGAATTATCGAATATCAAGAGGTTTCTCGTAACTTGTTGAAAAAAAGACTTTTACTCAGCATTAATTCACTGGATGAATATCAACTAAAAGATAAAAAACATGCATTTTCAACAAAACTATCTGATTATGTTGCGAGCTTTAACATTATCTTTCATATAAGCTTAGCTAACGATGAATATAATGTTATTAGAGACAATAATTTAGGATTTGTTTCATCGTGTGAAACAGAAATAATAAATAACTTGCAAAAATTGTCCAATTGTTTAGAAAAAAATGTAAATCCGTTTAAAGATAACATGGTGAAATTCTACAAAAGATATTTAAATCCTATCTCTATATATAATTTCGTTCGCAAGGAGGTTGAATAGATGACGATCCAATATTTGCTTACGCTCGTTAAAAAAACACGTGAAGAAATAGTTTCTTTACTAGAAACAATGAATGTTTCTGGACATATTTTAATTGGCAATCAGTTAATGAATGAAGAATCAGAGTATGATATCAAGACAGACAAATATGTCGCCAAAATCTTTAATATGACAAGTAAAGGGGTCTCCAAAAATAGAAATTTCTTAACTTTGAAATCATCTGCAGATTATGTAACTTATCTTGATGATGATATGTACTTTGATGATGGCGCTCAAAGCAAAATAGAAAAAATGTTAGAACAAAATCAATACGATGCTGTTAGATTCAACGTAATTTCTGATAATACAGATAGACCCATTAAATTGCTGAGCAAACGAGGGTTTGTTGGTTTTAGGCAACTATCTTCATTTGGTGTGTGGGGAGGGTTCTATAAGAGACAGTTTTTATTGGATAATAACATATTTTTTAGAGAAGACATTGGTCCTGGAACAGAAATTAATCATGGAGAAGATGGGTTATTTAATAAGATGTTTTTGAGAAAATCAAAAATTTATTCTATACCAGAATTAGCCTTTCACGTTAAACAAAGCGAATCAACATGGCAAGGGAAAAATAGAAATCTAGAACTAGAAATGTTTTCTCATGGTTATTTATATCAATTGTTATATCCGAATTTCCCTAAATTAATGACGAGATTATTTGTTCTAACACACATGCATTGTTATCCGAAAGGAACAAAAAAATCTTTTTTAAAAGAGCACATGTATAAAGGGATAAAAGCCGCAAAAGAAAAAGAATACAAAAGAGGGGGGGGCATTAGAGTGCTTATTCTTGGACCAGTTGTCAATAAAAAAACATCTGGAGGTGTGGCTGTATTTGACGAAGGCCTATGCTACGGCTTTAAAGAATTGGGTGATGAGGCAAACATTCTTTCAATCGACAAATCAAATAACATCAATAATCTTTCAATTGGAATTCACAATCCTAAGCCAAGCAAAATTTTCTTTCACTTTGGTAAAATTGCAAATGTGATTAAAAGATATGAACCTGATTTGGTTATCTCGTCATTGCAGTATTCCCTTGGAATTAAAAAATATAAAAGAAAATGGAAAAATGCGAAATATGTTCAAATATTGCACGGAACTCCTTGCCCAATAAATGGCAGATTTAAGGCCTGGTGCGTTAATTATGTAGCCCGCTACTCAAAAAAACATTTTGACAAATTAGTAACTGTAAGCCATTTATCATGGGCTATTAACAAAAAAATCAATAGGGTTGAGTGTGATGCGGTAATTAATACTGGTTGCACGCTTCTACCATCAAGTAAAATCAGTAATGAAAGAAAATATGATTTTTGTTATGTAGGTAGACTTTACAGAGATAAGAATATTGAATTATTGATGGATGCAATAATTAAGTTGCATGAAACAAAACCAGAAATTAAAGTGTGCATCGTTGGGTACGGGGAGCAAGAACATTTATTTAAAAATGGTGAAAAATATGATTTAGATTTTGTTGATTTTAAAGGCCGACTAGAACACAATCTAGTAAGTTCCGTTTATCAGAATAGCAAATTCTTTATTTCTTTATGCGAACTTGAAGCTTGTGGGTTGGCTTTTTCGGAAGCGGCAATTAATGGGTGCAACCCGATTGCATCTTTATCATCCGGCCAAACAGCATATTTTAGGGAGAAAGAGTTCTATCACACGGTTGATACTTCAAGTTTGGCCAACCTAACAAAAGAACTTGAACAAATACATTCGAACTTTAAAATTATATCGGAGGCAGAGATTCATAATTTAATGGAATTGTTTAGTTTTTCAAACATTGCCGATAGATATAAAAAACTTTTTGATAAATGATACTAATAAAAACTATATTAGAAGAATAAAATTGAGTTATTAAAAATGATTGTCAGTATTATCACGCCCGCCTATAACTGCAGAAACACTATTAAGGAGACTTATAATAGTATTCTTTCTCAAACATTTTCTGATTGGGAATGGATAGTGGTGGATGATTGTTCCACTGATGAATCTTTCTCGTTTATAAAAGAACTAACAAAAAATAATTCTAAGGTAACTGTTTTACAAACCCTCAAAAATAGTGGTACCGCTGTTGCTAGAAATATTGGATTAAAACACGCTAGTGGTAGATATATCACTTTCTTGGATTCTGATGACCTTCTTGATCCTAACTATTTAGAGTGTCAATTAGAGTTTATGAAAGAACATGGACCTCTTATTTCTGCTGGATATAGAAGAAAAGCTAAACATACATGTACAGATTTCTTTGTACCTGAAGAAGCAGATTATAAAAAAGCATTAAAAGGGAATCCTCTTTCTTGTTTAACTACTATGTATGATAGAAGTGTTATTGGAGAAGTTTTCTTTCCTGAAGATATTGATAGACCAGAAGACTATGTTTTTTGGCTTAATATTTTAAGAAAAGGAATTATTGCTCATGGTAATCCAGTTGTTTTAGCAACATACAATATAATGGAGGGCAGTAAATCATCTAATAAATTTAAGTTAATTGGATATATGCATAAGGTTTACCATAAAACACAAGGAATCAATTGGTTTAAGAGCTGGTTCTATGTTATTAGATGGGCTTTTTATGGCAAGAAAAAATATAAAAATGTGAGGTAATCATGATGCTGCTCTCAAAGAATATTGTTTTAAATGCTTATAGAAAGTTTAAATCGCTTGCCTTCTATTCAACCAATCATGGTTATTTATTAGAAAATTTGGCCGAATTCGAAAAGAGTTATGATGAATTCAATAATCGAATTGAGGCATTAACAGAAGCAATTAATGATAATAATACTGCCTTTTTCGAACGCTTGATGAATTACGTTTCTGTTGTTCCTATGATTAAAGGAATTAAGGAGACAAAAGATACAAGCACTTTATTTTCTGATGGGCCATCTAAACCCACGAATGTGTTTGTTGATTCAATAAATTATTTTATTCGCTGTCCAATTGAACTTTTTATAATTGATACTATTTGGACCTTACTTTGTTTTAGTGCTGTACATGGTAACTCTGATTTTCATCATGTCTATGCCAATACTCCGGCAAAAGATTTGATAATTTATAAAAGTGACGTTTTGTTAGAGAGAATAAATTTTAAATCTTTATCAATTTTTGAACCTTATTTCAATAAATATAAAGATTGGCAAAACACAATAATTGAAAAAGCTATCGATAGAAAAAATAATAAGAAAGATTCAAAACTTGTTTCAATTGATATTACTAGCTTCTATTATTCTGCCCATGTTAATTTTAAAGCGCTAGAAGATTATTTGACTTCCTGCAATAGGGATTTCGTTAATTATCAATATTTAACATCCATCGTTGAACGAATATACAAAGGCTATAAAGAAAAACTTACTCTATACTGCGACAAAAAGATTTCAGATCTACCAATTCCGATTGGATTGACAAGTTCAGGATTTGTCGCCAATTTTGTGCTATTAAACATTGACAAAAAAATAAACAATAGCAAATATGTGATTCAGGCAAATCGTTATGTTGATGATATATTGATTCTAATTGACGGATGTTTAGGAAAAACGTTCGGACAATTAGTTGATTCAATTTTTGAAGATGTTTTTTGTTGTGATGATTCTACACAAGGTGTTTATAAAATTAAAAACACAGATTTGATAATAAAAAGTGAAAAAACAAGAGTATTTGATATTAATAAAAAGAATAGCGATCACACGCTAATGAAGTTAAAAAAAGAAATATTTACCCCGAGCGGGATAAGTTTGTTTCCAAAATACGTTTCTAATTTTGAACAATTGTATGACATTTCAGTCGCTGATAACAAATCCTTGAAAATAAGAGAAAATATTACCAAACATACAATAAACTCTAGTAAACTAGCCAGCTCTTTATCTGGCTTTTTGTTGATGAAAATAGATTCTGAGAATGATTACTCGTTAGAAAGAAAAACCACCAATTCTATATTTAGTCTATTTGATTCCAATTTTATTATCGCAATATATAATAGATGGTCAAAACTTTTTTCATATTTTATTTTTGCAAATCAAAAAGGAAAATTTAAATTATCTAAATTATTATCATTCATTAAACAATCCATCAAGAAAGTTAAATTTGCCAACACTGGTGTCCCTGTTATCACGCAAAAAACTTTGAAAAGTGAATTAGAAAAGCTCTTAACAATTTTTATGGCAGAAAGCCTTGCTCCGTTTTCTACAAAAAACATAGAAGAAAACATTGGCCAGTCAATAATACAGTTGTCACGTCTAATGAGAGAAGCAAATTTATTTGATCATGGCCTAGTCTCTTTCCCTTTATCTAACTACCTATTAAATAATGCCGACTCTGATTTAACGTCATTTAATGGAACATTATTTTCGTTATCAGAATTAGATTGCGGGTCGAAGATGTTGCTATCGCCTCGTTTTATTCATTTAGATGAGTATTTTTATTATAAACAATGTCAAGCAATCTACTCTGGGAACATAAATAATGCAGCATACGATAATATGTTGAAAGAGTATGACGAAAATATTTTACCTATATTTTCACTAAAACGTGAGGCGTTTTCAATCACTCCATCAAAAGAAGGCTGTTATTCCCTGTTTACTATTAAATATGATTCTGGCAAAGAATCTTTCGATGACATTCCTATTGCGCTTGCAAATATAAATTTGATCAAATGCAATTTAACAAGAAAAAAAGGATATGATGCATATTTAACTTTTTCAAAAGGAAGCGTAAAACAAAAGTCTGTACTTATTGACTTACTTAATGACTGTTATTTTGAATCTATTTTGTCGGAAAAGAACCAAAAATCTGAGGAACAAACCTCCGCAAAATTTTTAGTTTTCCCTGAATACTATTTACCTATTGAATGGTTGAATATCTTAATTCGTTTTTCTAGAAAGGCAGGCATATGCATCGTTTCTGGTTTAAGACCAATTCGGATTGGGAAAAAAGTGTTTAATCTACAGGTTGTTGTAACGCCATTTAAAGATGTTTATGGTCACAAGGAATCAATGGTTTTTATCAGGGAGAAAAATAACTATGCTCCACTAGATAAACAAATAATTTATAATTCCAGATGCGTTTGTCAAAATCCAATAAAACCTGTTTATTTTCTGTTTGACAACGGAAAAATTAAATATGCTCCATTTATTTGTTATGAGCTAACCGATGTTAATGCAAGGGCTATTTTTAAGAACAGAACTGATATAGTTATTGCCTCTGAATTTAATGAGGATATTTATTATTTTTCTAATATAGTCGAAAGCAGCGCCCGGGATTTATGCTCCTATATTGTTCAAGTGAATTCATCAAATTATGGAGATACCAGGATTGTGGCACCTTATCGGGATAAATACAAGGAAATTGCGACAATTACTGGCGGCGTAAAGGATTCTATTCATATTGGCATTGTAAAAATGAAAAGATTTAAAGAATACATGAAAGATTATTACAAGGCCGATTCTGTTCATGATTATCGACCTATTAATCCAACGTTTACGAGAACAACGGAAAAATTTAAAATTTTCAAGAAGCCATCTGCTGGTATAAAAAAGTGATTCGATTCTATTTTTCTCATTAACTAAGTTTTTGTATTGACACAGTCGGTTAAAGACATAGCAAGGGACCGCGGGCAAAAAGTTGGACCATCCGAAATGGTAACACTACGAGTATAACGATGATCAAAAATTTAAGGCTGTACAGATGTATTTCAGACTTAAGAACTATTTGGCAACCCGAGAAATAATGAGTTATCCTAACTTATTAAACACCCTCAAAGTCAGATACATTGATGTGTAAAATCTTAGCTAGTTCACTAGCAGTTTTATATTGAGTTGGCCCAATGCTGATAGATTCATCCTTTCTCTATTATATTTTTAATAACAATTCTTATTTCCTCTTTCCTAGCGGTAGGAATTGGACATGATTAATTTACAAAGTTTTGGAATTAAGATTTTAATTTCCAGATTTTTGGACATCACTATTTTATTTAATGAAAAATCTTTTAATTAGTTAAATTATCATATATTTTCGCAATAAAATATTGGATAATGATATTATGGATATAAAAGGAGCTATCATTAATCTTTCAACCTTTAGGTCTCTATATAAAATAATAGATAATTTTGATTATTCTAGTGGATTTTTAAAGGGTGTTGATGGTTTTAACCTAAATCCATTAGATAAGTTTAAAGAAGAGTTTTCAGATGTTGTAAAAGCCATTGAGCAACTCGATGCTCATATATTTAAAAAGCATGAATTGCAAAGCAAACATGAATTTGTTGTTCATTTTGAAAATGATGTTGCAGAAATGGATTGTGTTACTTTTCTTAATATAAATAACGCTCCATTTTTTGTTGATATAGAGGTTAAGAACACAGAACATTTTGAGCAACTCGATGATCAATTCGAAAATAGGGAAACTGATACTTTGCCCCAATTAAATTTGTCTGAGAATTATTTGCTTATTGGTTTTTTAAATGGAAAACACAAAAAATCGATTTTAAAGCATGGCTCAAAAAGAATTGTTATTGAAAAAATAAATGATTTAGTAAATGCATTACAGCATTTAAACAATGAGATAATAGACACCAGGCTTCTGCTAAAAGATGTTGAAGGAATCCTAAAGATTCAGGATGTAAAAAACAAAATAGTTGCAAATGATTTTAAATATTATTCAGCTACTAGGGATGCAATTAATTCTATTGTGGATAATATAAAAAACGGCAAGAAAATAATTATTGTTCATGGCAATGCCGGGTGTGGCAAAACTGTTATCGCATTGTCGTTATTTTTCAAATATCAAGACGTTAAGTTGCTTGTTATCAACAAAAATCTTTACAATGTTCTGTCGCTTTCAAGATATTATCGCAACAACACTTGTTTTTTTGGAACCAATTCTTTTATTAATGCTATATCGACAAAAGATGTTGCAATAATTGATGAATGCCAAAGACTGAGTTGCTCTGATATCAAAGAAATATCATCGAGAGCCAAATGTGTAGTATTGTTAGGTGATAGTAATCAAGCATTCACTAGAAGTGATGTTTTGCTCGACGAAAACGAATTAAAAAATAGCCTAATTGAGTCGTATGGTTTTTGCGATAGTGAAATAGTCACTAAAAAAATTAAAAAGACGGCTAGGTACAACTCGAAAGTCAATCAACTACTTGAAATATTGCACAACGGATTGCCAATCAATAGTTGCACAAACTCCATCAAAGAAAAGGTGGGTGATGAATTTGCTATTGATATAACCATGTCATCAACCTCTTTTATGGACAAATATAACAGTTTAAGTTCTTCTTCAAGGATTTATACTCCGTTTTTTCATGATATGCCAACATCAATTAAAGTTGGCGGCACAGTTTTCAATGTTGCAGGGAAAGATGACGGCTCTTTCTCGGTCTCAAATTACTATTCGAATTTTATTGGCAATACATTTCATGCGATTTCTTTTGATGTAGATAACTCGTTTGTTATTTTAGCAAGAGTTGGATTATGTAGAAGGAACGAAATGTTTTTCTTCTATGATAGAAATTGTGATCCTAACTCTTTGAGCGAAGAAGAATTGTTGAAATTTAGCAATCAAATAAATATTCTTTTTACAAGAGGAAGAAAATCATTGCACATTTTAACTGATGACTTCTATGTTTATTCTTATTTGAATTATAAAATTAAAAGAGGCGTTAAATGAAATCTAAATCAGTAATTGACTTTTTTATGCAAAAGAGAGGATGGTCAGAGGTTAAGGACCTGCTTTTATCTTGGTACTTAACACCATATTTAGCAAAAGTCTTTAGTGTCGCAAAAAACTTTTATTTTATTGATGGCTTTTCCGGCCCTGGACTTTTTGATGATGGCAAAAAAGGATCGCCGGAAATTGAGAATGACTTAATAAAAAAAGCATATGAATCAACGAATAATTCAACTGTTAAGTATTCGTTAATTTGTGTTGAAAAGAACAAAATTCTTTTTGACAGATTAACAAATAATTTGAAAGAAAATAAAAATGTTAAGTGCATCAATGATGATATTGAGCTTTTGCTACCAAACTTAATACAGAACTTAGAAAAAAACTCTTTTGTCTTTATTTATTTAGACCCATTTGGAATTAATGGACTTCCATCGAATTTAATTACTTTATGCAATGCTAGAAAGGATTTGAAAATAGAATTATTAATTAATTTTAATTCTTCTGGTTGTTACCGAGAGTGTATGAGACTTTTAGGAAATACCGCTTATAACGACTTTTTTGATGAAAACGAATATTTAAGTGACAAAAATAGTAGCCATGAAAGAATGAATTGTTTGTTAGGGACAAAAAAATGGACGGACGTTGCAGGTGATGCCAAAGCGGAATATCTGTTAAGCCAATACTTCAGCGACAATTTAAGAAAAGCGTTTAAATACGTTCTTAATATGCCTATAAGAAATATTAAAAATGATATGGTGAAGTATAGGATGATATTTTGCTCAAACAATATAGATGGCGCGTTATTAATGGCTGATAATATGTTGCGAAGATCAAACAATGCTAAAAATTCTTTGTTTTCGTTGGATATTGAAGGCAATATTGTTGATGTAACAAAAGAAGTTGAGACAATATTGGATTTTGTTCCAAATACTAATGAAAATCCAATACGTTTAAATCAGTTGATTTTATCTTTTTATGAAAAAAAAGGTGTTGTATGCTCGCCAAAAGATTTAATTGATTATCTTAAAATGAAAGAAAGAAATAACGAGATTGTTGTAATTAGATATCCAGAGCGATCAGCAAAAGGGAAATTTACTACATTTTGGAGCGAAAGCAATAAGAAAACAGTAAAAATTTTAAAAAAAATAGGGATCTAGGGTAATAATGAAAACAATAAGTCGAAAATCGTTACTATATAAAACTGGGGTTGAATATGGAGATTATACAATCAACCATGTTTTAGGATGTTCTCACGGATGTATGTATCCTTGTTACGCATTTAATATGGCAAAAAGATTTGGCAACGTCAAAACTTATCAAGAATGGATTGAACCAAAATTAGTTGCTAATGCATTGGAAATTTTAGATACTGAAATACCTAAATATAAGAACGATATTAAATCTGTTCAACTATGTTTTACTACCGATCCTTTTATGGTTCATTATGATGAAGTAAGTGAATTATCAATATCTATTATAAACAAATTAAACAAGCATAATATTAAAGTAATTACATTAACAAAGGGAATTATACCTGACGCAGCGTTATTGACAAAAAAATACAACGAATTTGGTATAACCCTTGTTTCACTTGATGAAAAATTTAGAGAAAAATATGAGCCAGGATCTTCCAATTATGTCGAACGAATTGAATCTTTGAGAAGAATGCATGATTTAGGCTTTAAAACTTGGGTAAGCATTGAACCATATCCGACCCCTAATATTATTAATCAAGATTTGGTAGCCATATTAGACTCAGTATCTTTTGTTGATTATATTGTTTTTGGTAGATGGCACTACAACAAAATTGTATCTGAATATAAAGGAGCTAAAGATTTCTTTAATAATTGTGCGGACATTGTTTTGGATTATTGTAGGCAACATAATATCAAGTGTCATATTAAAAAGGGAACAAAAACTAATTAAATGCTAATGTTTGCGGGGGCATCTTTACTAGTTGACTTGGAAGGCGTTTTCCTAAAAACTTTATCTTTAATTTGTTATATTAAATTTAATATAAAACTGAAGTAAACCCCAAACCGGATGCTTCAAATAATAAAAGGACAAAAAGGCAGGAATCAACTAAGGTTCCTGTTTTTAGTCTTGTCGAGTTATAGAGATTAATCCATTCTTCTACTAGTTATATCGTGTGCGACAATGTGATCAAGAGAAACACTCACCGAATAATAGATAATAATTATAGGCAATGCAAATGCGTGAGCTACATAAGATTGATAATGCGATATTTGTTGCATTATTAGATAAACATATTTGTATATTACTGCACCAGATTCAGACTTTTTGAATTTCTTTTTAAAGAAATGGAGTTTATATTAATAATTTAAAAATATTCCCTAGAAGTTATATTTATCTTGCATCAGCCTAATATCTTTATATAATATATTTATGAAAAAAGATTATCTTTATGTAAATTCAGATGATGAATTATCAACTTATTATAGTGAGCAGGTTGATTGTTTAAATATAAAAGGCAACGCAAAAAGGTATGAACGCATTGAAAATATCATAGATGATTCCGACAATTATTCTGAATTGGTGAGGAAGCTTAAAATAAAGTCGTTAGACACAAAGACCGGATTGAAGGAAATTATATTAGACAGAATACGAGTAATTCATTTTGTTTATCTAGATAATACATTGGTACTATTAGGGACATTTATAAAAAGCACAAAAAAGACGCCTCCTTCAGAAATTGAAAAGAACAATAAAAGAATTAACTTATACAAGGAGAGAAAAAATGGAAAAACATGTTGATGAAACACTAAGACAGAAAAATGTGGTGTTGCAAAGATTGGATGGAGATGCAAAAAAAGAGTATTATCTTGCGGTTTTTACAAGTCATTTAATTTCTTCTTTGAAGAAAACTAGAAAAAAACTTGGAATTAATCAAGACGAAATAGCAAAAAAGACCGGATTGAAACAATCTTATATATCCAAAATTGAAAATTTAGAAAAAAACCCAACCATCGAAACAATCGCAAAATATTGTTATGCTCTAAATTTTTCTTTGGAAGTTGTCGAAGTATTTGAGCAAGATTTAACTTTAGAGGCGACGAATATACCCGCTTTTGATTTTTGTAGAATTGAAGAATTTAATCAATTTAACAACAGCTCATTAAGGATGGCGATTTAATTATGGAAAAAAAACCAGTGAATGTTCAATTAAAAAATTATTCTTTAAAAAATGTGATTTTTGATTTACAGGAGTGTAAAGAAAATACGGAATACAGGATTTCTTTTTTTGATTCAGTTGAATCTTGCGTTCTTAGTGATCGTTCCTTCTCTATCACCTATACACGATCAGTTTCCAAAGACAGCCCTTTCAAGTTGGAAGTTAGTTATGGTGTAACTGTTGAAGCAGATATTAATGACCTATTAAGAAATAATGAATCAATTAGTGAGTACGCTGATAGAAAAAAGCATGATATTGTTAAAAGGCTGAGATTTCCGTCTAGAGCATCAATTATTATTTCCGAAATTACTAGGGATTCTGGAAGTATTTTGGTGACTTCCCCGGGGATTATTGCGACAGATAAATAAGAAAGTGGGCGATAGATATGCCAGTAAGAAAAACTAGAAGTGACTGTAGAGTTGGCTCTTTTGAAAAGAGTAGAGGGTTGCCTCCAGGAACAATCAGAAACCAAGGTGGACGCGACACTAGAAGCGATAAAAAAATTGGTACAATTCGCAAAGGCAAATAACGGTTGTCAGCTCTATAATATTTAATGGGATTCATGGGGGATTTTAATAAAATCTCAGTTAGTAAATCTCTAACATCTAATAGGGAACAACAAACTAAAAATTAAAGGCTAAGGACATCAAAATCCTTGGTCTTTTTGGTTTTATTTCTATTGGTATATAAGGCTATCAGCCTCACGTTGTGATAGCGTTAAATATAAAAAACAGTCTCTTTCATCTACTTTATGTAATTTATGTAAATCTGAGTTTTAATAAATAAAGAGTTTATATAATAACGACTTCATAGTATTCTTTTGAGTAAGTTTTTTTGTTTGATATAAAAGCATACTTATTGCACTACTAGAGGTGCGAAATCAAGAGATGTATATTTAAAAAAAGCAATCGATGATTATTTGCTTTTGATTTGCGCGCTTTGAGAAATTGTTTCTCGTTTAATCAAAAATGGAACAAAAACAAATAAAATACTAATGTTTGTGGTGGCCATCTATGATAGTTGACTTGGAAGGCGTTTTCCTAAAAGTTTCGTTTTGTTGTTGCGGTTTTTAATATTTCTATTGAAATGATATTATTTTGTGTATAATATACATGAGAAAAAATCTCACAGAGGTAAAAAAATGTTGAAAGAAATTACTATTTTCAATTTTAAATCTTTTAATAAAGAACAGACTTTTACGATGGAAGCGGCGCCTAAAACAGAAATCAGCGAGTTTTATGATGACCACGTATTAAAATTTAAAAATAATCATTTATTAAAAGTCTCTTCCTTTTATGGTCCGAACGGAGGCGGAAAGACCAGCCTTTTACAAGCTATTTCATTGCTTAAACAAGTTGCTATTTCCGGATATAGGAGAAGTTTTAGGCAAAGCAATATTGCTCCTTATGGTCCATCAATTTTTAGTAACTCAAAAACAATATCTATCACTGCATTTTTTGTTAATGCTAAATATGAGTTTGGTTATTCTGTTTCTTTTCAGTTTGCTACAAAGGAAATTTCTGATGGAGATTTTGAAAGAAAAGTTTCAATTACAGTCATAGAAAAAGAAGAATTTTCATGTAAGAATTTGGCAACTGGAGTTGAGGATACTTTGTATTCAAGAAAAGGCAATATACTTACTAGCAACATTTTAAATGAACTAGATATTTTTAAGACAAAAGGTTTGATTTCTCCAACAATTTCAGTCCTTTCTTATATTGCAAATAATTTTTATGGACTTCCCAATGCACGTAAAATCAAGAGCAATCTTGACGATAGAGTACTAGGTTTAATTGATGAATTTAATTCAATACTTTTTTTACCAGGCATGGGTGATATCGATACTAGCTATTATCCTTATAGATTTGAATATAGACGATATAAAAGCCCTATTTTAAATCATAAAGAAACCTTAATAAATCTTATGAGAAATGCGGATTTAGAAATTGATGATATAGAGTACATTGAGGAGGACGAAAAAATTGAAATTAATTTTGTTATAAATGGCAAACGGCTCCCTTTAGAAATCAATTCAAAAGGGACAAAAAAATATTTTGCCTACATTACAAGAATTTTAGAAGCCAAAGGGAACATTATTATAGCTGATGACTTTGATGCTAATCTCCATCCAAAAATCACGCGCGCAATTATTGAATTCTTTAATTCCAAAAACAATAAAACAAACCAATTTATTTTTAATTCACACGATATTATCAATATGGATAATAAACTATTTAGAAGAGATGAGATATGGTTTGCTTACCGCAACGATGAAAAAACAACGATTATCACGCCGCTTTCTAACATTGTTGATTTTCAAGGAAAACAAATACGCAAAGATGCTGTTTATGGAAAACAATATTTAGAAGGTAAATATGGTGGCGACCCATTTGTTGAAAAAGGGTTAAAATGGGGTAACTAGCATGAAACCGAAAGGTAGATCTAACCTTCCAGAATTTTTAAAACCATTGGGGAGGAATTTGATATATGCTGAGGGCACAGTTACAGAAATCAATTACGTCATTGAACTCAGAAATCTTATTGCTGATAAATTAGGAGTCAAAGCAAATCAAGTTGAATTG
The DNA here is from genome assembly GCA_902797855.1 of uncultured Erysipelotrichaceae bacterium. Classification (GTDB taxonomy): domain Bacteria; phylum Bacillota_I; class Bacilli_A; order RFN20; family CAG-826; genus Fiminaster. The sequence goes on from CADBUI010000020.1 coordinate 20,676, forward strand.
ATACCTGTAATAATGAATGAATCAAAGCATACTTTGGAACTAGTAAATTTTGCGAGAGACGATGTTAAAAAGCGACTTGCTAAAGGCGAAACAGTTGACAACGTTTGGATATTTTATGATAAGGATGAGTTCGTTGATTTTGATGTTGCTTCTCCGAAGATAAAATCATTAAATAAAAATCACCCAAATATAAAATGGTATGATTGCTGGTCTGTCGAATGTTTTGAGGTGTGGCTCTATCATTATTTCGAAAATTTAGTAGTTCCATTACCGAGAAGACAATACATTGAAAAAATAAATAAATTTTTAAAAGATCACAATTCTGCTGAAAAATATACTAAAACATGTGACCACATCCATAAGTTGCTTACAGACAATGGTGGTGACATTAAGCGCGCAATTAAATTTATGTCTCAAAAGAGCAATCTATCATTGTTGCCTAGACCAAATCCATCAAGTGGGGTTTGGATGTTTGCACAATTTGTCATATCTTATATAGAAAAAACAGTAATAAGGTAATTATTGAAGACTGCGAGATTTTAATATGTTTTATAAAACAAGAACTTATATTGCAGGAGCTTGGGAAGAGGATAACGACGCTATAAAACAACTATATAAATGGAAAGATAGCGATTATTGGTCTTTTGATTTTGTTGATGCACACGAACTTAAACAATCTCGAGACACCAGCAATTCCTGCTCAATTAAAAAATCTTTGTGTGATAGAATGCAACATTCAAAAATCTTTGTGTTGATTGTGGGAAGAAAAACTTGCACAGTAAAATCAGGCTCATGCCAGTTTTGTTCCCATTATTATAATGGAAGGTGTTATAAAGGAAACAATGTTTCATTCGATAGCTACATTGATTATGAATGCCGAAAAGCTGTCAGAGATAATATGAAAATCATTGTCCTATACAATTCTTGTTATGTTTTTAAGGATTGGTGTCCTTCGATTTTGCGCGATAAAGGAATTCATGTTGCTATAAAAGATTCTTATGGATGGAATTATCAAAAAGTAAAAAATGCCTTCGATGCCTACGAATAAAAAATATGAAAATAATGTCTAAGTTTAAAATGAATATAGGACCCATTATAAAGTTAGGTCTTAAAATTAGTGGTGCATTTTTTACCATATTTACTTTTATATTGTCATTTTTAAGTTTTGATGATTTAGGAATAAAAGATGTTTGGGTTAAGGTTATGCCACTTTTAATTATCCCTTTATTATCATTTTTATCTTCTGCAATACTTATAATATTTGTTTTTAAGAGAAATAGAATATGGAAAAAAGGCAAGAATACTGTTACTGCTTGTTATGGCGATCTATTGAAATATGCCTTTGATAATAGATTCACGGAAAGCAGGATAATTGTTATTCCTGTAAACGATACATTTGATACAATAGTTGAAGAACCTGGAGAAAACATCAAAAATCCATTGATTAGCCCTAAAACTTTACATGGTATGTGGGTAAGAAAATATTGCTCTTATTTTAAAATAGACCCTTCTTTATTAAACGAAAGAATCCAAAATAGTCTGAAAAAACATGATTTTGTTGGTACTAACATTAAAAGAGATAGAGGGAATAGTATCAGATATTCTTTGGGTGATGTTGCTATATTAGATGGACCAAACCAATCAATTTTTTATTTACTTGCAATATCATCTTTTGATGAGAAGAATAATGCGCGTATTGGAAAAAAAGAATTGAGAAATTGCATTGAAGATTTATTAGAATTTTATGATCAGACGGGTCAATGCATCCCAATTTATATACCTTTAATGGGCACCGGTTCTTCAAGAGCCGGATTATCGCACGAAACCTCTCTTAAAATTATTAAATCCTGTGTATTAACATCCGAAGAAAAAATAAATGGTTCTGTTAATATTGTGGTGTATAATGGAGATAAAAATAAAGTGTCAATTTTTAAATGAGGTATTTATTATGTCACATAGCTGTTTTATAAGTTTTAAAAAAGAAGATGAGCATTATAAGGACAAGATAATTGAAAAATTGGGTAAAGAAAGAATAGTTGGTAAGTCTTTAGATACTTGGATAGATTCTGACAATATTGATTATGTAATGCAAGTTATTAGAGAAAAATATATGAAAGGTACAACCGTTACTTTATTCTTGATTGGGTGCCATTCTTCTGAAAATGAGGGGTTGGATGAAAACGGATATAATAAACAAAGTTATATCATACGTGAGCTTCAGGCTACTTTATACGATAGAGAAGGAAATCCTAGAGATGGCTTACTAGGTATCGTTTTACCAGGAATGGAAAATATTATTTATAATGGAAATGGAGTTTGCCCTAGATGTGGAAAAAATGTTGAAACGGTATCTATTAATGATTCAACTGTTATAAGAGAGTTTTCTGCAAATTATTGGTTAATCAAAAACAAATGTGGGCATTATGATGAAACCGGAAGATTTGCGGTTTTATGCAAATATTCAGATTTTATTAACGATCCTGACCGCTATATAGATGCTGCTTTTAATAAAACTAAAGAGGAAATATCCAATTCGGTCCATTTTAGAGATATTGATCATCGTGGCAAGCTTGGATCAAATTAGAAATGTGATAAATATCAACTTATACAGAAAGCCAAGAAATATTTTGGTTGTTTTCACTATTATTGGTTCGTTATCGACTACTGGAATCATATTATTAGAACAAAACCGTTGATCTAGTGCTAAGCACTATTTTTCATAGAGTGACATTATTAGTTACTATTTTTATACTTACATTGAAAATAGATATTCATAAGGAGGAGCTATGAAACTCTCTAAGTCAACTATTTTATTATCGCTTAGCTGTATTACGCCACTTATCTCAGGTTGTTTTTCTAGTTATCCAAGACCTATTACTCCAGGAGAATATCAATATTCAGAGAATGAACATCCGACGAGAGTAATGATTATCCAGCCAATCACAGAAAGTGAATTCAATCTAGCGAACGGTCTTAATGTTGTTGAAGATATAAGCAAGGATAAAACAAATAATTATTATTCTTTAAATTATTACCTTATTGAAAACGACACCAAGATGTCATTTAATTTCATAAATTTAAAGGATAACCCAAGAATGGCCTTTAAACCAGGCCATGGGTTTTCATATCAAGATGAAAACGGACTATTAATCCGTTTATTTGATGATAGTAATGAAATACGCATCGATCACGGAAACTATGAACAATATATTTTAAGAAAAATCAATAATTAAACACCTTTTGCAATCACTTAAAAAATAATATATAGAAAAGTGCAATTCTTGCATTTTTTCTTTTATTAACTATATCTTTATATATAATATAGATAAGTGAGGTGTAGTTATGACACTAAAAGAAATACGCAAAAACAGCAAATTGACTCAAAAAGAAGCAAGCAAAGTCGTGGGCATGCCACTACGTACATATGTTTCTTATGAAACAAATGAAAAATCTTCTGATCAAATTAAATTAGAAGGAATTAAAGATAGACTTATGGAATATATGGCAAAAGATACATCTATCTTAAAAGATAAAGTTCTTCTTATTACTGGAGGAACTGGTTCATTTGGTCACGCAGTCGTGGACCGTTTCTTAAATACAGATATTAAAGAAATAAGAATATTATCTCGTGATGAAAAGAAACAAGATGATATGCGAAAAGCATATAATAATTCCAAACTTAAATTCTATATTGGAGATGTTCGTAATCTTGATTCTATCATCGATGCCTTTAAAGGCGTGGACTATGTCTTCTCTGCAGCAGCATTAAAACAAGTTCCATCTTGTGAATTCTATCCAATGGAAGCTGTACGCACTAATGTAATAGGAAGTGATAACGTTATTACCGCCTGTGTTCGTAACCACGTTAAAAAAGCTATCTTCCTTTCTACAGATAAAGCTGCCTATCCAATTAATGCGATGGGTATATCTAAAGCTTTAATGGAAAAGAACGTTATCGCAAGAAGTAGACAACTACTTCCGGGCGATACAGTTCTTTGCCTAACTAGATATGGAAATGTTATGGCTAGTAGGGGAAGTGTTATCCCTCTATTCTTAAATCAAATTAAAGAAGGTAAACCAATTACTATCACTAATCCTGATATGACAAGATTCATGATGACTCTTGATGACGCTGTTGATTTAGTGCTCTACGCCTTTGAACATGGTGAACAAGGTGACTTATTTGTTCAAAAAGCACCAGCTGCCACTATCGATACACTTGCGAAAGCAATCATTGAACTCACTCATAGTAAAACAGGTGTTACCTATATAGGTACTCGTCATGGTGAAAAGCTATATGAAACACTTGTAACTCAAGAAGAAATGATTAAATCCATTGATATGGGTAATTTCTATTGTGTTAAAGCAGATAATAGAGATCTTAACTATGATAAATATTTCTCTAAAGGTAATAAGAAACTCAATCTAGGAGAATCATATACTTCTCATAACACTCATAGACTTGATATAGAAGGCATGAAATCATTATTAAAGAAACTAGAATTATTTGGAGGCCCAGTAAAACAACATGAATAAGAAAATTAAAGTAGTGACCATTATTGGCACCCGTCCAGAAATAATTCGTCTATCTGAAGTAATTAAAGCTCTTGATAAAGATAAAGATATTGAACATATCTTAGTGCATACTGGACAAAACTATGATTATGAGCTTAATCAAGTCTTCTTTGAAGAGCTAGAATTACGCGCTCCAGATTATTATCTAAATTGTGCGGGAACACATTTAGGTGAAACAATTGGTAACGCGATAGCTAAATCATATGAATTACTAAAACAGCTTAATCCAGATGCAGTGCTTATCTTAGGAGACACTAATAGTGCGCTCTGTGCTATCTCTGCTAAAAGACTTAAACTTCCTATCTTCCATATGGAAGCAGGTAATAGATGCGGAGACTGGAATGTCCCAGAAACAATTAACCGTAAAATAGTGGACCATATCTCAGATATCAATCTTCCATACACTAATCATGCATATGCTAATTTGTTAAAGGAAGGTATTGAAGAAGAATTCACCTTTGTAACTGGTTCTCCAATGCTTGAAGTTCTTAATGCTAATAACGCTAAGATTGAAAACTCTAAAGTACTTGAAGAGTTAGGATTAGAAAAGAACAAATATATTGTTGTCTCCTCTCATAGAGAAGAAAACATTGATATTGAAAAGAACTTCAATAAACTTATGCCGGCGATAAATGCTATCGCAGAAAAATATCAAGTTCCTGTTATTTTCTCTACTCACCCAAGAACAAGAAAAAGAATAGAAACGAATGGCTTTAAGATGCATCCACTTATCAGAAACTTAAAACCACTCGGTTTCCTTGAATATGTAAAGCTTCAAGAAAACGCGATGTTTGTTCTTTCTGATAGTGGAACTCTCACTGAAGAAAGTGCCATGAGACATTTCCCAGCAGTTTTAATAAGAACATCAACAGAAAGACCAGAAGGAGTGGAAGCTGGTTCTATTGTTGTCTCTGGAATTGAAACAAAACAAATAATGGATGCGATTGATAAAGAACTAAAAGAATATAAGAATGCATCCACTCCAGAAAACTATGATGTCACTGATGTCTCTACTAGAGTAGTGAATCATATCAAAACTAAAATTGACTTAGTGAACACTAAGATTTGGAAGAAATAATGAAAGTACTTGTAACTGGATCAAACGGATTTATTGGTAAACATATATGTCTAGCACTTTCTAGAGAATCTTTTGAAGTTCTTCCTTTTGATATAACTAATACTGATGAAGAGCTAAAAGAATATATATCTAAATGTGATTTCATCATTCATCTAGCGGGAGTGAATAGACCACTCACGAATGATGAATTCTATAATGGGAACACTAATTTTACGAAGAAATTATGTGACTGTATTCTTTCAGTTAATAAGAATATACCTATCATTATGTCTAGTTCTATTCAAGCTAGTTTAGATAATGATTATGGTAAATCTAAAAAACTAGCGGAAGATTATCTACTTTCTAAACTAGATAATGTATATATCTACCGATTAAGCAATGTCTTTGGTAAGTGGTGTAGACCTAACTATAACTCCGCATGTGCGACTTTTTGTTATAATATCGCGCATAACTTAGACATAAGTGTTAGAGATCCTAACTATATTGTTCACTTTAATTATATTGATGATATTGTAAGTGAATTTATAAGTGTCGTGAAAGGATATTCTCCTAAACATAAAGAAGATAATATCTATAAGATAATGCCTACATATGATTGTTCACTTGGTAAACTAAGTGAACTTCTATATTACTTTAAAGGTGAAGTAGAAAGTGATAGACACCTTCCACTTATCCATTCAGAATTTGAATTAAAGTTATTTAAGACATTTCTTTCTTATCTCACTAGTGAAGAATATAAATATAACTATGCAGTAGATTCTAGAGGAAGCTTTGAAGAACTCTATAAAGATAATAGATACGGTCAAATAAGTGAAAATATCACAAATGTGGGGATCACTAAAGGTGGACACTATCACACCTATAAAAAAGAGATATTTTATACAGTGATAGGGGAATCATATATTAAGCAAAGAAATATAACCACTAATGAAGTGATAGAAGACTATGTAAGTGGGAATAATCCTAAATTAGTTAATATAATTCCTAATTACACTCATCTAATAAGAAATATAGGAAACGTACGCTCGCACACGCTTATGTGGATTAGTGAGATATATAATGATAAAACTCACGATACCTATAAAGAAGAAGTAGATAAGTAATGACTAGTCACCAAAAAAAAGTGACTTTTCATTTTGGCCGATAATAAATAGCGTGTAGGACAATTTGGCCGATTTCTCTTTACATGAACGGCCAATCATTGTTTTTATTATTCTGATTTAATCGATATATTTTCGAAATATATTGTCATTTATTGAACTTTAGTTTTATAATTTAGTTGTCACTAGGATATGACTTCGAAAGTCCCAATTCGGTCTCATATTCTTAGGCAATTTCCTATCATCCGCTCAATAAGATAGACGTTGAGTGATTTTCTACGTTTATCATGAAAGGAAAAAAATTAAAATGAAAAAATCTAAAATTATCGTCCCTGCCGTTGCTTTATTAGCATTAGGTATGGCCGCAAGCGTTACAGGTACTGTTGCTTGGTTTACAACAAACAGAAGTGTTAGTGCTGCTACACTTTCAGTCGCTATCGCAGGTTCACAAGACTTACGTATTTCCGATTCTTTAGCACCAAGTTATTCATGGACAAATGAATTAACATGGTCAAAAGCCGATGTTAATATGGTTCCATCAACTCCAGTTGCAGGAACACTTGCTGCTACAACTGCTTTATTTGCTGATGCAAACAATGCTGCTTGCTCAGCAGATCCTACTTTCATTAGACCAAACGCTTCTAACGTTGTTAGTGCTGATAATGGTACAGCTGCAACTGCTGCCATTGTTGGTGATAACAGTGCAAAATATGAACTCGCTGGCGAACGTGGTTATCTCGTCGAAGACTATGCTCTAAAATATGAAGGTTCTAAAAAGGTTGGAGATGAAGTAGTAACTCAAGAAACCGTTCATGGCAAGATTAATATTACTGCTGGAGCTGGCAAGAACATCGATTTAGCCTTACGCGTTGGTATTTATAATGTTACAACTAGCAAGATCACCGTTTACAATGTTGGTGATTCCGTTGGTACATCCTATGTGGTTCGTCCAAGTGATCTAACTCTTGAATCTGGCGTCGCACAAGATCTTAAGATGTTTGTTTGGTACGAAGGTACTGATGCACGTTGTAAAAACGCTAATGCTATTACCAATACATTAAACATTACAGTTGCTTGGTCATTAGACACAATTGCATAATTTGTTTACAAAATAGCTTTATGAGCCACTTGCGCAAGCAGGTGGCTTTTTTATTGGTTAAATAGGTAATTTTCATTAAATCTTTTGTAATAGTAAAAAAAGTATTATTATATAAATTAGGAAATTACGATTATGAGTAAAACTAAAAAATTATTACTAATATGCGGTTTGAGTCTTGATGTTCTAATTACCGTATTTCTCTTTGTAGTTGCTATTATTATGCTTGCAACTATGCCAAAAACTGATGCCGGGATGTCTGTCGCAATTGAGACTAACGGACCATTTATTGGTTATTTACAAACTCATAGCACATTATATTTATGGACATGTGTTATACCGTTATTTGTATTGTTAGCTGGTAATATTGCTCTTCTTATTATTTACGTTAAGAAAGCCGGAAAGGCAAAAGCACAATTATCTGATCTAAGCGAAGATCAAAAAGCTGCTCTTCGTGCAGAAATCCTTAAAGACATGGATTCTAGTGAAGAAAAGCCAGAAGAAAAGAAATAAATATTAATAATGAATATCGCGTCGTAAGGCGCGATTTTTCTTTATTTACATAGGATTTATCAAGGTCATTGTCTTAGACAAAACTAAAAAATGTTTGAAATGCTATATAAATGAGTGATAATATTAAATTGTAAAAAGCAAACCCACAGTAATGTGGTGACGCAAAACTATAGGGTCTTAAATAATCTTTATTAAGATAGCCAGGTGCCTTAAGGGTTAAAACAAACCCCTGTTGAATGGATGATAGGCAACTGGCTTTTGTTTTATAACCTGTTGGGACAATAATAATTTATAATACACAAAACACTGGAAACATTTTTCTTATGGTCGACTTAAGCTATATACGCAAAAGAAAGGCCAAAAGGATAGTAGCCATTGTTGGTGGTATTGCTGGCGCGTGCGTGGTCGCAATCGCAGCGGTCGCACTCTTAGGTCAAAGGGCCGCGCCACTTACTGTAAAACTATCTAATAGTGGAGCAAGTCTAGCTCTCTACAAATCTGATTATGATAACGAACGCAAATCTTTCCTCTTAGCGAAAGATGCTAAACCATATTCAGAATTTACAGAACCAGCACTCTCCCTCCATGAATCAGAATTAGACATTGATGATTCAAAATCTCTTGAAACAAGTGATAACTCATCATTCCAATTCTTCCAATATACGTTCTACATTACCAATACCGGAGACAAAGCGGCTGACTATCATTTAAGCCTTAATATTTCGTATCCAAACACAAGCAGCTTTGATTTAGCTGATGTTTTGCGTGTTCGTTTCTACGATAATGATGGAAATGATAAAACCTCACATAACTATCGTACTTTTGCTAAACATAGTTCTACATTCAACACTGAAACAGGAAAATATGATCCTGAAAGAATTGCTGGAAGCGGAACTGAATATGCAGAAGTTTTCGAATCTTCAAGTGTAGCTTTATCAAAAGAAGTCACCAATTTCGTACCAGGAGCAGTTACACGCTACTCGTTTGTTTTATGGCTTGAAGGCGAAGACCCAGATAGCAAAGGTGAAGCTCCAGTGGACTCAAGTATTGCTTTAGGAGTAAATATTAGCGCACATGAAGCAGAAGCGACACCTGTCCAAGAATAGCATCGCTGCATTAGTGACGGCATCAATCTTTACATTTGCTCTCGCAGGAACCACTTGCGGGACTTTTGCTTGGTTTATGTACGCGTCACGTGCAAGTGCTACTTTTAATGGTGTCACAATCGGTGCGGGTGAATTAGAGTTCGGTATTCTTTCGGATACACTTTTACCAAGCTATGATGAAAATCAATTGGTTGAAGATACATCGATTGATGGGAAAATTATTTACTGGTTCAAGAATCACGAGGCTGCATCAGATGCAATTAATTACATTATCGGCCTTAATGGATCAGCAACTAACAAAATGATTCCTGTCACTTCTGGAAAATATTCGCCTGGAGATAGTTTTAATTTGTACAATTCTCCAAATATGACTTCTAGCAGTATTGCACAAAAGTATACTTATGTAAGTCTTCCTCTAGTCTTCCGTTACGAAGATGATATCGAAATTGGTAAATATTTACCGGACATTGATATCTATTTAACTAAGGCTAGTGTTAAGTCGGTTGAAGATGGTTCAGAAATTCATAGATCCATCAGAATTCATACTGATAGCAAAGCTGGTTTAAATCATCTTATTAATCCATCCCAAAACGAAGATGGCTCCACGAAAGTTGGAGGCATCCTAGATTTAAATTCGGATGGTTTTTATGATGAATATGAACTTGCTGGAAAAACATATGAATATATTTATGGTGAAGTAGAAAACGAAGTCCACAAGGATAGCCCTGAAGCTACTGATTCAGTTGTGCCTGAAAACGAAAGAACAACCTTCCACGCTCAACATAGAGCAGGAACTTACGCAGTTAATGAAGAAGAAACAATTGCGAAAGTTGCAGAATATGAAGGGTTCTACGGATTTAGGAACAAACGAAAATCGGTCACACGCACAAACGCTAATACAAACAATTACGCTTATTTAGATATGACCATTTATTGTGAAGGGTGGGACTTACGAGTTATCGATGCTGAAAAAGGAAATCCTTTCTCACTCGATCTCGAATTCAAGGTTGTAATTTAATATGAACAAGAAAAGACTAGCTGCAGCAGGAATAGTAGCACTTGGACTAATGTTAACATCGTCCATAGTTTTTACTGTTGCTTGGTATAACGGTGCGTCTAATCTATCTGTTAATAGTTTCAACGTTCGTCTTGCGGATAAAGAACTTGAGATTTCCACGGATGATATTGAATTTAAAGAAATTCTAACTGAAGACGATTTAGAAAAAGTTGAAAGATATAAACCTGTAAGTTCCGCCTTTTCAAGTGAGTGGATTAATTCTAAAGAGCTAAAACCACAATTCGTGGAAGGATATTCTGATCCTATGAGTAACATCGTTACTAGTAGAGGTGATGTCAATATCGCTGAAAACGGATTCTTCTCTCAAACACTTTATCTAAAGTGTAATTCAATCGCGAAGGTTTCATTTGATAAGGAAAACACTTACGTGAAGCCTGATGTTGAAAAGAATGAAGAAGTCGCTACTAAGATAGCGCATAAATATCCAAATCTAACCCACGAACAAATTGTGGAAAATCTTAACAATATTGTTAATTCATTAAGAATTTCACTTCTTGTCTTAAATGACACTGATAGTGAATCCTTAGATGATTACACCTACAAGATTATTGATCCTACAAAACAAGGAACAACTAAATTAGGTGGTGTTCTCGATACTGACTTAGATGGATATTATGACAGTTTCGATAATAAAGAAGTTATCTATGGCGAAGTATATAACGCTACAGATTCAACTCTTGTTTATGATGAAGAGATAACTAGTGATGAGTCAGCTTCCACTAGTAATTCTCAATTTGATGCATCTCATCAAAAAGGAGTTAGACCTTTAAATCTTGATGCTTCTAAAAATGGTGGTGTTGAGATCGCTACCGAAGAGTCACTATCGCTTGATGAACTCGATGATTTCTCATTTGATTTACAAGCTGATGTATCTAAAAAGATAGTGTTATCTTTATACATTGAAGGTTGGGACCTTGATAGTGTCAATTACACTATGTATTCTCGCTTCTTGACTAATATTACATTCAAGTTAGCGGATGGGGGAAAGTGAGGCAACTAAAATATGTCTGAATATTTCGCATATTTGGGTAAGATGATCGTCCAAGTACTTACAGATATTGGAATGTTTTTCTATGATGCGATTGTCTACCCTTGGACAAAGCTTCCAAGTAACTTCGCTCAATACGGAGAATATTTTGGAGCATACCATAATGACTTTGGAGCAGGTGGATGGATAATGTTTGTTATCTTCGCCATTCTTCTTAGTGGAGTGGTAGGCGCTATTGGATATGGTTTATTCTTAGTGCTCCGTAAATATATTCGTTTTGTGAAGAAAGAACTTGAGAAGGATGAACTAAAGCGTCAAGTTGAAAGACTCAACTATGAACTTTATCAAATCATGCAAGAAAGGGATCGTATCTTAGATATGAAGGTTAAAGCCTTAGGTATTGATGGTAAAAAACCACCTGAAGGTGAACTTTCTGAAGAAGAGCAAACAGTTGAAGAAATTCAATCTCGTTTCCCAAAACTTACTCATGTTGATAACGAATACTTTGGTAAGAACACTGATATACCAGATGTTGAGGGTTTAACACTTAAAGACTTATGTGAAAACTTCCGTAACTTTGCAGCCTCACAACTCGGTCTATATTACACAATTAACACTATCCGACAATTATTCGCCGGTATGGGTGCAGGTAAGCTAGTTATTCTTGAAGGTATTTCTGGTACTGGTAAAACTTCCATGCCATATGCTTTAGGTAAGTTCTTCGCTCATGATGCTGAAATCTGTTCAGTTCAACCTAACTGGAAAGATAGAAGTGAACTTTTAGGCTACTATAACGAATTTACTAAGAAGTTCAATGAATCCGAGTTCTTACGTGCGTTATATACATGTAATTATAGAAAAGATACAAACCTCATCGTCCTTGATGAAATGAACTTAGCCCGTGTTGAATATTATTTCGCTGAATTCCTTTCTGTTCTTGAAATGCCTAACCCAAATGAATGGAATATCGAAATGATTGGTAGTTATGATAAAAACGATCCAAAACTATTCAAAAACGGTAAACTTAAAATCCCTCAAAATGTCATCTTCTTTGGTACCGCCAATAACGATGACTCTACCTTTACAATTTCCGATAAGGTCTATGACCGTGCTATTTGTTTATTCTTTGACAATAAAGGTATTGCCTTTGATGCACCATATCAAGCACCAATGGTAATTCCATTCGCACAAATTCAAAGACTTTATGATGAAGCTGACTCTAAATATCCTGTCAGCGAAGATTCACTTGTGAAATTCGCTGAACTTGATGACTTTGTTATCAAAAAATTCAGACTCGCCTTTGGTAACCGTATTTTAAAACAACTTAAGAAATTCGTTCCTTGCTATGTCGCTTGTGGTGGAACTGAACTTGATGCCTTCGACTTCATCTTCACTAATAAGATTCTTAAGAAGTTTGAATCTCTTAACATTGGCTTCCTTAAAAACGAACTTAAAGAACTTAACCAAATGCTCGATAAGCTTTTTGGTGCGGATCAGTTCCCAATGGCTCATAAGTTCGTCAATAACCTCATTAGGATGAGTTAATAATGGATAAAGTAAATAAAAAACTTTCATATTCTAAACTCGAACGTAGGTACGCTAGTAGGTCTAAATCTCTTTACCAAACAAAAGAAGGTAGAGAACTTTTAGACATTATTTCAAGTGGAAAGAATAGATATCTCCGCCTTGATAGATTCGAATCAAGCGCGATGGATATGACTTGGATTAAACAGATTGAAGAATGTATTCCTCCTTTAGGAGAAATCGTTAATAATCCTAAGAAAACAATCCAAACCCTTGAAGAAGTAGTCCAAATCGAAAAAGTTAAAAAGATTGGTAGCCAATCTGTTCAACATTTAGCGAGTCACACTCAGTTTATTAAAACAATTGATGAAAATGGTGATGTTACACCTTCTAAGATGCTTAATATCTATCATGATGACTACTACGCTATTTATGAAAATAGATTTATCGCTACTTTAATTAGACACCTTCTTGTGTTCGTTGAGAAACGATATCAATTCGTTAAAACTAACGCCACCCTTAGTGACGTTGGAGTGCTCTACGCTAAAAACCACACAACTATTGAAGGCGCGGATGTTGAAATTGAAACAAAAGTAAAATATTCTCATCCAGCAGAAGCTGTCGCAATCGATAAACTTCGTGGCTACCTTAAACGTATCGAAGATATTCGTAAATATTTAAAATTCTACGCGAATACTGAATTTATGAAGATTCTTCGTAGAGAAAGAGATGTTCGTAATCCAATTCTTCAAACTAACATCATTCGTAAGAATCCTAAATACCATAAATGTTATCTACTTTGGCTATATATAAATAGATATAGAGAAACAGGTATAGAAGTTAAAGTTGAAGAAAACTATTCCAAACTATCTCAAGAAGAAATTGAACTCATCAATCAAAATATGTGTTCAACATTCCTTCTTTTAAAAGGAAAGAAGATATCAAAAGATAAGAGTAAGAAAGTTAAATCATATAAGCCAGTTATTCTAAAAACAGTGGATGATGATATTTATAAACCAATGGACTATAACGCTCCTATTGAATATATCAGAGTCGATGATAAATACCGTGAATACACTGAGTCACTCTATAATTTAAATCCTCATCCTTCTAAAGCACGTCGTCAATATGATGATGATAAATATAAAGAAAATAAACTTAGAAGAGAAAAAACTGCTCAAGTTGATTCTTTGCTTAAAAGAAAGCAAGCGGAAGTAGAAAAATACGAAGCTAATGAAAAAGAAGCATTAGAAAGAGAAACTTACCGCGATAAATATGTTGATTCTAAAGCTGAAGAAGAAATTAGACTTGAGGCTATTGAAAAGGTTAATAAAGCTCGCAAAGCTTTAGTGAAGCAAGCTAAAAAAGATAAACCAAAAGATAAGAAAGTCTCAAAAGCTAAAAAAGTAGCAAAGAAACCTCTTAAAAAAGATAAGAAAGTTTCTAAAAAGAAAACCCCAACAAAAAAGAAAGCGAAATAATTAACTAGATTTAACAATGGAAAAAGAAGAAATCACTAAAAGTGAAGAAAAAAGTAAGAAACCAAAAGGCAAAGTTCGAAAGATAATCGAATGGTCTGTCACTGGTTTATTTATCGCTTTAGTTGGTGTTCTTATTGGAATTAAGATTTACCAAAAGAATACACATACTTCTTTATTTGGTACTCAGTATCCAATTGTCTTAACTGACTCAATGGAAACTGATTATATGGTGGATGATGTCTTAATTGTTAAAGAGGTTAATCCAAGTGAAATCGCTATCGGGGACGATATCACCTTCCTATGGGATTTATCAGGAAAAGGTGACGTCTATCCAATGACCCACCGTATCATTGAAGCGACATATTATCCTGATGCAAGTTTAAACAAAGGATATAACTACACCTTTGTCGCTCATGGAATTAATAAAAATTCTTCTCAGTGTAGAGGAGACTGTACTTATCAAACCCAAGAATTCCATGAAGATGTCTTAATTGGTAAGGTAACAGGAAAAAGTCCATTCCTACGTGTAATGTATAAAATTCTTACATCTGTCTGGACACTTATTATCTTAATTCTTATTCCTTGCTTATATATCATGATCACCGCGGTCATCGATATGTTTAAAAAGCTTGAAGAACAAGAGCGACTTCAAGAAATTGAAGCTATTGAAAAAGGTGAATATAAACCTAATAAGTCTAATAGTGGAGAAGATCCACTTAAAGATCTATCTGAAAAGGATAAAGAAAGACTTAAAAAGGAACTCCTTGAAGAGATGCTAAATAAAAAGAAAGAGAAAAAGTAATGTCAAAAAGAAGTTTTAACAGAAAACGACTAATCATATTCCTTTTATCCGTCACCTTTTTTGCGGCAGTTTTAGCGACTGCTTCTATCTTTTTTGCAACTGGTATATCAAATAAATATCCGTTCCTCGTCTATATTTATGTCTTCCTTTTACCTCTTAGTGGTGGTTTAACTTTGTCTACATTACAAATCTATTTAAGAAGAAATCAAATGCTAGAGACACTTAGAAGTGAAAACTCATATCAACTAGGATTGGATAATTACTTTTATAACTACACGATGTTCTCTGAAAGAGTGAAATCTCTCCGTAGATATCATAAGAATGAGAAAGGATATATTATTGCTTTCACATCTACGAATATTATTGGAGTAACACAGTTATCGCAGTCCACTCGTGAACTTAATGGATATATTTCTGACTACATTAGAAATGAACTTAGCGAATCTAAAACAATCAATAAGAATTCATATGCTTATTGCTATTACCGCAATGTCTTTATCATATATTCCTTTATGAACTTAGAAGATACACACGCTCTTATAGAGCTGGTTCGTAAAGGCATATATTCTATTGTGGACACTCATGAACTTAGAGTATTTGTCCAACCTCATTTTGGTGTTGCCGAAGTTTCTAATACCATCAGTCTTATCGTCGGCGTAGATAACGCGATGTATGCGCGTAATATGGATGAAAGAAACTTTGAAGAGCTCACCTTCTATAAAGATGATTCAAGAATTGAAGCTACTACAGATGATATTGTTGAACTTTCTGAAGCTCTTCATAATGGAGAATTTGTGGTCTATTATCAACCTAAATTTAATTTAAAGAAAAAGAAATTCGTTGGTGGTGAAGCTCTTGTTAGATGGAATTCAAAGAAATATGGACTTCTATCACCTATTAAGTTCCTTAAGAAGATGGAGCAAGGTGGACTAATTCACGAACTTGATACATATGTTTTAAAACAAGTTATCAAAGATCTTGAAGGAGTGAAAAGAAATGGTAGAGAACTTCTTCCCGTTTCCGTTAATTTCTCTTTATATGAATTCTATTCCACAGCGTTCTTAAAAGAACTTACTGAAATTATTGATCGAAGCGCAATAGCACCTGAGTTAATCGAAATTGAAATTACTGAAACCACAACCCAGGCGAATACGTTTATGGCAACTTCTATACTAAATAGACTTCGCTCAAAAGGATATCGCATTCTTATGGATGACTTTGGTAGTGGATTTTCAAATATCGCTCAACTAAATTCACTTCCATTTGATGCGATTAAGATTGATAAGTCGCTTATCGATGGAGTGAATAGTGATTCTAAAACTAAAGATATCGTTAAATTCTTAATTGCTTTATGTAAGACAAATGATCTAGAAGTTATCGCTGAAGGTGTGGATAGCAAAGAAAAGATAACTATCCTTGAAAAGATGAACTGCGATGTTATCCAAGGATATTATTACGCTGAACCTATGCCACTAAATGAATATTTAGATTTCTTAAATAATAATCAATTCGAAAAAAGAGGAGGAGAACAATAAATGATTTTAATTGTTGGTTCAAATCACGATGATGTTCTTTATTATGAAAATCTACTTAAGAACGTCAAAGAAGAAACGATATTAAATAGATATCATGTTTTAATCGGAAAGATCGCTTCTCAAGATGTCATGGTTCTTCAAGATGTCTATACTTCTTTTGTTTCCTCTTTGATTGCTACTTATTTAATTGATAATTATTTAGTGTCACTTATCATTAACGTCGGTAGATGCGAAGCCATATCTCCAGATTTAAATATTGGTGATATTGCTTTAAGTGAATCGGTTGTCTTTGGTGACGTTGATCAAATCGCTGCGGTAAAAGGCACAACACTTGGTCAGATTCCAAATTATCCTCGTGCTTTACCAATATCACCAAATATTCTTCAAAATATGTATGCTTCTTTAGAGAAGGTTGTAGATTATAAGTTTTATAATGCGACATTTATCTCTTCTAGCTTCTTTAGACAAAATAAAGAATCAGTTGGGGAAATACTTAAAGATGAATATATTCTTTCACTTAATAAATCAATCGTGCTTGATGGAGAAACTGCTGGACTAGCTTTAGCGTCTTATCTCACAAATGTTCCATTTATTTCCGTTAAAGTCGTTGAAGCTAAAGCTGGACTATATACTTCACTTGAAGATTATTTATCAGTCTTAAATGAATATGCTTCGATTGGTAAAGCTATTTCAACATTTATCGGTGAAATATCTCGTACAGATGTTGTTCACATTAAGGAGTAGATTATGGCAAAAAATAAAAACAATAAAATTATCTCCTTAAAGGAATATTCAAAACGAATCGCTATCTTGCTTGGTAGCATTGTTGCTCTTATTTTACTTTTATCAATTGCAATAGTAGTGCTTGTAGGTTTGTTCCCAGATTTACTTGTTGTCCACATTATTCTTTCTGCTATTTTAGCAGTCTCTGCAATTGTTTTTGTCACGCTTGCGATTCTATTTATCAATAAACTTTATTTCTTATTTTATAAGCAAGGTATTGAAGTCTTTAAAAGAAATATTGAATCACTTTCAAACTTCGATAAGAACTTTGAATATTATAAAGAAGATAACTTCGAAGAACTTAAAGACTTAAATTCAACATTTAAAGAAATCGCTAAAAACGTTGATGGTAGAACAATTATCTCTCAAGGTCTCATGCATAAAGACATTGAACTTGATTATGTAGATAAAAATCATATCTTTGTTAAAGAAGAATCACTTTTAAGTAATCTAAATAATTTAATTATCTCTAGTGAATCATATAAGAATGCTTTAATAGATATTTCTTATGATTTAGGAGATGGAGTGATTTCATCTAAAGATGAAAATAATATCCTTAAGACTCTTAAGATGACTTTAGGATATGAAAATATCCTTATTGCATCTAAAGATAATCACCAAGGATATATTCTTTATATTCCAGCCTTTGATTCACTTAATCAACTTAAAGAAGAGCTTGAATATTTAATTAAGAATATCTCCTTACTTAATAGGACTCCTCAATCTAAAGAGCTCGTCCTTGCGAATGTTTCAGTCGTAGTCTATCCATATTCATCAATTGATAATATGCGTAAGGATTTAGAAAAAGCTAAGAAAGAAAAGAAGATTCTTAATTTCTATCTTCCAGAAAGACCATTTGAACCTAATAATAAACTTCTTTTCTCTTCAATGAATATTAATAACACTACTAAACTTATTGAAGACGTATCATCAATTGATCCAGATCCAAAACAATTTGAAAAGAATATGAAAAAGATTGAGACCTCTATCTCAAACATTTCAAATTATTATGGATTCTCTTCAGCAGGATATATTGACTATGACGAAGAAAATGAAATCTATATATCTAGATATGCCTATTCAAGTGAAGAGGCGATTATCTTTAAAGAGAATTCAAAAGTTAATTCTAAATTCATCGATATCTTAATGAAGATTCAAGATAATGACCATTCTTACTATTTTTCAAATAGAAGACACATCAATATTGAAGTCGCTAAATATATTGATGAATATCGTATAAAGTCAGGATTATTCTATATCCTAACTAGAGACGATAAACCGATAGGGGTAATCTATTTTGTTAATAGGCAAAGAGATCTTAATTTCGATGCTTATATGAAAGAATCGCTTATTACGTCCTGTCACGTTCTTTCAGGCATCTTAAAAGAAATAGGTGCCCGTAAGAGTGTAGATATATCTAACCGTAGGCTAAAAGAAGTTTTAAAGATAAGTGGAATTAAACTATATTCCGTTAATAAGGAGTCTTATGAGCTTATTATGGCCTCTGAATCTTTGAAACGCTCTATTGGTAAGCTTGATGCATCTTTACCGTGCTATAAGGCGATTTATGGCTTAGAAAAGCCATGTAAGAATTGTCCGCTTAAGAGTGGCAAGCATTCTATTATGAATATTTCTAATAAGAAATATGAATCATATCCTATTTTACAAAATAAGAATGATCCAACCGCTCATATAGTGCTTAAAGAAACATCTAAAGAAGAAGGTGACTCATTAATTAATGACGAAACCTTATTAGCGTCATTCTCCTCACTTTCTAAAGCAATAGAAAATAAACTAATCGCTAAACAAAGTGGAGATATTCTCCTATTTAGAATTAAGAACGCTTCTGAGATTGCTAACAAGTTTGGTAATAATGGTCTAACTGAATTAATTAAATCACTTGTGAGTGAAGTACTTTCTAAATACGTAATGATTAATGATATTTATGAATATGATTATTCTACCCTTGCTATCGTGCTTAATGGATCAAGTAGAGACTATATCACTTCACTTTGTGAAGATATATATTCATTAACTAATTCTTTAACAAAAGAAGACACTAAGTTATCACTTCTATATTACGATAAATCTTATAGTGATAATGACAATCTTAAAGATTTATTTAAATCTTTAGATGACTCACTTCTTAACTATAAAGATGAATCGGATAATGAGATTATATTCATTGATAGTGGTTATAAACGAAGTGCGTCTAAGGATGGATATCTACTTGAACAACTCCTTAAATCATTTAATGAAAAATCGTACGATATGCACTTCCAGCCAATGTTATCTAATAACACTCGTCTTATTTATGGCGCGGAATTATTATTACGTGTTAACGACAATGAAATCGGTAAACCAATCAATATTGGTGAGGCTATTAGAATCGCTGAAGAAACCGGTAATGGTAAAGTTGTCTGCGAAGGCTTATTGACATATTTAGATGACTTACTTACTAAGTATGGCTATACATTCTTTATGTCGGCTGGACTAGCTAGATTATCGCTTAATGTAGATTATGACTTCATTAGTAGTGATGGCTTTATTGATAGATTAAGTGAACTAGTCAAAAAACATCAGCTTCCAAAGACCTTTATTGGCTTTGAAATCTTTGAAAAAGACGTTAAAAAACACTTAAGTGAATATAAGGAATTATCGAAGAAAATCGCTGATGCAGGCGCGGTATTAATCTCTGACTACTTTACTGGTGAAGCCTTCTCAGTTAAAGAGGCAAGTGAAGCCGGATTTAAAGAGATTAAAATCCCTTATAATCTCGTTTCTAAAATCACTGAAAACAGTGTCTATGAGAAGCTAATTTCCTTCTGGGATGAAGCAAGTAAAAACCAAATGAAGATCACCTTCGTTGGAGTGGAAAATAGACGCGTAAGTGAGGCCATTAACTACGAAGGACACGACTGTAATGTCCAAGGAAATTACTTCTTCAAAGCTATGAAAGAAGAGGAATTATTCGAGGCTGTTAGACTTAGAAATATGAAGGATAAAGATAACCTTGATAACTAAAATTTCTAACTTAAAAAGGTGGGTAAAAATCACATAATCCACCTTTTATTTTTGCTAAAAATCTTTAGTTTCTATAAATAACTTTGTTATTTATAAAATCACTTTCTATCACGCGTAGGCACATAATTGTTGAAAAATGCTTGTTCAATATATAAAATATATTTGAACTTGATAAGAGCAAACCCACAGCGATGTGGCGACGCAAAACTATAGGGTCTTAAAAAAGATAGCCAGCTGCCAAAGGTTAACAAATAGGCAGCTGGTTTTAATTTCTAGCTAGAAAGGTAGCAAGATGAATTATCTTCAAAAAAAGATTCTTATCATCACAGCAGCGATTGGTAACGTCGCTATATCTTTGTCCGCTGCTGCAATTGCTACATATGCATGGTTTCAACAAAATACAAAAGTCGCCGCTGAAAGTCTAACTGTTGCATGTGAAGAACCATCTGACAAACTTGAATACAAAATATATAAATACAATGACAATATCAAAGCTGGTGTTGGCTATACAAACCCATCCGAATTTACTCTTCCTGATTACGATAGTTACATTACCGAAAAGAATGTTTACGCAAATGTAATTATTCGTGCAGAAGTTACAGTTCCTGCTTTGTCAACCAGCAATTATAGTTTTTCAATTGATATTACGAGATTATCTTCTTCATTTTTGAATGGTGGAAAAATAGGAAAAGTCACTTCCAATGTTATTCAGTTAAAATCAACAGTTTACGCTTTTAAAGAAGTTGGCAATAATTCATATACACTTAATACTAGTTCTCATAACTCTATTGATGAATCAAGCGATGCTTCTATTTATTCAACTGCAAGCGCATATTTCGCAAGCAGAAATACTCCAACAACATTTGTGCCAATTCGTTATGCAGATGATGGTAGTGCAATTGTTAATAGAGGTGATGAAGAGGCTAAAAGAACAATTTCTTTAGTCCCTGATTTACCAGATGGATTTGAAATTAGTAAGGTTGTGATGTACTTAGAATGTTCTTACCATGATACATTGGTTAATGAATACATAAGAACAAATCAAAGTGAAGGTGCAACTAAGTATTCACTAAATGGTGACATTTCGAAAATAACATTTTCCAAAAAACAAAAAGTTTCACAAACTTCACTTGCTACTGGAAAGTATATTAAAGTCGAATCATTGGCTGCTTTATCAAACGGCCAATATTTGCATTCTTATGAAACAAATTCATCAACTGGCGAAGGCAAGATTTTAAAAGGCAGTTTGGCTACTTCTAATAAGGCTGCAGCCACTGCTTCAGGAATATATGTTGATAATAACGCTCAGGATGTATCAATCAATACAAATCCTGGCAACGAACCAAAGTCCATCGATTCTACTGACACAATTGATGAAAACTCATTTGATTTTGTTAAAACTAACAATACTTTCAAATCTAAAAACGGTCAGTACATTGGCAACAACACCGCTAGTAATGGTATAGCCACCAATTCAACTTTGACATCCGGATATTATCACACTATTGGTTTTGCAAACAATCATGCAAATGTCAATGCTTATGGTAATAGCGGTTCTTATAACATGAGAATGAGATATTATTCTAGTTCGAATAAGTTTTATTACTACAATGGAACTGGCGAACAAACAGATTTATTTAGATATACTGAAAACGTTGCGGAAATGCCGGTTTTAAGTAGTATTGCAGTTACAACACCAGCTTCTAAAACAGCATTTTTCATTGGTGAAAAATTTAGTGTTCCTGGTTTAGTTGTTACAGCAACATACACCAACGGTTCAACCGCAAATGTTACTGGATCTTGTACTTTTACTTCAAGCACCAATCCTACAACATTAGTTCCTGATGGAAAAACTGGTTCAACTACATTTACCGCAACCGAAGTAGACAAAGAAGTTTATATAAACTATAGCGAAGGTGGCGTCACAATCGCCGATGCAAATAGACCTCATTATACCATCTCAGTTAGTAAAGATGATTTGAGTTCTATCTCTGTTACTTCACTACCTACTAACATTTATTACTATGTTGGCGACACTTTCTCTTCTAATGGTTTAAAAGTAAAAGCGGTATTTGCTTCTGGCAGAGAAGTTCCTGATATTACACCAACATCAATTTCAACACCTGATATGTCTTCGAGTGGGACAAAAAGTGTTACAGTGAGTTATGAACTTGATGGTGTAAATAAAACTACATCTTTCAACATTTATGTTCGCGCTCGCGCCTTATCTATAAATCCAACTACAAAAACATTGGCTGAAGGTTCCACTTTCGATATTACCGTTACACATAACCAAGATGTATCAATAGCAGAATCAACTGCTGATACAGGAGATGTTTCTCTCTCGACGACATCAATTTCTTATTCTAAATCCGATAAAACTACAACCACAACAACGGTTAAAGTCACTGCAGTTACACATGGAACAGTGACATTAACATTTTCATCTAATGGTGTATCAAATGTTACTTGTAGTATTACCATCACACAATCTCCTGCAGATAGCTTTGTAATTGGCGCTGGAGAAATTGTTAGTGGTTCTACATATGCTTCTCATGAAAACACAGTATCAAAAGACTATAATGGATCTGGTGCAGAAGAAAGAGATTGGTTAGTAACTTTTGGTGGTAACAACAGTTCAATTGGAACTAATGCGAATCACTATAGCAGTTGCAACTTATCCTCATACCCACAATATGCCGTTAGTCCTATTACTACAACTGATGCAGCAACAGCATTTGCTTCTACTTCAAAACTTAATAAAATCAGGAATATTTCATTCACACATACTGGAGGCAAGAGCAGTACCAGTACAATTGTTTATGCTTTATATTCATCTGATGGAACAACATATAGTTTGCTTAGCTTAGCTAGTGGTTCTTTCTCACAAGGAGGAACAATGTCTTCGGCTTCAACTGATTATACATTTGTATTTAATCAAGCATATACTGGCTATTTTGCTCTTGTATTCAAAAGCACATTAGGTTCTTCTGGCGATTGGAGAATTGATGGTTTGTCAGTAACTTATAATAAAAAGATTTTAGATCACATTACTTTGACTGGCGATTGCACTTATAAAACTTATAACAATGGTGCATCATTAAATACTGCTGGTTTGGTTGTCACCGCTACTTATAGTGATGGTAGTACTGAAGACGTTACAGCAAGTGCTACTTTGACACCAGCCACAAATCCGTTAACCACAGGTACAACATCTGTGGTTGTTAATGCTTCTTATACACTTAATGGAGTTACTAGGAACGCTTCAAAAACAATTACTGGCTTAGTTGTAAATTCTGTAAAAGTTTCTTCGATTACCTTGAGTGCAACAACTGCCACAATTTCTGTTGGTTCTACAACTACGCTTACAGTAACAGCTATCGCACCTGCGAATGCCGATAATAAGACTTATACTTGGTCTGTTTATAGTGGTGCATCCTATGCGACTGTAAATAGTTCTGGAGTTGTAACTGGTACAGCTGCAGGTACAGCAAAAATCCGCGCAACTGCCAATGATGGTGGTGGAGCATATGGAGAATGTACAGTTACTGTTACTGCCTCTGTTGTGTATTATTCAGTCACTTATAAAGCCAATGGCGGAACTGGAAATGATTATGTTGTTTCAAATATTCAATCTGGTTCTACACATAACTTAGTTGCTGTTGGAACGGCTGGTTTTACTGCTCCAAGTGGCAAACAATTCAAGTGCTGGAGTATTAATAGTACTGAAAGAAATGTTGGATATGGCGTGACTGTTACAAGTAACATTACTGTGAACGCTGTTTGGGAAAATAAACCATCTACAACATCAACATATACATTCACTAGTAAGTCATGGGCTGATAGTACAAACTCTTGGACTAGTGGAAAAAATGGTAACCAATTAACTGCTGGTCAAGGTATTCAAGTCACAACAGGATTTTCCGGTGCTAATGCAACTACCAAGTCTTCGTTTACATCTGTTACAAAAGTTGTGGTCACATACTCAACAAATTCATCAAAAGGTGCCGGTAGTATCTCTATCAAGATTGGTAGTAATTCTGTTAGTAGTCAAGATGTTACAAAGACTGGCGGAACATCTGATAGAACATTAACATTCGATTTTAGCCCAGCTCAAACTGGTGTTGTTAAAATTACGGTTACTTGTACAACTAATAGTATTTACGTAAAATCAGTGGCTATTACACATGCATAGAAAGGAAGAAAATGTTTAAGTTTTTAAAGAAAAGTTTCGTTCCTAAAATACTTATAAGCACAACATTGCTTCTTTTTGCTGGTGTAATCGTCTCTACTGTTTCATGGTTTTCAACAATTATGGAAATCGACCCACCTTTAAATACACCAACAAGTGGTATTTTAACATCGTATTTTGATAGTGGATCAGGCGCACAAAATGACCCATATGTTATTACACGTCCAATTCACTTCTATCATATGTCATATTTGCAAAATAGAAACTATTTTGGCAATAATGAGGTCTATTTCCAATTTGGAAAGAAAAATTTAAATAACTCAGGAAATACTGATTTCTTATTTTATGATTATGATTCAGATGGAAAAATCATTTCTAACTCATATGTCCATACTCTTAATATGGATTATTACAATGGCCAGAACGGAAATCAGGCTTTGATGCCTATTGGTAACTCACAATATCCATTTAAATCACATGTTAACGGCTGCAATAACACCATCTCCAATATTCATATTGATGGTAATGGGCTCAGCGATATTGGAATATTTGGTTATGTATCTGCTTCTGCAACAATTAATAATGTGTATTTTGATAACGTTAGTATTGATACTCATCTGCCAATAAGTAGTGATACATATCATTCGCACACTGATAATAGGTATAATGTTGGGTATCTCGCTGGCCATATCTGCGATGAAATTTCGTTCCATCGCGCATTTGTAAATAATTGCGAGATAACAAATTCTTCAATTCCAGGTGTTGCCGGGAAAAGCCTGTATGGTTTATTTGGTACATGTGATACTTCTTCAACACCTTTAACAAATACTGAAGTTGATGAGTATCAAATTAATCCAGGTACAGTCCATAGTTACATGAATTCAAATTATTCAAACTTTTCCGCTAAAGCAGCGGCTGCCAGAAATACGGAATATGCTGGTCAATTATCTTCAACCGCGTTTTCATCTGCTTTTTCAAAGAATGGTTCGAATTACGATTTGCAAGGAACCTCAAGCGGTGCATCTTATAATTACTCATTATCCACAATTGGTCATCAAGGAATGGATACCTCTTTTGATTTGAGCTATGGAAATAGTCATCAAGATGTTTTGGCAACTACTACAGTTATCGCTGATGGAGTTGATATTGCTGATGTGAGTGACCCTGGTACATACATGTATTTCAATTCCACGACTAACAAATGGCAATATTATGTCATCACATCTGGCGATCAGACTGTCACTAAGACATTTAATGTTTTCAATCTTTCGTATTCGTTTAGTGGTCAAACATATTATGTATACTATGATGCTTCAACATCGTCCTTAAAATCCAATACTACCGTCCCTACAATATCAAACAAAAATTATTGGTTCTGTTTTAAAACGTCATTAACAACTTCTGATTTGGGTGTTGATAGTTTTGCTTCAGTTGGTTCTAGTGGAAGATATTATATTTATGTCCCTGATGCTGATAAGTATATCTATATTACGGATAGTAATGTATTTAATGTTGGTTCTGCTACTGATGTAAGTTCTTTGGAAGGCACTGGCAATACTGGATCGTTCTCGATCGATTCAGTCGATTCTGCTATTACTTGGATTGGCAGATATAATAGTGCAAATGCTACATTTGCGTTCCAAGGCGGGGAATCAACGGTTAGTATTGTTAGACCAGTTGCTGGAAATGAAGCGACAACTTTTGCTTTTAATGGCACATCAAATAGAACTGAAACTTCAACTACTGCTAGTGAAGAATTCCAACTAATTACTGATGTTTCGCAAATTACAAACAATATGAAGGTTGGAATCGGATATCCAGCACTTAGTGGATCTGTTACAAATGATTATTACCTTATGTCTACCACCCAGCAAACAAACAATAGAGGTGCAGTGGTAACGACATTAAAAAGCGGAACAACACTTAATAGTGTTTCTGGCGCTGTAAAACTAACAATTTCTATAAGTGATGATGGTGAAGGTGGACTACTATATTCTTTATATGATCCAAATTATAATGATGGTGAAGGCGGTTATCTTTACGCAGCTTCTAGCTCCAAAAACTATTTAAGAACAAAAACATCGGAATCATATTGGACAATTAGCATTAATGAGGAAAGTCCTTATAACGCTGTTTTAACGTCGCAAGAAGATTATACTCATGATTTGATGCGTTTTAATTATAATAACGGAAGTCCATTATTTGCGTGTTATGAAAATGGACAACAACCAATTTGTTTGTACAAATACTATCAAACAAGCGGAACATTAATTACTGCTGAATGTGGCGAATTATCTGTAACAACATCAAGTGGTGGTGAACCAACAAAAACAGCCTATGTTGCATATTATGATAATGATCATTCAGATTTACACGATTACCAAGAATTAGAATTTGAGAGAAGTCGAATTACATGGGACTTTGCAAATTCCGTAATAACAGTTGCACCATTAAGTGAATCGTATTGGGAAAAAATAACCAATGTTGTTGATGCTACAGGCGGTGATTATTTAATCGTTTGTGAAAGCGCAAGTGTTGCGTTTAATGGTGGGCTCGATACATTGGATGTTGCAGATAATAATATAAGTGTCTCAATCAACGCTAATAGAATTCCTTATGACTCTACAACTGAGTCTGCTAAGTTTACATATAATCCTACAAATTCAACATTAAAATCAGCTAGTGGATATTATATTGGTAGAACTACTAATAGTAATGGATTGAATACTAGCACATCTAATCAGTATACAAATACTATTTCGTTTGATGGCAGTGATGCAGTAATTACTGGATCTGCTGGCCCAGTTTTAAGATATAACAATGCTGTAAATAATAATCGTTTTAGATATTATGGTTCTGGACAACAGCCAATACAACTCTATAAATTGGTTTCTGTGTCAAACGATCCAGAGTATATTGCTGATGCCATTTCAGAGTTAGATAATAAATATAATTACAATAGAATTGATGTTGTCGGCAATGCGTCTTTTACTGCTTCTAGTATTTCTTTAACTAGCAACCTCGCTAATACTAAAGCAGTTAGCAAATGGCACGCTGATAATTCTAACGATGGTATAAATGCAAAATTTTATCAAACCAAATATGTTGGTAATTCAATCGTCTTCTTTATTCCTAATCAAGGCTCATCTGATTTTGGAACATTACATTTCTCCTGCACTTCAGCAAGCGCTCCTGTGTTTGTAAAAGGAGCCGATTCTAATAAGGTTGGATGGGAATCGTCGATTGGATTTAGTGATGAAAGAATTCAGTGCGCAAACGATTCAGCTTCAGCGAACACCTATGATTATACTTTAAGCCTTAATAAGAATAACATTCTTAATTTATCGTATGCAGCGCTTAATAGTTCTGGAAATATTATTTCTTGTTATGACACAAACGGGGCAAAAGTGTTACCATCATCAAATGTTTCCTTTAATAGTATTTCGACATTTGTATTAGCAATTTCTACACCAAGTGCAAATTTGAATGCAACAACAATTAATCTCAAAATTAATCACATTGAAGGTGATATTGCTACACTTTCTTATGTTGGATATAGAAGTGCAACATATTCATCAGGCACAACAACAATAGATAATGAAGAAGTTAATGTTGTCAATGACACAACAAGCATCATTAAAAATCATGACGTATTTTACCGATATGATTCCACAAACGCCAACAATAGAATTTATGAAAAAATGGAAGTTTCATATGATGCTAATACCAAGAAGTTTAGATATCAAATTACATTTAAAGCCACTATTTCAATAACGCTTTATCTATTTAATTTTGATGCTGAAAGAACTGAAGTTTACATTAATAATGTTAGATATAAAGAGTCATATCACGCCGTTGTAATACCTAGCACTGCGTGGTAGTATCTTTTCGATAAAAAATTATTTTTTAATAAATATCACTTAATTTGATGAGTGTTTTATTTCTTTAATAATTTCTTTTGTATTTATATGTGCTAGAATTACTAGCGTAACTAACAAGATATGGTAGATAAAGGAAACATTAACGATAACAAAGATACTCTTAAAGATATATCGACTTTAAAAGAGGATGAACCTGTTGAAAAAAAGAAACATCCAGCTTTAAAGTTTCTTCTTTATTTTTCTATCATTTTGATCGCTACAGGAATAGCTTTATTCCTTTCACTTTATCAAGACTTTGATGGTGTTATTGCTGCTCTTCGTAGAAGTGATTATCGCTACCTCCTACTTTCTGTAGGTTTAGTAGCGATTTCATACTTCTTAGAAGGCTTCATTATTTTTATGTTCGCGCGCTTATACACAAGAAGATACCATTGGCATAGAGGTATGGCTACTTCAATGGTAGGTGCATTCTATAGTGCAATTACTCCAGGCGCTAGTGGTGGACAAGCAATGCAAATCTACACCATGAAAAAACAAGGTGTGGAAGTATCAAGTGCTGCCTCCATCATGATCATGTCTTTTATCATTTATCAATCAGCCTTAATTATTATTGGCATTGTTGGTATTGTCTTTAAATGGGACCTAGTTATGTCAATTGGTAATTTCTCAATTGATGCTGGAGCATTTAAACTCTCAGTGCCTGCTATTCCATTTACATTAATTGGTTTTGCTCTTAATGTCTTAGTTATCGTTGGACTTATCGCAATGAGTTATTCCCATAAGTTCCATAACTTCATTATGCATTATGGAATTAACTTATTCGCTAAACTTAGAATTATCCGTAATCCTGAAGAAAAAAGAGAATCTCTTCGCATTCAAGTTGAAAACTTCAAAATTGAGTTAAGACGTTTACTTTCTAACTTCGCAGTTACAATTGTTGTTTTCATCTGTTTTTCTTTAGTCCTTATCATTAGATTCTCAATCCCTTATTTTGCAGGTATTGCTCTAGATGGATATGGATATCTCACTAATCTAGATGGTTCATTAGTTATTGGTGTAGATGGACCACTTATGTCTACAGGTAGTATTTCTATCCAATCATTCTGGGATGCTGTCTTTTTATCAAGCTATCATCAAATGGTAGCAGGACTTGTACCAATTCCAGGCGCTGCTGGTGTTAGTGAATATTTCTTTAACACTATCTTTAGTAACTACTTTGTTTCTCAACAAGTTACTACTGCTGCTCAGATTATCTGGAGATTTACAACCTTCCACCTCGTCTTATTTGTTTCAGGTATTGTTGCAGCTAGCTATCACGTTACACCTGATAAAACTGCTGAACACGCGAATAAGAAAGCTTACGTTACTATTCAGCTTGAAACATATGAAACTCGTAAGATCAGTGCAGATACAATGTTTGAAACTGCTTCCTTAAATAGAAAAGAAATCCAAGAAAGACTTCGTAACTGGAATAAAAACGGAAAGAAACATAAACGTAATGATGATTATGATGAAGCTAGTTATAAACCAGTAACGAAAGCAAAACCACAAAATAAGAAACCTAAAAATGTAACTAAAAAAGTAACTAGGAAGAACACTAATCCAGAAGATGATTGGGATGATTTCTCCACAGGAGTGTAACAATGAAGATAGCATTATTCACTGATACATATTTCCCAGAAATCAATGGTGTGGCCACCTCATGTAAATCATTAAGAGACATCTTGGTGAAACATGGCCATGAAGTTTTAGTTATTACCACTAATCCATTTTCTAATAAGCTTATTGTTGAAAAAGATATTATTCGTATTTCTGGCGTAACGCTAAAAAGAATGTATAATTACCGCCTTGCGAGCATCTTTAATCGTAAAGCTATGAAAGCTATTAGACGTTTTGACCCTGATTTATGCCATATTCAAACTGAAGCAAGTATTGGAATATTTGGTAGAATTGCAGCGAGAAACCTTCAAATTCCAGTCGTATATACTTATCACACAATGTATGAAGACTATACATATTATGTCACAAAAGGACATTTTGATAGATTCGCTAAAGGACTAATGAGAACTTTCTTTAGAGGAGTTATTAATAACTCTGATGAATTTATCACTCCATCAAGTAAGACTAAAGACTACATGAGACAAATTGGAGTGGATGTCTTTGCAAACGTTATTCCTACTGGCGTGGACTTTGAAAAATTCTATCCTAGTAATATTAAAAAAGGTATTAAAGAAGAACTTAGAGAAAAGTTTGGGATTAATTCTGAAACATTTACTTTATTATCATTAGGGAGAATCGCTAAAGAAAAGAGCATTGATTTTTCAATTAAGTGCTTCGCTACATTCTTAAAAGATTATCCAAGTATTAATGCCAAGATGGTAATAGTAGGTAAAGGTCCAGGAGAAGATGAACTTAAAGCTCTTGTTAAAGAACTTGATATTGCTGATAAGGTAGTCTTCACCGGTCCATGTTCACCTGATGAAGTTCAAAACTATTATCAACTTGGTGATGCCTTTGTTAGTGCCTCTTTAAGTGAAACTCAAGGATTAACATATATGGAAGCAATGGCGGCACATCTATACGTTATGGCGCGTTATGACCATAACCTCCTTGATGTTATTCAAGATGGAGTAAGTGGATATTTCTTTGAAAATGAAAATGAATTCTCAAAGAAACTCTATCAAGTTTATGAATTATTCATTAATAAAGATGATGAGATGCTAAATAACGCCATTAAAGGTATCGATCAATATTCTATTGAAACATTCTATAACAAAATAATTAAAGCCTATAAACATGTCCTCAAATCCCGCTGGTAAAATAGTTCAATCCGTTAATGTAGGTAAATCTAAAGTAGTCCTACGCTTTTATGATGGAAGTAAAATGGATATAAGTGGGAACACCTATAGTGAATTTAAACTTTATCCTAATAAAGAAATAAGTGATAAAGAACTTAAAAAAATCAAAGAAAGAAATGAACTTGATAAATTTTATCAATACGCTTTTACAAGCGCTTCTAAAAGTGAACAAAGTGAAAAACAAATTAGAGATAAACTAACTAAAAAAGGCGCGAAGAAAAAGCAAATTGATTTCATTATTAATGAACTAAATAAATATTCTTTAATTTCCGAAGAAAGCGTTATTAATAATTATTTAGATTACGCCTCCTATAAGCTTTATGGAGAAAATAGAATTAAAGAAGATTTAATTAATAAAGGAATATCTCTTGAGAAAGTTAATTCATTAGAATTTAGATATTCTGATGAAATTAAGAAGGCTAATGAGTTATTAATTAAACTTGAAAAGAAATATTCTAAGCAAGCTTATAGCACTAAAAAGAAACATATTTATGATGCTCTAATTAGATATGGTTATTCTTTTGATATTGCTAGTAAGATAGTAGAGGAAGTTAAACCAAATAGTCCTAAAGAAGAATTAGAAATACTTAAAAAAGAATATAAGAAAGTAAAAGAAAGATATTCTCGTAAATATAAATCTAAAGAGTTAGAAACAAAAGTGATAAACTATTTACTGGGAAAAGGATATCGCTATAACGATATTCTTAAACTTAAAGGAGAATAATTTATGAAATGGGTAAAAGACTTTAGTGATGGTGACCGTATCATTGGTCAACTCCTCATCAGTGGAGTGGTTAAAGGTGTTACTGATAAAGGACTATCTTATCTAAATGTAACTTTACAAGATAAATCAGGTTCTATTGAAGCTAAAAAATGGGATGCGACAGATGAAGATCTCGCACTTTTTACAGTTGGCAAAGTTATCAATGTAGATGGAATGGTCAACCAATATAAAAACGCTCTTCAATTTAAGATTAACGCTGCAAGTGAAGCTGACCCAGCTTTAATTGATTATTCTAATTTCCAAAAAGTATCTCCAATTCCTTTAGATGAACTTAAAGCTAAACTTGATCATTATTTAAATTCATTTAAAGATCCAGATGTTAAATTAATCGCTAACAAAGTTATTGGTCATTTCTATGATAAATATATAACCTATCCAGCAGCGGTTAGAGTCCACCATGAATTCGGCAGTGGAATTCTTCATCATTCTCTTGCGATGGCAGATCTTGCTGAAGCAGTCGCTAAACTATATCCTCAAGTCGATAGAGATATTCTTATTTGTGGTTGTTTAATTCATGATATCGGTAAAACAGTTGAATATGAAAAACCACTAACGCCTTCAGTCACAGTTGAAGGTAAACTCGCTGGACATATTTCAATTATGTACGCTGAATTTAAGAAGATTGTTGATCCACTTAATATTAAAAGTGAAGTCCCATTACTTCTTGAACACATGATTCTTTCTCATCACGGCACTCATGAATTTGGTTCCCCAGTTCTTCCAAGCACAAGAGAAGCGATGCTTCTATCAATGATTGACCTACTTGATTCACGTATGATGGTGCTTAATAAAGCCTTAGGGGAAACTAAACCAGGCGAATTTAGTCAAAAAATCTGGGCAATGGATAATATTTGCTTCTATAAACCTAAAGATAGAAATAAATAGTCATATTATTCCTATTAAATACGCGTATATAGGCGCGTAAAGGAATTTTATGGGAAAATATAAAGCGGCGAGTTAAATCGCCGTTTTTGTTTTGTTTTCGATATAGGTATGAAAAACTCTTGTTTTCTCCACGAAATCCAATATAATTGTATTTAGAGGAGCAAATATGATAATATCCACAGAGGCATTAAAGTTAAAATATTCTAATTATTCCAATCCTCTTGATAAAATCAAGCGTGAATCGCAAAAAGGAAATATTATTAGATTAACTAGAGGAATATACGCGACTGATAGAAATATTAGTCCATATTTACTTGCGTCAGTTATATTATCGCCATCATATTTAAGCTTCGAATGGGCGCTTTCATATTATGGACTTATTCCTGAAAGAGTTTACTCGATTACGTCTGCTTCATTAATGGTTAGGAAAAATAAAACATTTGTTAACGAGTTTGGTAGATTTGAATATAGCGATATTCCAGTGAATGCCTTCTCAGAAGGACTAACACTTTTAAGCGAAGGTGAATATAGTTGCAGGATTGCTACTAAAGAGAAAGCTATTTGTGACTCGTTAAGTAAGTGGCCTGTCGTTCATAGTGTGAAACAGTTAAGAGTATTACTTTTTGACGACAAAAGAATTTATGAAGATGAATTTTTGACTTGTGACTTTAAACTATTAACACGATTAGCAAAACTTTATAAAAAGACTAATCTTAAATTACTAATAAAATTCATCAATAAAATTAATCAATAAAAAACCTCTCATTATAGCGAGCATTCTCCGCATTGAGAGGTTTTATTTTTGCTTATAATGCTTTTTTCACAAGTTCAGCAATGGCAGGAAGATTTAAATCTTTAGCGTCATTTTCTTTCATTGTGATTTGGAATCCTTCTTTTTCTAGATATCTAGGAATAACGTGAACGTGGAAGTGATAAATGCTTTGGCCAGCTTCCTTATTCACATTAGTGAGGATATTTACTCCCTTTGCTCCTAAGACTGCAATATCAGCTTGTCCAATTCTTTGAGCGACATCCATAACCTTATGCATTGTTTCTTTATCAACGCTTAAGAAGTTATCGAAGTGTTTCTTAGGAATAACTAGAGCGTGTCCTTTAGTGGTTTGAGATATATCTAAGAAGGCTAAGACATCATCGTCTTCATAGATTTTGCTTGAAGGGATAATTCCTTCAACAATTTTACAAAATAAGCAATCTTCTTTTTTCATATATGTTTATCTCCTTAAATTAAAGGAGGGCATGGACCCTCCTAAAATTTACTTATTCGAATAATTCTGGGAATTTTTCCTTAAAGTAGTCATAGATAGATGTATCGTGGAATGCGATTGAGTATTCCTTGATATAGCTAGCGTATGCACTATTAGTGTAGGAATCTTTATTTCCAAGAACTTTTGCAATTTCGAATGCAACTTTTTCAGTGAAGAGTGGTTCATTCTTATGTGATTCCATCTTAGCGTATCCACTGTCTAAATTGAGCTTAGAAGTAGATGGAGCTTCTTCAACACTTACAATGTAATAGTCGCTACCATTAACAATGATCATGTTTGTTGCAAAGCTTGATTTTTCAAACTTGTCTGGGATTAGGTAATATTTACCGTTGATCTTACGGACATATTGTTTGGTTTGATCAAAGCTATTGATGAAGTCTTCGCTTGGAAGGCCAGTTTCATTAGTGATAGATTCATCATCAACGTTATTAGAAACGTTAATATTGAATAATCTATTACGAATTGAATCAGCTGGTAAATCAGTTAATCCACCGTTTTTTACATACCAACCATCATTGGTGTAGTCTTTAGCGGAAAGTGTAGCGAGTTCTTTAGCAAAGCCAACACTTTTTGGATAGGCATTATTACCTGTGAAGAGATTTAAGGCTGCACTAACTTTACCGTTTGTACCTTCTTCACCATCTGGTGTGCGGTCACCATCAACTGTGATATCTTTAACAAGATCCCACTTATCAAGAAGTGTACCAAGTTCAGTATTCACATAATATGTGTAAGATGCACCGCTTGGTAAGGTAGTGGTTTTTGTTTCACCTAAACCAGCATTGATGAGGATGATAATTTCTTGAGCATCAAGATCTTTAATAGATCCATCAGCGTTAAGTCCTTGGAATCCTCTCCAAGCATTTGCTAAGTCATCAAGAGTGACATCACTTGCAGTGTAGACATATGAGTTAACATATGACTTCATGATTGTGAATGGTAAGTCTTGTTTGTCTTTGTTGTCGCTTGGTGCACTAATCTTAATAGTGTTAACCTTACGGGCATAGCTTCTACCTAGGGTAGAGTAGTAGTTATTATAAAGATATTCTTCAACGAGTTTATCTCTAAATAAGGTTGGGAGAATTTTACGGGTGATGTAATCATCGTAATCATTTCCATCTAACTTAATTAAAGCTTTGACGTTATCTTCTTTAGAAAGTTCTGGAATTACATAACCAGATTTCCAATCTGTTCTTTCAAGGTTAACTTTGTAAAGTTCACCAAAGTGAGCATAGGCAAATTTCATTTCTAAGAATTTACCATCTTTTGTGTATGTGCTAGAACTTACTTCGCTATATAAGGAATTGTAGATTCTTTCCCAAATAGCGTCGTAAAGATTTAATAATCTTTGTCTAGCAATTACTTCAACTGTGGAACCAGTGGAAGTTGCAAGTGAAACATCGCTTTCACGTTTAAACATCTTTTCATGTTTAGCGATGAAGGCATCTGCAGCAGCAGCATCAATAGTGGTGATGTCTTTATCTTTACAGATAGAGTTGATTTCGCTCCATTCACCATATTGGTCTTTAGCGATGATGTCGATGAATTCGTTTAAGACGGTATCATTTTTGCTACCGACAACTGAATCATAGAGTAAACCCATCATATTGTTGTAGACATCAAGTTTACTATCATCTTCGTTTTTGAGGATTGGTTCTTCGTAGTTTGCTGGAAGAGCGACAACATCATCACAACCAGCGAGCATACCAACTGCGCTTAAAGCGAGGATAGCTGTTAAGAATTTCTTACTTTTCATTTGGAACATAGCAAGCACCTCCTTCAGTATCCCATAGTGCAGAAGCACCAGCGGTCTTTTCTGCTTTTGTCTTTGTAAATCCGATAGCGCAGACTTCAGAGATTAGTTTACGTCTTTCGGCTTTTTGTTGATTGAGTGAATTGATGTAGCCTTCCCAGGTATCTTCCCAAGAGACACTAGCATCAAAATCAGATTTTGTTTTATTAACTTTAATCCAATTATCAATTGCAGCACCTAAATCAAATTCAGTTTCTCCAATTTTAAATGTATTAAATTTAATCTTTTGTTTGCTGACATATTGTTGGTAGATAAGTTTATTGATGTTTGTATCAAATCCTTTGATCTTTCCTTCAACTTCTTCAGCACGTAATTTAAGTTCCTTAGTTGGTTGGTTAAGGAAGTTTACATATGTTGTTTGATCGGAAATATAACCAGATTGACCTTTATATTTAACGCTGTAGTAGTCATTGATGTTTGCTTGACCAGTCTTAGTTTGTTCAAGGGCACTTCTTTCAATAACGATAAAGTGAATACCTTGATAGTCACTGCTACCAGCACGGACAACTAAGATTGGATCACCACTCGTGGTGCATAAGACTTCTTTTCCTCCAATTGTCTTAAAGCCTTTATATTCGGTAGTGTCATATTTAGCACTATCACCGATAGTGGCTTCATTACTAATTGCAGATTTCCAAGTATCAGCTGTAGCGACATTAGAAAGGATCTTATTTGGAGTAATAAATGAGACAAAGTGTCTATTTAAATACTTATTAAAGATTACGTTTCTTGGATAATAGGCAGTGTCTCCACCGTTAACACTAGCAGTATCACTACTAGCTGTGGTGTCAGCCCATGTATTTAAAGCTTCAAATGCTCCGAGTGGAATTGTGGAGATAAGTCCAGCATCATCACCCTTCATATCTTGTGGGTGATCAGCATCTCTAACATAGGTAACTGCATCATTATAATTTGATTTGATGTCATAGCCTAAGCTAGAAATATCTTCATATTCTCTATCAGCTCCGATTGAGATTTCACTCTTTTCAGCAAGTGCCTTATTCGTAGAATATAAGTTTTCGTAGGCATAGATACCAAGTTTGAATTCATTAACAAAGCTTGTATCTTTGTCCATGATACCTAAATCACCGAACTTTTCACTTGAACCATCGGAATAATCTTTTGCTTGTTGAGCAATTTCACCGAAGGAGAGTTCTCCACGAGCAAGTTTGAAGGCAACACTATAAAGGTTACGAGCATCATCAGCGTTAATGGTGTCGTTCCAATAGCTTGTACCTGAACTTGTTCCTCCAAGTTTAACGAGGACATGACGAATGTGGTATGGAACTTTCTTTTCGATATATCCTTCATAGTTATCAGATGCTTTCTTAGCGTCTCTCATGAATTCAACACCGGTTTTTGTATTAAATAGTCCACCAGCTTCTTCGTAGAATTGTCTCTCGAATTCTTTTAATTCTCTTGTGTAGATGAAGTGTTCGAGTAAATCTGCTTCATCTTTGGCACTATTACTATCAAGTAATTTTTGCCATTCTTCATCGTAACTCGTTTTATTGGAATCAGCGTTCTTTTGAGCTGTATTCTTGACACCATCAACATCGTTTTTGGCGTCTTTTTCGATATCGCTATATTTAGCGATTCCTTTTGCTTCGGATTTAAAATAGTTACGAACGATCAATTTGTAGACACTATCAAACATAGTTGAAATGCTGCTACTTTGATCAAAATAACTACCAAATAAATCTTCTGCTGTGTAGTTTAGTTTATTTCCAGACGAGTCAGTATAGGTTAGGATGTTACCTTCTTTTGAGTATGTTGGTTCAGCAATTGGTGAGCCTGAACAAGCTGTTAAGGCTGCCAAGGAAACTAATCCAGATACTAAGAAGAGGCTAATTTTATTTTTCTTCATAGAAACCTATTTCCTCCTTTTCAAACATAGCGATAATAATTTTATTACTTATCTTGTATTAATACAACAAAGAAATTAACGAACTACTAATAGATGTAATCTATTGTTTATTTTCAAAATCTCTTAGTTTAAGAAAAAGCCAAAGATTAATCTTTGTAAGAAAATGTTTTTTTATCATTTCGTTTGATAGATAAAGAGTATGTGAGTAGAATAATAGAGTTTTAGGAGGAAGTTTATGTCTGTTCTTGAAATTAAAAACCTTCATGTAAGTGTCGCTGATAAGGAGATTTTGAAAGGATTAAACCTCACAATTTCTTCTAATGAAACTATCGCTCTACTTGGTCCAAATGGTAATGGTAAATCTACCTTACTTCAGACCATTATGGGTAACCCAAATTACAAAATTACAAAAGGACAAATTTTACTTGATAACAAAGACATTACTTCTTTAGAAGTAGATGAACGTTCTAAACTTGGAATTTTCCTTGGAATGCAATATCCAAGCGAAGTCCCAGGAGTGAATAACGCAGACTTCCTCAAAGCTAGTTTAAACGCTCATCGAGAAAAGCCAGTTTCTTTATTTGAATTCTATAAATTACTTAATAATGCATATGATAGAGTTTCGATTCCTTTTGAAATGTCAAATCGTAATCTAAATGAAGGATTTTCTGGAGGAGAGAAAAAGAAAAATGAAATCCTTCAAATGCTCATCTTAAATCCAACATTTGTAATGCTTGATGAAATCGATTCAGGACTTGATGTCGACGCTATTCAAATTGTTGCGAGTGTAATTAAAGAAAAACAAGATGGAAATAAAGGATTTTTAATCGTTTCTCACTACGCAAGACTATACGATTTAATTAACGTTGATAAAGCTGTCGTTTTAGTTAATGGAAAAGTCGCAACTACGGGTGGTCGTGAACTAATCAAAAAGATTGATTCAGAAGGTTATGAATGGATCAAAAAAGAACTTGGAATTGAAATTGAAAAAGAGACCACTATGAATCAAGTTTCCATAGGAAGTTGCGCTACAAAAGAGGCTTTAAAGGGACAAAAATGAGTGAACAAATTATCTCTTTAAATAATGAAAATAAAGAAATTGAACTAGTGGATTGTTCATCTTTAAAAGTGGACATCAAAAATGGTTCAAATCTTCTTTTAAAAATAGTCAATTTTAACGTAGATGAAAATATCAAAATTAATGGTGAAATTGGTAAGGATTCATCCATTAAAGTTATCTATGCGGATTTCACTCAAGATAACGTTAATGCAAGTGTGCGTTTCTTATTAACTAATGAAGGCGCTAAAGCAGAATGGATGCTCGCTACTTTATCTGAAAAAAATCAAAACAAAGTTTTTGATGTTTCCTTCATTCATGAAGTTGGTCACACAGTTGCATCGATGAATAACTATGGTGTTGCTAAAGATAGTAGCAAAATTGTTTTTAGTGGTGTTAACCATATTAAAGAGCACGCTAAAGAATCTAAGACAAGTCAAAATGCGAAGATTATTGTCTTTGACAAAGCTTCTCAAGGAGTGGCTTCACCAATTTTAAAAATTGATGAAAATGATGTCAGCGCCTCCCATGGAGCGGTCGTTGGTCAGCTAAACAATGAACATATGTTTTATTTAATGAGTAGAGGATTATCTAAAAATGATGCAAAAGAACTCATTATTAGAGGATATCTTCAACCTATTTCTAAATATTTCTCATCTTCTATTCAACAGAAGATTGAATCATCAATTAAGGAGGCATTATAAATGTTTGATCCTTACAAAGTAAGAAATGACTTCCCAATGATTAAAAATGATATAAAGATGCAGGGTAAACCTCTTGTTTTCTTTGATAATGCTTCCACAACATTTAAACCTAATTCAGTCATTCGAGCTATCTTAGATTATTATTCATATCTCACATCTAATTCTCATCGTGGAGATTATGATCTTGCCTATCAAGTTGATAACCGCATTAATCAAGCTAGAATCGTTGTTTCTAAATTTATTAACGCAAATGTTGATGAGGTTGTTTTCACAAGTGGAGACACTATGTCACTTAATCTTATTGCTTATGGATATGCGATGAAGTTTCTAAAGAAAGATGATGAAATCGTCCTTAGTGAAGCTGAACATGCATCTAATATGCTTCCTTGGTTTAAGGTTGCAGAAAAACTAGGTGTTAAGATTAAATATGTTGAACTAAATCATGAAGGTAGAATCACACCTGAAAATCTTAAAAAAGTAATAACAAGTAAGACAAAAATAGTTGCACTTGCTCAAATTGGTAACGTCCTTGGATATCTTTTAGATATGAAGGAAGTTAGTAGACTCGCTCATGAAGTGGGTGCGTTAGTGGTTTGTGATGGAGCACAAAGCGTCCCTCACATCAAAACTGATGTTAAAGATTTAGATGTTGATTTCTTAACCTTTAGTGGTCATAAAATGCTTGGTCCTACTGGAATAGGAGTGCTTTACGCTAAAAAAGAATTACTTGATAAGATGGATACTTTCCTCACTGGTGGAGGAATGAATTCTAAATTTAATATTAGAGGTGAAGTTAAACCTCTCCCTGCTCCTGCTAAATTTGAAGCTGGAACACTAAATATTGAAGGTATTATTGGACTTCGTGCAGCAGTGGACTATCTAACTAAAATCGGTATGGACAATATCGATAAATATGAAAAAGAGTTAAGAGCCTACGCGATTAGTAAACTTAAAAAAGTTCCTAATATCATTATTTATAATGAAAATGCTGAATCTGGAATCATTACCTTTAATATTAAAGGAGTGTTCGCTCAAGATGAGGGAACATTACTAAATTCCAAAGGATTCGCTCTTAGAAGTGGACAACACTGTGCAAAAGCACTTGTTAATTATCTTGAAACGCCTGCGACTGTGCGTTGTTCACTATATTTTTATAATACGAAAGAAGAAGTTGATGCACTATATGAAGCATTAATAACTGGAGGTGACTTTTTAGATGCCTATTTCGCTTAGCCCACAAATGATGAGACAAATCATCATGGATCACTATGATAATCCTACTTATAAAAGAGAACCTAAAAATGATAAATATCATTCTGTCCATATGGATAGCACAAACTGTGTGGATGATATTTTAGTCTATGTTTTAGAAGAAAATGGTAAAGTTATCGATGCTTGCTTTACTGGAGTCGCCTGCACTATATCAACTGCATCAACAGATATTATGTGTGGACTTATGATAAATAAAAGCATTGATGAGGCTAAATATATCCTCACCCAATATTTAAATATGATTCATGAAAAAGAATACGATGATAGTGTTCTTGATGAGGCAATCGTGTTTATGAACACATCTAAACAAGCTGCCAGAATCAAATGTGCAACCATAGGTTGGGATGCACTTGACGAAATAATTCATGAATGTGAAAATGACGGACATAACCATGGACAAAAATAATCTAAAAAAAGAACAAGAATATAAATATGGTTTTAAAGACAAAGATGTCTCTATTTTAAATACGGGCGTTGGTCTATCTGAAGAAGTAGTGAGAGAAATCTCTAAACTTAAAAATGAACCTGATTGGATGCTTGAATTTAGACTTAAAGCTTATAAAGCGTTCCTTGAACTTCCTATGCCAAGTTTTGGTCCAGATTTATCTAGTCTAGATTTTGATAGCTATACCTACTTTATTCGTTCATCTAAAAAGGTTGAAAAGAGTTGGGATGAAGTTCCTGAAACTATTAAAAATACATTCCAAAAACTAGGTATTCCTGAAGCTGAACAAAAATATCTTTCTGGTGTCACAACTCAATATGAATCGGA
The DNA here is from genome assembly GCA_902797855.1 of uncultured Erysipelotrichaceae bacterium. GTDB lineage: Bacteria > Bacillota_I > Bacilli_A > RFN20 > CAG-826 > Fiminaster. Next base: position 62,730 of record CADBUI010000020.1, read on the forward strand.
AGCCGTTTATCACAATATGCTTAAAGAAGTTGAAGATAAAGGAGTTATTTTCCTTTCAACTGACCAAGCAGTTCAAATGTGTCCTGATATTTTAAGAAAATATTTCAACACAGTTGTACCTTATAAAGATAATAAGTTCGCTGCACTTAATGGAGCAGTTTGGTCAGGAGGATCATTTATCTATGTTCCTAAAGGAGTAAAACTAGATAAACCTCTTCAATCCTACTTTAGAATTAATAACGAAAAGAGTGGTCAATTTGAAAGAACTCTCATCATCGTAGATGAAGGCGCGGATGTTCATTATGTTGAAGGATGCACCGCTCCAATATATTCAAAAGATTCACTTCACGCTGCAGTAGTGGAAATTGTTGTCCTTAAAGACGCTAAATGTCGATATTCAACAGTGCAAAACTGGTCGAATAATATTATTAACTTAGTTACTAAGCGTGCTTTAGTAAAAGAAAATGGTCAAATGGATTGGATTGATGGAAATATTGGTAGTCAAACCAATATGAAATATCCAGCCTGTATTCTTGCTGGAGAAGGTGCGAGAGGAAATTGTATTTCTATCGCTGTTGCTGGTAAGGGCCAATACCAAGATGCAGGTGCAAGAATGATTCATTTAGCAAGTAACACTTCTAGCACAATTATTTCTAAATCAATCGTTAAAAATGGTGGAGTAGCGAACTATCGTGGTTCAGTTAAACATATGAAGAATGCGCTTAACTGCAAATCTCACGTTGAATGTGACACTTTAATTCTTGATGATATTTCAAAAAGTGACACCATTCCTACTAACTTAGTGCAAAACAATACTTCGTATATTGAACATGAAGCTACTGTATCAAAGATAAATGAAGATCAACTCTTTTATTTGATGAGTAGAGGTATATCTCGTAAAGACGCAACCCAAATGATTATTATGGGATTTATTGAACCATTCTCCAAAGAACTTCCAATGGAATATGCGGTTGAACTAAATCAACTCATCAAAATGGATATGGATGGAAGTGTCGGATAAAAATATGAAAGACTATGATGTCATCGTTATAGGTGGAGGTCACGCTGGTGTAGAAGCATCAGCTGCTAGTGCTCATATGGGACTAGCAACTTTACTTATTACCTTAAATAAGAAGATGATATCAAATATGCCTTGCAATCCTTCTATTGGAGGAAGCGCAAAAGGCGTAGTGGTTAGAGAAATAGACGCTTTAGGTGGAATGATGGGCATAGCTGCAGATCATGATTATCTACAGATGAAAATGCTTAACACCGGCAAAGGTCCAGGAGTGCAGTGTTTACGTGCTCAAGAAGATAAACATAACTATCCTGCCTATATGCAGTCTCTTTTAGATTCAATTGATAAGCTAGATATCTTAGAAGCTGAAGTAGTGGACCTCCTACATGATAATTCAACAGTATTTGGTGTAGTTTTAAAAGACGGAACGAAGATAAATTCTAAGGCTGTTATTCTTGCAACAGGAACATATATGGAAGCCGAAATTCTTCGTGGACACACTAAAACCAGTGCAGGTCCAGATGGAGAACCACCTTCTAAAGGATTATCAAAAGCCCTTCAAAAGATGGGTATAGAAATGTTTAGACTTAAAACAGGTACACCTCCAAGAATTAAAAAGTCTTCAATTGATTTTTCTAAAGGTAGTGTTCAACCAGGTATGGAAGGTAATTTAGCATTTAGCTATCTCACTAAAACATTTAAACCTCTAAGTGAACAAATTCCATGCTATTTAATATACACAAACGAGAAAACTCATAAACTCATCACTGATAATTTAGATAAAACCGCAACATATAATGGTTTACAAAGTGGAGTAGGTCCTCGATATTGTCCATCTATTGAATCAAAAGTAATGACATTTAAAGATAAAAAGCGTCATCAACTTTTCCTTGAACCAGAATTTAAAGATGGTGAATCTATTTATTTACAAGGATTTTCTACTGCAATGGAAGAATCTCTTCAAGAAGAGATGGTCCATTCTATAGTGGGTCTAGAAAAAGCTGAATTCCTTAAATATGCATATGCGATTGAATATGATGCACTTGTTCCTACTCAATATGATTTATCTTTAAGAGTTAAAAAATATAAAGGACTATATGGTGCAGGACAAATATGCGGTACAAGCGGATATGAAGAAGCTGGTGGTCTTGGCTTAATTGCAGGTATTAACGCTGCTTTGTATGTTAAAGGTGAAAAGCCGTTTATCCTTAAAAGAAACGAATCCTATATTGGAGTGATGATTGATGATATTGTCACCAAAGGAACTGAAGAACCATATCGACTACTATCTAGTAGAGCAGAATATCGTCTACTTCTTAGACACGATAACGCTGATCTTAGACTCACTCCTTATGGATATAAATTAGGACTTATTTCTGAAGAAAGATATCAAGCCTTCTTAAAGAAGAATGAAAACGTTAAGAAAGCTAGAGAGATACTTGATAGAGTTCATCTTGGTTCATCTAAACGTGTTAGTGAATATCTTCTTTCAAAAGGCTTTGAGCCTCTTAAAGCCGGTGTCAGTGGAACTGAACTACTTAAACGTCCATATATTCACTATGAAGATATGGTTAATTTAATTGATGAACTTAAAGATATTGAACTTGACTATATCGGAGTGTCTCAACTAGAAATAGGTGTTAAATACGAAGGATATATTTCTAGAGAAGAAAATGAAGCAAGTGGATTTTCAAAATTTGAATCATATACTCTTCCAGAAAATATCGATTATTTAAATATGCAAGGTCTTGCTTTGGAAGCTAGACAAAAACTTGATAAAATAAGACCACTTACTGTTGGACAAGCTTCTCGTATAAGTGGAGTCAATCCAAGTGACATATCAATCTTGATATTCAATATTAAAAATCTTAAAAATGGACAAGACTAAATTATCTAATTTCATCAAAGATGAACTTAAACTAGATATTAATGAAGAAATCATTGATAAGTTTTCGCTATATGAAAAATTTCTTTTAGAGTGGAATGAGAAATTTAATCTCACCGCAATCACAAAAGAAGATGAGATTTTAGAGAAACATTTTATCGATTCAATTTATCCAAGTAAGTTTGTTGATTTTTCGAAAAAAGCTAGACTGCTTGATATTGGTAGTGGAGCAGGTTTTCCTAGTATTCCACTTGCGATTCTTTTTCCAAATATTGAATTCTCACTCGTCGAATCAAATGGTAAAAAGGTTTCATTTTTAAATGAAGTTAGAACATCTTTAAAACTTAATAACGTTTTTATCCTTCAAAGTCGAGTCGAAGATTTAAAAGCTCTTAGAGGTGAATTTGATTTTGTTACCGCTCGTGCAGTTACTCAATTAAATATACTTTTAGAACTAGCAATTCCTCTTTTAAAAGTTAAAGGACATCTACTTGCCTATAAAGGTTCAATGGTGGATATTGAAATCAAACAATCTGAAAGAGCATTCCATACTTTAGAATGTAAACTTATCTCAAAAAACATATATAAACTCCCATATTCTAACGATGGAAGAAGCCTTCTTGATATAGTTAAAAATAAGGAAACAAAGAACAAATACCCTCGCCCATATTCAATAATTACTAATAAACCTTTATAAAATTAAATTATAAGAATATAATTATCTATGTTTCAGGGTCAGGTGTAATTCCTAACCGGCGGTATACCCCGCGAGCCAAGAGGCAGATCTAGTGAGATTCTAGAGGCGACAGTAAAGTCTGGATGAAAGAAACAACTATTATAGTTACCCTGGAATAGAAGGGTAATTTTTTTATGAATGATATCTTACTTAAATCATTAGTGTCTTGTATTGATATCCTTACCATTATTGGTCTTTTCTTCTATTCCATTAGAGTTAGTAAAAAGGAAAAAGAATCAATATTCTCAGCCAGATTTATCGCTAGAGTTGGTGTATTTGCATCAATCTCAGCAATTCTATACTGCGTTCCATTTTTGAAATTTGCAATTCCGGGATTTCCATCATTTTTAGAAATCCATTTTGATGAAATTCCAGCTTTCTTTGCTGGATTTGCCTTTGGTCCTATTAGTGGAATTGCAGTTATCTTAATTAAGACAATTATTAAACTTCCAATGTCTTCAACACTTTGTGTTGGTGAACTTACTGACTTAATTCTTTCTGTGTCTTTTATCCTTCCAGCATCTATTATCTATAAGCATCACCGTAAATTTAAAGGAGCGCTTTTAGGAATCCTATTTGGAACAGTTTTGCAAATTATTATTGCGATGCTTCTTAATGTATATGTGATGATTCCATTCTATGAATTTGTGATGGGATTCCCAGAAGGCGCGCTTCTAGGAATGATGAAAAAGGCTAACCCAATGATCAGCGATGTCGGTTGGAGTTATGCTTTATTTGCTGTCTTACCATTTAACGCAATTAAAGATGGAGCGATCATCCTTATAACCTTATTAATTTATAAACCACTTCATCGACTAATCGAAAGAATTCATGGATAGAGCCACTAGTTGGCTCTTTTTCATACAAAAAAAGACCGTCATAGACAGTCTCTTATATGTTAAGCGCTGGGATTATTACTCAACGTCGATTGCACCGAATGGGCAATCAAATCCAAGTTCATCATCGATTTCATCGACAACCGCTTTAGCGCGACCATCTTCATCGAATTCGAAGACTTCTGGACGTGAACCAACGCATAAACCGCAGGAACCGCAAAGGTCTGAATTGACTTTTACTTTTGGCATAATATTTTCCTCCGTTGCGATAATTATAGTCAAAGTTAACTAGACAATCAATATAAAAAGCATTCTTTGTTTACTACAAAATACTTCTTAATTATATTAGAATATAAAAAGCGAGGTTAAGGCATTGGAAACTCGAATTGAAAAATACCGCAAATATCGTGAAGAGATTCAAGCCATGAGTGGTGATGAAGTCACAACGAAAGTTAAGACAAGTCAACGCGCTCAACAATTTCTTGATGAAAAAGATAAGAAGAAACTTTCAGAAATGAATTCTTCCACTATATCTATTTCTTATAAAGAAATTATGGATGCATATGATATATATGAAAAAGAGCATCCAGAAGAAAAAAATATGCTTGAGTTACAAGAAAAAAGACATAAAGTCTTTCTTATTGTTGGAGTTTCACTTATAATTGCTCTACTAATTGCCTTAGTTATTGTTGGAATTATTGTCTTTGGAGGAAACAAATAATGGATAAACGTGTTGTTGTTGCAATTGATGGTCCTGCCGCTGCAGGTAAATCAACTATTTCTAAGCTCGTCGCTAAAAAGCTTGGATTTACTTACATTGATACAGGCGCTATGTATCGTGCGTTTACAAGCTACGTACTTGATAAAGGTGTTGATCCAAAAAATGAAGAAGCGTGCTGTAAACTCATTCCTGAAGTATCAATCGAATTATTCCCAGATGGAAGAGTTATTTGTTCAGGAAAAGATGTTACACGTGTTATCCGTGAACCACTTGTAAGTGGAAATGTTTCCTATATTGCTTCTTATAAAGATATTCGTTTAGCACTTGTTGAACTTCAAAGAAAACTCGCTAACAAAGTTAGTGTTGTTATGGATGGTAGAGATATTGGAACATATGTCTTGCCAAACGCAGATGTAAAAATCTTTATGGTCGCTAGTGTTGAAGAACGCGCTAAACGTAGATATAAAGAAAATATGGAAAAAGGCATTGCTTGTACTTTTGAAGATATCGTTGCAGATGTTGAAAATAGAGACCGTATTGATTCTTCAAGAGCATTTGCTCCTCTTCGTCCAGCGGAAGATTCCATAAGACTTGATACTAGTAAATTAAATATTGAAGAAGTTACTGCAAAGGTACTTGAAATCATTAAAGAAAAAGTTGGTGAATAATTAATGGACACACTTGGAGTAGTTGCAATCATCGGTAGTCCTAACGTTGGTAAATCAACGATTTTTAATCGTATCGTTGGAAGAAGACACTCTATCGTTGATGATGAACCAGGTGTGACCCGCGACCGTTTATATGAGACTGCAACCTGGCTTGGTAAGGATTTCAGAGTGATTGATACCGGAGGTATCGAAATAGCGGATAGGCCATTCCAAGAACAAATTAGAATGCAGGCTGAAATCGCTATTGAAGAAGCTGATGTTATCGTTTTTGTTGTAGATGCAAAACGAGGAATTTCTAATGACGATCGTTTAGTGTCTAAACTTCTTCATAAAGCAAATAAACCAGTCGTACTTGCCGTCAATAAAATTGATAACACCGAAATGATGTTTGAAACTGCAACATTTTATGCGCTTGGTCTTGGTGAACCAATCGCTGTTAGTGGTGAACATGGTATTGGTATTGGTGATATCCTTGATAGAATCATTAAACTTCTTCCAGAAAAAGAAGAAACAAAATATGAAGATACTATTACATTTTCGATTATTGGCCGTCCAAATGTTGGTAAATCATCTCTTGTAAATGCTCTACTTAAAAAAGAAAGAGTTATCGTTTCAAATATTGTTGGCACAACTCGAGATTCTGTCGACACTCCATTTGTAAGAGATGGACAAAGCTATGTCGCGATTGATACAGCGGGCTTAAAAAAGAGAGGAAAAATCTACGAAGGTGTTGATAAATATAGTTCTCTTCGTGCGTTAGCAAGTATTGATAGAAGTGAAGTAGTGGTCTTTGTTATTGATGCTGATACTGGAATCATCGAACAAGATAAACATGTCGTAGGTTACGCAGTTGAAAAAAAGAAAGCCATTATCATTGTTGTTAATAAATGGGATTTAGTGAAAAAAGAGCAAAATACTCAAGCGGAATTCGAAAAGAAGATTAGAAAAGAATTTCAATTCTTAGAGTACGCTCCAATAATTTTTGTAAGTGCATTAACTCATTCAAAAGTAGATAAAATCTTTGATGCTATTTTAGCGGTGCATAAAGCATATGATATTCATCTACCAACAAGTGTACTTAATGATGTTATTCAAGATGCGCAAACAATGAATGAAGCACCTGATTTTAATGGAGGAAGACTTAGAATATATTTCGCTAACCAAGCAAATAGTTGTCCTCCTACATTTGTGTTATTTGTAAATAAACCTAAATACGCTCACTTCTCATATTTAAGATATTTAGAAAATAGGCTAAGATCTGCCTTTAATTTGGATGGAACTCCTATTGAAATAGTGCTTAGAGAACGAGTTTAAGATATTGATGATTTACCGAGTGCAATGCTCGGTTTTTTATTAGTTAATTGTATATGTTTTAGCTTTTTGAGATTTTTTGGATCATAAAAATATGCGATAAAATGCCATTTTCGAAAAAATTGTAATAGAAAAAATATACATTTTTAATAAAATCAGTATAATTAACTTAACTTAACTATTCATACTTCTAAGGGGGATACATATATGAATAAGGCAGATTTGATTTTAGAAGTAGCAGAACGCGGAGACGTCTCTAAAGGCGACGCTGAAGCAATTGTTGAAGAATTTTTATCATTAATTGAAGCCGAGCTCGTTAAAGGTAACCAAGTTAAATTGTCAGGTTTTGGTGTTTTTGAAAAGAAAGTCCGTAAAGCAAGAAAAGGTACAGACCCATCTACTCATAAACAAATTATCATTCCTGAAAGTTCGACAATTATTTTTAGACCTTCCAAGTTATTAAAGGAAAAAGTTAAATAATAATTTCTATAGTCATTAAGAATCTCACCTGTTGGTGGGATTTTTATTTTGTTAATATATGTAATGCTAGATGCTTTACAATGTATGTACAAGATAATATAATATTAGCGAGGAAATATTTATGGCGACAATAAATATTAGAATAGATGATGATTTAAAAAAGGATTCAGAGAAAGTTCTCGATGAAATTGGTTTGGGTATGACCGCTGCATTAACTATTTTTCTTAAGGCTGTTGTGAGAAATAATGGTATTCCATTTATATTGGAAGCACCTAACAAAAAAACTCAAAAAGCTTTTAAGGAAATAGATGATATTTCTTCAGGCAAGAAAAAAGCCAAAAAATACTCCAATTCAACGGAATTGAAAAAGGATTTGGGTCTATAAAATAAATATTGCAATTAAAAACAGTCGTAAAAAGACATTTCAAAAGCACGATATTGAATGATATTGTGTTTTTTATTTATAATAAACATACAACATATGAATAAAGAAATATTTGTTAATCTAGCAAAATTATTCAATTCCCATGGCTATCGTTTATATATGATTGGTGGCACGACAAGAGATTACCTATTAGGTAGAGAAGTTTTAGATTACGATTTCGTAACTGACGCTACTCCGAGTGAAATGAAAGAATTTTTAAGTGATGCTAATTATGTATTTGAAAAATATGGAACTGTTAAAGTTAAGATTAACGATATTCATGTTGATATCACAACATTAAGAAAAGAAAGTGAATATAATGATTCCCGTCATCCTTCAAAGATTGTGTTCACCAAAGATTTAAAAGAAGATTATCTAAGAAGAGATTTTACAATTAATGCCATTTATATGGATGAAAACTTCAATCCAATTGATTATTGCGGTGGTATTTCAGATTTAAATAATAAGATAATTCGTTTTATTGGTGATCCAGTTAAACGTATTAAAGAAGATCCTCTTCGTATCCTTAGAGCGGAACGCTTTAAAGAAAAACTTGGATTTAGTTATGAAACAAAAACCGAAGAGGCCATCAAAGAAAACTACGAATTAATAAACAAACTTAATCCAGATAAGGTTAAGGAAGAAATTAGAAAGAAAGAGAAATAATCTTTAAGTAATTAAAGAATGTGATAAGATAATAAGCACTATGTCACCTGTTCAAATGGAAGCTTTAGACTTCCGATATCTCTTACTTGAATATTATAAAAAGCTAAGAATTAGTGAATCTGATTTAGCGGTCATTTTGATGATTGACCATCTTTTAGAACAAAAGAATACACTTATTACTCCAGATCTTCTTTCACTAAGAATGAATTTAAAAAGTGAACAAATAGATAAAATACTTGTCTCTTTAATGGATAGAGATTTCTTAATGTATGACTTAACTAAGAAAGTCAAAGTCTCCTTAAAACCTTTAAAGAAGAAATTATATAAAGAGTTCCAACTTGATCTAGCTAAAGAACAAGAAAATACATCAAACACTCAAAAGGCTGCATATTTAAAAAATATCTATGATGTATTTGAAAAAGAACTTGGTCGTACTCTTTCACCTCTTGAATTTTCCTTAATTGGTGAATGGGTTGATGCTGGATTTAGTGATGAAACAATTATTAATGCCTTAAAAGAAGCTCTTTCTAAAGGAAGAAAGACTCTTAAGAGCGTTGATAAAATTCTCTTACAATGGCAAGCTCGTGATGAAATTGAAAGTAGTGGATACACTCCTATCTCTGATGACTGGGATAAGAATATGGAAGAAACTTTAAAAATCATCAAGACAAAATGGGTGGACAATGACTAAGGATTTATCACCCATTTTTTCTTATTTAGATAAGACGTTTCCTGATGCGAAATGTGCTTTAAATTATTCAAAAGATTATGAACTACTTATTGCGGTAATGCTTTCTGCTCAAACAACAGATAACGCAGTAAATAAGGCGACAAGTGTATTGTTTAAGCGATATCCAACTTTAGAAGAACTCGCTAACGCCGATATCAAAGATATCGAAAATATTATTTCATTCTTAGGAATGTATAAAAATAAAGCTAAGAATGTTAAAGGAATTGCAACTAGATTATTAAATGAACAAAATGGTAAAGTCCCTAATGATCCAGAATATCTAGTTACTCTACCAGGAGTGGGAAACAAAACTAAAAACTGCGTACTTGCTGAGTTATTTAATGAACCTCTTTTGGCAGTGGACACTCACGTTCAAAGAATTTCCAAAAGACTTAATCTTGTTAAAGAAAACGATTCAGTAGAAACTATGGAAAAGAAATTAGTGAAACTAATTCCTTCTAGTAGACTTATCAAAACTAATCATCAAATCATTTGGTTTGGCCGCACTATTTGCAAAGCTCAAAGTCCACTTTGTGATAAATGCGAAATTAGAGAATTTTGTAAAAATAAAAAATAACGGGCGAACCGTTATTTTTCATTAAAATATACTTCATCAATTACTTTTAGGTAATCAAGTCGAGGAGCGTATCCTCTTTTTATTTTGTGTCCATACTTAACTATATCTTTATAAGGTATAGACGCTCTTTCCTTCTTTTCATAAAACTCAATGATATAAGAAGCATCAAGTAGATATGTTTCTTCATTATTTTTTACAAATTCAATGATGAAGAAGGCAATACCTTTATGGCGGAGCACTCCTTTAAGATGAGCAATCTGATGAGGAGTGATATTTGCAAGAGGAAATGAAGTTTTTATCTGTGTGGATTTAGCCTCAAAATCAATGTATTTTCCCTTATATACTCCGTTATAATCGGTTGTGGACTGTTTTTCAAAGTATGCGTTTGTGATTATTGCTCCTTTTGAATAATCAACTTTTACAACGTTAATTGGAGTAGGTCTTTTTGTGATGAGACATAAATCGTGTTCTTTATAGTATTCGTTAGATAGATTGATATCTTCTTCTAAATCCATTCCACGATTCATCGCTGAAAGATGCAGTTTCGCGCTGACTTTCTTTTTAGAGGAAGTTTCACTAACTGGGGATTTTTCTTTAACTACTTTTCCGTTTGGATATTTAATCATTATTCAAGAGCTTTTTTGATGAGATTATCAAAATCTTTTGGAGATATTGTTTTATTTTCTTCCACTAAAAGAGTGATTAATTCATGAAGTGGTTCTGGTAAGTGACGATATTTCACTAAAACCTTACGATATTCTTCACTTAAGATATCTTTTCTTTTAAGAACTTCACGATATAAATAAACAAGATTAAGCGTATCCGCTAAAGCGTTATGTTGAACTCCTTCAAAATCAACATTAAATACTTTAAGTAAATTTGCGAGCGAATAAGTATTGTTATTTTCGTCTTTAACATAGCCACTTATCCATTCAGCAAAATCAAAATTATGCTTAATCATCATATGGATGTCATCTTTAGGGGCATCTAGATTATAGGCGAGCGATTGAGCAAGAATTCTTAAGTCATGATTACCAAAGGTAACAAATAATGTTTTAGAGAAATCTCGACCTAAGTATTTCTTAAGTTCAGCAATAACTACTCTTAGTCTTTTTCCGTGTTTTTTAACATCGTCTTCAGTGATACCAGTTAGGTCAGTAACAACTTTACCGATTTTGTTTTTTGCTAAGACAAGAGAATAATATCCTTTATGGATTTTTTTGATTGATAAATCTTTTCTAATATCAACTTTGATGGCCCCAATAGCGATCATTTCATGAGAGAATTGGGTGCCTTCTAAGTCAAGGAAGCATAATGATTTACGACTATTAATGATTTTTTCTAAATCTTTCATAAACGAAAAGTATTATAACACACTATAACAAAATCAAAATACCAATATTTCTACAAATATTTGTATTCCTTTTTCATTCTTTTTATAATTATCAAGCGATGGCAAAGAAACTCAACTACACATCTCAATCTTTACTCGACACTAAGTTTACTGCTAATGTGAGAGGCTATGATCCAGTTGAAGTGGATAAAACCTTTGACTTAGTCATTCAAGACTTAGTCTACTATGAAGATTTTAAGAAAGAAGTCACCGAATACATTCAAACTATTGAAAAAGAAATCGGTGAACTTAAGAAAATTAAAAGAGATAACGAAGTTGAAATTGCTAGACTTAAAAAAAGGCTATCATCAATTCAAGATGATCCAAATGTCTCTAAAGAAAACGTCACGCTTCTCAAGCGAATCAACGAATTAGAGAAAGCCTTATATAAGAAGGGCATAGATCCTTCTAAAATCTAAATTCACTCCGACCTGGATAATTGCTTCAATTGAAGAGGAAAGTCCATGCTCGCACTATCTGTGATGATAGTAGTGATTGTGCTAGTGGAAAAAATAACACTAGGTATATGGGAGCATATAACGGCGGAACTAGTCTAAAACGTAAGTCATGACGATGTTCCTGAAAGTGCCACAGAGACGAGCCTAATAGAAATATTAGGATGGAACGGGTAAACCCCACAAGCGAGAAACCCAAATTTGGTAGGGGAGGTTAGGACAGAGAATCGAATCAATCCTAGCACACGTAAGTGTAGATAAATTATTATCCTAGACAAAACATGGCTTATAGGGTCGGAACTCATTAAGGAAGAAATTATGAACACACCAACAAAGATTACAGTTTCAAGAATAGTGCTTATTGTCGCAATGCTAATTACACTATTTGTTTTAGCGCTTATCCCAAATTTAGAGGTCCCAGATTTAGTTATTGGTGAAGCTCATATTAACTGGGTCTATTTTGGTTGTTTTATTGTCTTTATTGTTGCAGCTTTTACAGATTTCCTAGATGGATATCTAGCTAGAAAGAATAATCAGGTTACTGATTTAGGAAAATTCCTTGATCCAATTGCTGATAAACTACTCGTTGATGGCACAATGATTTTCCTTCTTGTTCCTCAAATGTACGCACCAAGCCATGCTCGTAATTCGCTTACATTAACGATTCTTGCTTTCTGTGTTATCGTCATGATTTCACGCGATTTAATTGTTGATGTTCTTCGACTTATCGCGGTTCAAAAGAAGATTGTTATTGCTGCAAATATCTTTGGAAAAGCTAAGACAGTTTTACAAATGATTGCTATTCCAGCCTTACTATTAAATGACTGGCCGTTTAGCTATTTCTCAGCTTCAATTCCTGAACCACTTCACATCTCAAATATTTTATTCTATTTTGCTACCATAATGTCACTTATATCTGGTATAATATATGTGTACCAAAACCGAATGGTTTTGAAAGAAACAAAATAGCGGATGGAACAGTTACTTAAAATTTTAAAAGAAAAAGGACTCTCACTTGGCTCGATTGAATCGATGACAGGAGGTCTTTTTGCTAGTTTAATCACATCAGTTCCAGGTGCTTCAAAAGTCTATAAAGGAAGTCTTGTGACTTATCAAATTGAAGAGAAGATTAGACTTGCGAATGTTGATAAAAATGTCATTGATGAATTTGGAGTTGTCTCTGAAGAAGTTGCAATTGAAATGGCGGAGAAAGGTCGCCTCGCTTTAAATGTTGATTTAGCGATTTCTGTTACTGGAAACGCTGGACCAAGTGTGGAAAGTGATAATAAACCAGTAGGTAGAGTCTATATTGCTATTTCATCAAAAGAGGTCACTTCTACCTATGAATTTAATTTTAAAGGCGATAGAAACACGATTAGAAATCTCTGCGTAGCAGAAATGACTAATTGTTTAAAATTATTTGTGTCTGAAACAAATTAATTAATAAATTTTGGACCCTTTTTAGAAAACTTACCCCTATATATTAGTAGGAAGGAAAAAACAAAATGAACAAACAAATTGATTCCAAAAAACAACAAGAAGCTCTTAACGAAGCCTTAAAAGCAATTGAAAAAGAATTCGGTAAGGGTTCAATCATGAAACTTGGTGATCGACCAACCGTTGATGTTGATGTCATTCCATCTGGTTCATTACTTATTGATAATGTACTAGGCGTAGGCGGATACCCAAAAGGTCGTATCATTGAGATTTATGGACCAGAATCTTCTGGTAAAACAACATTAGCATTAAGCGCGATTGCTGAAGCTCAAAAGAAAGGTGGACGCGCAGCGTTTGTTGATGCTGAACATTCCATTGATCCTCTTTATGCTAGAAATTTAGGAGTAGACATTGATGAGCTCATCCTTTCTCAACCTGATAGTGGTGAACAAGCCCTTGAAATCGTTGAGATGCTCGCCAATAGTGGAGCGATCGATATCATCGTTGTCGACTCAGTCGCTGCATTAGTGCCTCAAGCTGAACTTGATGGTGTTATGGGTGATAACCAAGTTGGTTTACAAGCTAGACTTATGTCTAAGGCTATGAGAAAACTTGCTGGTATTCTTAACACAAATGAATGTACAGTTATCTTTATTAACCAACTCCGTGAAAAAGTTGGAGTTATCTATGGTAACCCAGAAACCACAACTGGTGGACGCGCTTTAAAATTCTATGCCTCAGTAAGAATTGATATCCGTCGTGCTGAAGCAATTAAAGATGGTTCAGCCATTATCGGTAACACTGTTAACGTTAAGGTTGTTAAAAACAAAGTTGCACCTCCATTCAAAAACTGCCAAATTGATATCATCTATGGTAAAGGCATTTCCAAGATGGGCGAAATCCTTGATATGGGTGTCGAACTCGGACTTCTCAAGAAGAGTGGTAGTTGGTTTGAATATAACGGTGAAAGATTCGCGAATGGTCGCGATGCTGGAAAACGTTATTTAGAAGAACATCCAGAATTCGCTAAAGAACTTACTGAAAAAATTAAAACCGGAGTGATATCTTAATAAAAAAGGCGAGCAATGCTCGTCTTTTTTTGCTATACTAAACACGAGGATACATATTATGGTTGTTTCAATTAGACTTTCTGATGAAGAAAAACAAATCGCTACAAATTATGCTAGAAAAAGTGGGCTAGCTTTAAACGAAGCGATGAAAAGAGTCTTCTTTGAGAAAATAGAAGATGAATATGATATTGCATTAGCGGATGCTTCGCTAAAAGAATATGAAAAGAATCCAAAAACATATTCTCTTGATGAACTATCAAAAGAACTCGATGATTGATTTTTAACCATTCAAAACTATTAGAAGAAGGGCTGTGTATAAATAATTGCACTCCCTTTTTATCTTTATATTTCAAAAATTATTTTTTTATTGCTATAATAACAACGTATCTTAACAAAGATACTTATTACCATAGATTAATTCTATATTTCTCAGGCCTAGCCTGTAAGCATATATAAAAGATGATCCCCACTTTTTTATCATCTTTAAGGTAATAATCTTATTTTATCGTATTTATCTACTAAGTAGATATCTACGTCTTTATATCGTTATAAAGGAGGTATATTTATGGACAAATTGTTCATATCTTTTGCCGAAGAAGTTAATCACACCCCACTAATTTTAAGCATTGTAATATTAGTTGTTTTAGTGCTTACCATCATTGGTCTTGTGATCGTTTTATTTTTACCAAAAATCAGAGGCAAAAGAGCAGAAAAACGTTCTGCAAATATTGTTCGTGAAGCAGAGATTAAAGCTGAACAAATTCGTAAGAACGCTCAAATTGATGCAAAACAAGCAACCCAAGAAATGAAACAAGAAGCAGAAAAAGAAATCCGCGAAAGAAAACAAGAATACGCTCAACTTGAAAATAAGCTTAATCAACGTGAGCAAAATATCGATCGTCGTGATGCTGCTTTAATTTCAAAAGAGCAATCACTTGATGCTCAAAAAGAAAACTTAACTCGTAGACTTAAAGACTGTGACAAGAAAGAAGCTCAACTTCAAGAAAAGATTGATTCAATTATTGAAGAACTTCAAAAAGTTGCCCAACTTTCAGTAAGCGAAGCTCGTGAAGAAATCTTCGCTAGAGTTGAATCTAAACTTTCTAAAGAAATTGCTGCATTTATCAAAAACAAAGAAGATGAAGCAGAAGCAAAAGCCGAAGAACACGCTAAAGAAGTTCTCGGTTTAGCGATTTCTAAATTCTCTCAAGAAGAAGTTAGTGAAAGAACTGTCAGTGTCGTTGCTCTTCCAAATGACGAAATGAAAGGTCGTATTATTGGTAGAGAAGGACGCAACATTCGTTCACTTGAACAACTCCTTGGAGTGGACTTAATTATTGATGACACTCCAGAAGTTATCACTGTTAGTTGCTTTAACCCTATTCGTAGAGAAATCGCGACTAGAACACTTGATATCTTAATTAAAGATGGTCGTATCCAACCAGGTAGAATTGAAGAAGTCACCGCTAAAGTCCAAGCTGATATGGATGCTCAAATCCAAAAAGCTGGTGAAGAAGCAGCCTTCAAACTTGGTTTACCAAAGATTAACCGTGATTTATTAACTTACGTTGGAAGACTAAAATACCGTACTTCCTATGGTCAAAATGCATATGACCATTCAATGGAAGTTGCCTATTTAGCAGGTATTATGGCTGCTGAACTTGGTCTAGACCAAAACCTCGCTAAAAGAGCTGGTTTACTCCATGATATTGGTAAAGCAGTGGACTTTGAACAAGAAGGTAGCCACGTTGAACTTGGTGCTCGTCTAGCAAAGAAATATGGTGAACCAGAAGTCGTTATTAACGCTATCGAATCTCACCATGGTGATAAAGAAGCTAAATTTGTTATTTCTAATTTAGTTCAAGCTGCCGACACTCTTAGTGCAGCTCGTCCAGGCGCACGTTCTGAAACACTTGAAAACTACGTTAAACGTATTGAGCAACTTGAAACAATCTGTAAATCATATGATGGAGTCTATCAATGCTTTGCTATGCAATCTGGTAGAGAAGTCCGTGTTATGGTTATGCCAGATAAAGTTGATGATCTTTCCGCCTTTAAACTCGCAAGAGATATAAGAGAAAGAATTGAAAATGAAATGACCTATCCAGGTCAAATTAAAGTCTCTGTTATTAGAGAATACCGCGCTATCGAAACAGCTAAATAATTTATGAGAATATTGTTCTTTGGAGACATTGTAGGAAAACTTGGAAGACAAGCTGTTAAAGAATATCTTCCTAAATTAACTGATAAATATCAGATTGATTTTGTTATTGCTAATGGTGAGAACGCTACCCATGGTAAAGGTCTCATTGAAAAGCATTATAACGAACTTATCGATGCTGGAGTGGACGCTATCACTCTTGGTAACCATTACCTCTCCAAAGACAATATTTTGTCTTATATTGATGAGGCAACTTGTCTAGTTAGACCACTTAATCTCACCAATAATTTTGGTGGAAGTGGTTCTATTTTATTTGATGTTAACGGAATTAAAGTAAGAGTCACTAATATATTAGGAACCGCCTTCATGAAAGAGGAAGTTTCTAATCCATATTATTCTCTTAAAGAACTTATTGATTCTAATCATAATGAAGACTCTATCCACATCGTGGATTTCCACGCAGAAGCAACTGGAGAAAAAGCTTCATTTGCCTATGCTTTTGATGGCGAGGTTAGCGCAGTTATTGGAACGCACACTCACGTTCAAACTAATGATGCTAAAATTCTAGAAAACGGAACTGCATTTATTAGTGATGTTGGCATGTGCGGAGCCGCTAATGGAGTGCTCGGTTTTGAAAAGCATAGTGTTATGAATAAAACACTCTTTGGTAATAATGAACGTTTCACTTTAGATGATAATGACGAAAAGATGATTAACGCCGTTGTTATTGATATAAACGAAGAAACTAAAAGAGCTAGAGAGATATTCCTAATTAAGATTATCGGAGAATAGTAATGGCGAATAAACCACTATATAAATCCATCCCTGATCCAAATTTAGAAAGAAAGAGAACTGTCTCTTTCTCTTTTAATTATGACGAAGTCATCGTTAGTGATAGACTTAAAAAATTCGCGAAAGGTAAAACCTATTTTATTCATACTTATGGTTGCCAGGCTAATTACCGTGATGAAGAGAATATGGCGGGTCTACTTGAGCTAGCAGGATACAATAAAGCAAGCGAAATAAATAATGCTGATTTAATTATTCTAAATACATGCGCTGTTAGGGAAAACGCTGAAGACAAAGTCTTTGGTCAAATTGGTAATCTAAAGATTATTAAAAAACAAAGACCAGAAACTATCATTGCCTTATGTGGATGTATGGTTCAACAAAAACATATCATTGATTTTGTCATTGATAAGTTTAAACATGTTGATCTTATTTTTGGTACACATAACATCTCTTCACTTTTATCTCTTCTTGATGAAGTAATTGCTAAACATGTTCGACTTGTTGATGTTAAATCACTTCCAGAAGACATCAAAGAAAACCTTCCATCAAAGCGTATTTCTAACTTTAAAGCATTCGTAAATATTTCTTATGGATGCGATAAATTCTGTACGTATTGTATCGTCCCTTATACAAGAGGAAAAGAGCGTTCTAGAAAAATGGAAGACATCTTAGAAGAATGTAGAGCGCTTAAAGACGCAAACTATCAAGAAGTCACCTTACTTGGTCAAAACGTTAATGCTTATGGTAAAGACTTTAACGATGGCACTAGTTTTGCTCATCTATTAGATGAAGTTGCTAAACTAGGTATCCCAAGAGTGAGATTCCTCACTTCTCATCCATGGGACTTTTCTAGTGAGATGATTGATGTAATCGCTAAGCACGATAACATCATGAAATATATTCATCTTCCAGTTCAATCAGGTAGTGATGAAGTGCTTAAAGCTATGAATAGACGTTACACATCTAGTTCATATAAAGCGCTTGTGGATTTAATTAGAAAGAAAATCCCTGATGTTGCTATTTCAACTGATATCATCGTTGGTTTCCCAAATGAAACCTATGAGCAATTCTTAGAAACCATTGATATGGTTAACTATGTTAAATATGATTCAGCATTCACTTTCATCTATTCGCCTAGAAAGAACACTCCTGCAGCACTGATTAAAGATAATGTCACCGCTAAGGAAAAGTCTGAACGCTTTAAAGAACTCGTTAAAGCTCTTGAAGTAAGCGTTGGTAAATCTAGTGAAGATATGATTGGTAAAACCTTCACCGTTTTAGTGGAAGGACCTTCTGAAAAAGATCCATCGATTCTTTCTGGATATACTGAAAAATATAAACTCGTTCACTTTAAAGGAGATGATTCCTTAATTGGTAAAATCGTTAAAGTGAAAATTAAAGAATCTCACGTTTATTCTTTGCTCGGAGAATTAGTGAATGACTGATATTTCTTTATTAATAAAGAACGCAAAAGAAGCTCTTTACGAAAATGAACTCGTTAAAGAGTTTTTTAGACTTAGAGAACTAGTGCTTAATAATGAAGAAATTAATGAGTTATCTAAAGAAGTTAAATACCACGAAAAAGAAATGACCACTCATATGAATAATGATGAAGTTTATTTTAAAGAAAAAGCTCTCTATGAATTTTATAAAAATAAACTTGATAATCATCCACTTATGGTTGATTTTAATATAATATCTAATGAAGTTTACGACTTACTTCTTGAAGTAAAATCAATACTTAATTAGTATATTAATGTGATAATCGTAATTGTTGGCCCTACTTGTAGCGCTAAATCAGAAACAGCCTATAAACTCGCTCCACTTATCAATGCTGAAATTGTAAATGGAGATGCTTTTCAATGTTATAAAGAACTTGATATTGGAGTAGCTAAGCCACCTAAAGAATATTTAGAAAAGATTCCTCATCACTTATATTCTTTTGTGTCCCCAAATGAAGAATATTCAATCGCGACATATCAAAAGAATTTAAGATCAACCATTGATGAAATTCTTTCAAGAAATAAATCGGTAATCATAGTTGGAGGAAGTGGACTATATATTCGTTCCGCACTTTATGATTATTCCTTCAATGAAGAATCATCTAAAGTTGATATGTCTAA
The DNA here is from genome assembly GCA_902797855.1 of uncultured Erysipelotrichaceae bacterium. Lineage (GTDB taxonomy): Bacteria > Bacillota_I > Bacilli_A > RFN20 > CAG-826 > Fiminaster. The sequence goes on from CADBUI010000020.1 coordinate 82,213, forward strand.
ATACGAAAAGATGTCTAATGAAGAATTACATAAAGTTCTTGAAAGTATTGATAGTGAGGACGCTAAAAAAATTCATCCAAACAATCGTAAAAGAGTGCTTCGTAGTATTGAGATATATCTATCTAGTGGAGAGAATAAATCTTCAATTATCTCTAAACAAGAGCATAAACCTATCTATGATGTTAGATTTTTCACTAGAGATATCGCTCGAGAAGTTTTAAATGAAAGAATAAACGCTAGAGTAGATAAAATGATGAAAGACGGACTATTTGATGAAGTTAAAAAACTATATAACAAATACCCTAAATCATCCCAAGCTCTACAAGCTATAGGCTATAAAGAACTTATTGAAGTTATTGATGGAGATTTATCCTTAGATGAAGGAATAGAACTAATTAAAAAGAACACCAGAAACTACGCGAAAAGACAGATGACATTCATCCGTCATCAATTTGATGTTACTTTTTATAAAGACGATAACTCACTTATGGAGATTATTAAAAATGGATAATTATCTATCTAGAAGTAAACAGTTACTTGGTGAAGAAGTTATTGATAGCTTCGCTAACAAGACTATTTTAGTTATCGGTCTTGGTGGAGTAGGTGGCACTGCTTTTAACGCGTTAGTGCGTTCTGGATTTAAGAAGTTTGTCATCATCGATAAAGACACAGTTGATGAAACTAATTTAAATAGACAAATTCTTTTTACCAAAAAAGATGTTGGAAAAGATAAAGTTGAAGTCGCTAAAGAATTTGCGCTAAGCATTTCTAGCGATATTGAAGTAGTAACAAACAAATGCTTTGTCGATGAAAACAGTATCAATGAGTTAGCTAACTATAATATCGATTTCATCATTGATGCAATTGATTATATTCCTGGAAAGATTGCTATCGCTAAATATGCATTAAATAAAAATATTCCATTTATTCTTTCTTTAGGAATGGGTAATAGAATCGATCCAGAAAAAGTGACTATCACTTCGTTAAATAAAACTGAAAATGATCCTCTCGCTAAAAAACTTCGTTATGAATTTAGACAAGAGAATATACCTTTAAGTAGTATTCCTGTTATCTTCTCTAAAGAAGAACCTATTGTGAAGCAACCAAAACCATCTTCAATGATGATGGTGCCATCAACTGCAGGACTACTTCTTGCAAAATACGTTATTGAGAAAGTGAGGTAAATGACATGTTAGAAAATATTGTTAATATCGCTAAAAAAGCAGGCATAGATGAAAAATATCTAGAATGCTATGGAAAAGATAAAGCTAAAATAGATCCTTCCATTAATGAAACTTTAAAAGATAAGAAAGATGGAAAGCTTATTTTAGTCACCGCTATTACTCCTACTAAAGTAGGGGAAGGTAAAACAACCATGTCAATTGCCTTAGCGGATGGACTTGCCCGCATAAATAAACGTGCAATGCTTTGTCTTAGAGAACCATCAATGGGTCCAGTTTTCGGACTTAAAGGTGGTGCGACCGGTGGAGGAAAAGCAAGTATTGAACCTAGCGAAGATATTAACCTTCATTTCACAGGTGATATGCACGCATTAACCTCATCCATTAATTTAATTTCTGCAATTATTGATAATCATATCTTCCAAGGTAACGAACTTAATATCAATCCAGAGAAAGTTGTCTGGAAAAGAGCGCTTGATATGAATGATCGTGCTTTAAGAGAAATAACGATTGCTCAAGGAAAGAAAAATGGAGTTATTAGAAATGATAACTTTGTTATTACTGTCGCTAGTGAACTAATGGCAATTCTTTGTTTAGCAAATGATGAAGAAGATTTTAAAAATAGAATCAATAACATCATCGTTGCATATAACTATCAAGATAAACCTATTAGACTTAAAGAACTTAGAATCACTAATGCAATTATGAAGTTAATGAGAAACGCTCTTAAACCTAACTTAGTTCAAACATTAGAAAATAATCCAGTTTTTGTTCATGGCGGTCCATTTGCAAATATCGCACATGGATGTAATTCAGTCATTGCCTTAAAGCTTGCTTTAAAACTTGGTGATTATGTTGTCACAGAAGCCGGATTTGGTGCGGATTTAGGCGCTGAAAAATTCATGGATATTTGTATGAGAAGCGCAAATCTTAAACCTAGTGGAGCAGTCATGGTGGCAACACTTCGTGCTTTAAAGCTTCATGGTGGTGTTTCTTTTGAAGATATCGATAAATCTAATCCAGAAGCAGTCTTAAAAGGAATTCCTAACTTACAAGTTCATCTTGAAAACATTAAGAAATTTGGTGTTCCTGTTATTGTTGCAATTAATCATTTTGCCTCAGATTCAAAAGAAGAAATTGATGTCTTATCTAATTGGTGTAAAGCAAACGGATACGAATATAGTTTTGTTGATTCATATCTAAAAGGTGGAGAAGGATCTGTTGATCTAGCCACTAAAGTAGTGGACATGTTATCTAAAAATGAATCTAAATATCATCCTCTTTATGATGTTAATCTTCCAATCAAAGAAAAGATTGAAATCATCTGTAAAGAAATCTATAGAGCCAAAGATGTTGAATATAGCGATCTAGCGAACGAACAAATTAAAGAATATGAAAAACTTGGTTTTGCTCATACTCCAATTTGTATGGCAAAAACACCTTTATCACTAACTGACAGTGCACTAATCCAAGGAGCGCCTAAAGATTTCACGATTCACGTTAAAAAAGTAAATCTATCTGCTGGAGCGAATTTCCTTGTTGCAATTACTGGAAGTATTATCACTATGCCAGGACTACCAAAAGTTCCAGCAGCGGTTAAAATGGAAGACGAGTAATATGAAAGATTTAAATTACGCTTTATACGATATTGTTGAGATGAAAAAAGAGCATCCTTGCAAAGCAAGAAGCAAGAGATTTCAAATTGTCCGCGTTGGAGCGGATATTAAAATCAAATGTCTTGGATGCGGTAACACTATCATGCTTTCAAGAGACTCTTTTAATAAATCATTTAAAAAAGTAATCGAGCATAAAGAAGATATTATTTAATTTTTTCGGCACCTTTTTTATCTTTTTACCCCAATAAAGTAATAGGGGAGAAAAATAAAAGGTGTCGATTTTTTATTTAGAAGGAATCTCAAAGACTTATAAAAGTGGAAATAGTGTCACTAAAGCGCTTAGTGATATCACCCTTTCTTTTCCTAATAGTGGACTAATCTCGATTGTCGGGAAAAGCGGAAGTGGGAAATCCACCCTTTTAAATATTCTTTTAGGTATTGAAAAGCCTTCAAAAGGAAGTGTCTATTTTAATAATGAAAAAATAAATAGATTTTCTAAGGCTAAGTTTTCAGTTTATCACCTTTACTACACTTCAATGGTTTTTCAACACTATAACTTATTTGATGATTTGTCTCCTTTTGATAATGTCGCTCTCCCACTAAAAATAAGAGGAGAAAAGAAAGACATAATTAAAAAGAAAGTTAACGAATTATTTTCTAAGTTTCATCTTAACTATCTAATTAATCAGAAGACTTCAACTCTTTCAGGAGGAGAACGTCAAAGAATAGCAATCCTTAGAAGCTTAGTGACTTCGCCAAAAGTTATTCTTTGTGATGAACCTACCGGCGCGCTTGATTCTATAAACTCTAGCGAGATTATGAATTTATTTAAAGAAATATCTAAGTCTATTTTAGTGATTATGGTTTCTCATAATCTTGAGATCGTTAATAAATATTCAGATAGAATTATTACCTTAAAAGATGGAAGAATAATTAGCGATACTTCCCCAATATATAAAACAAGGACGTTTGTTAACAAAATTAAAAAGAATTATTCAAATAAATGGACTAATTTCTTTTTAAGAAAGAATCTAAAAGAAAATAAACATAAGAATGTCTTTTCTATATTATCTTTAATATTTGGCTTTTTAGCCATCATGATTTCCGTTGGATTTTATAATGGCTCAAAATCATCTGAATCAAATATGCTTTTTTCAAATCTAGCTTGTGAAACTATGAGTGTTAGTGAAAAGAATTTATATAAAGTAAACAATTCTTCACTTAGCTATATAAAAAGCACTAGACCAAGTGAAGAAATAATGGATGAATTTCATAATATATTTCCTAATACCATAATCGACTTTAATTATGGATACTTATTCTCTTCGTTTCCTGAGACTTCTTTTAATAAAAGAATCATCGATTCTCCAGAGATGATTCCAATTTATTCTTTTAATAATAATTCGATATTAAATGAACTTGTTACTTTAGGTGAAATTCCTCTTAACGATAATCTAAACGAAGTAGTGGTGAATGAGGAATTTATTAGTCTACTTGGAATTGATAAAAGTGACGCGCTTAGTGAAGAAATCTACATTTCTTTTTCTAAAGAAGTGAGCGTTCTAACAGATGATTTAGATAATCCGATCATTAAAGACACTTATTCATATTCACTTAACTTAGTAATTAAGGCGGTTATCCATGAATTTTCTTTTTTAAATTCACCGAAAATTTATTATTCTCACTTAGCGTTAAAAGAAGATTTATCAAATTACATTATGGAAAATCTTTCTACATATAAAAATAAAGTTATTACTTTTAACGATTATATGTATGAATGTTCGAGTGATTCAGAAATAAGCAATTATTCATATAATGTTTTTTCAAGCGATAAAGAAGAAATAAGAAAATTATCAAATTATAAAAGTGAACTAGATAAAAACGAGAATGGCTTATCAATTACTTCTAATGCATTTGAAATAAGTAATTCCTACACATCATTCATGGATTCTTTTTCAAGCGCCTTAATTGTTTTTGTATCTATCGCATTTGTTGGGGTGAATTTTATTCTAGGAATGCTAGCGTTATCCTCTTTTATTTCTAGAAAGAAAGAATCAGCGATATTAACTTGTTTAGGCGCGAAAGATATAAGCATAATCTCAATCTTTTTAAAGGAGAATTACATTCTAATCTTTGTTGCTTTTTTAATTGCTTCGGCCTTAAGTTGCCCTCTTTCTATATTAATGAATTTAGTGCTTGAAAAATCATTCGGACTCACTTCATTAATTAAGATTCCTTATCTTTCTTTCTTAAATATTCCATATATCTTTTTACCACTCTTATTATTAGTGTTTATTTTTGTATCTACACTTTTCCTTCTTATTCCAATTCTTATTTATAAGAATAAATCAACCGTTAATGAACTAAGGGACGAATAATGATTAAGATAGAAAATTATTCGAGAAGTTTCAATAATCGAAAAATAATTGATAATTTCAACTTAACTTTTCCTGATAAGGGTTTAATTGCTTTAGTAGGTGCAAGTGGAAGTGGAAAATCAACATTACTTAACTCTCTAGGAGGAATAGATAATTCCTATCAAGGAAAGATAAAAATAGATGAAGTTGATTTATTAAAACTTAATGATGAAGAAAGAGACTACTTTCGATTAAAAAATATCGGTTATGTTTTTCAAAATTTTAATCTCCTTAATCTAGAAAGTTGTTATACGAATGTTAAGCTTCCTTTGGATGCTTTATCTAATTCTAGTGAATCCATCAAAAAGAAAAGAGTGATGGACATATTAAAAAATTTAGAGATATCACATCTAGCAAAGAAAAATATAAACAAACTTTCTGGAGGAGAACGTCAAAGAGTAGCAATCGCTAAAGCAATTATTAATTCACCAAAATTAATTCTTTGTGATGAGCCTACAGGCGCTCTTGATGAGAAAAATTCCTATAACATATTCACTATTTTAAAAGTTTTAGCGAAGTCCTCACTAGTAATAGTAGCGACCCACGACATAGAACTAATAAAGAAATTCGCCGATCAGATAATTGAAATTAAAGATGGGAGAATCATTTCCCAAAATGAATATGAATATCACGATATCGATGGTGAACTATCTATTTTAGGAAATACAAAGAAGAGCAAGAAAAGTTATCTTCCATTTTTATTTAAGATTAAACATGGCTATCACAAAATCAAATCTAAAAAGTGGAGGTTTTTAATTACAAACTTCATGCTTTCACTTTCCTTAACTGGTATCGGAGTGTCTCTAATTATCTCTAGTAACGTTACTTCTAAAATTGAAAATGCTTTTTCTTCTTTAATAAGTTCAAACCAAATCATTATGAGTGAACGCTATCCTTCTTCCAATATCTATGGAGGAGTGTTCTCTGCGAATGAAGATTCTGTCTTAGAAATCGCGTCTCGCTATAAAGAAGATATAAGCGGAGTAGGCGCGAATTATCTAGTTAATTTTGAAAACTTCTTCAAAGACAAAAATGAATTCAAAATCAATGCGAATATGTATACATATGTCATTAACTCATTATCGATGAGAAATGTGAATGATTTTAAATGGATTGATGACTCTATTATGAGTAAGATTTCTCCTAAACTTGAAGGAGAACTAAATAATGATCAAATCGTCATTGGCTTTTCTTATGTTGATATGGTTAATTTATGTTTCCATCTACAAATACAAAGAAACTTCGAATCACTTTCTAGTTACTTTTATAACCATTTTTCAACAGTGTCTCTTCATGTAAAAAATAATGATTGGCAATATGAAGATGAACAAGTTTTTGAAATCAAAGGAATATTTGAGTCTGAGAGAACTACTTTATATCACACGAATAGATTATGGAATAAGGTTGTCTTTGAAGATAATATGCGCTTTCCAATTACCGAGACAGGGGATAAGTTTTTTCCTTGGGAGATGTATAAACTTTATTACTTTAACACCATAGATAAACCTAAAGTCTTTTTAGATAAAGCTTTATATGATGAATCACTTTATGATTATGCTTTTGAGCGCATCAATCACGAATATAATCCAATCTTATGTCCTATTGGAAAAGTGTGTGATGAAAATAGAGTCATTATTTATAATGTTGACCGAAAAAGTATTAGACCAAGTGTTGTTAGTGACTTAATAAATAGAGAAAAGATACTATCTAATTATTATTTCCTATCAGACTTAGGATATTCTTCATATGCGAATTCATTATTAAGTGGATTTTCTAGAAATATTTTTGTTTCAAATAATCTTGATAGTCTTTCTAGTGCGATAGACGCTGTTACATCTAGTGATGACGTTTCTTCTTTAGATATTTCTCTTCCTAGTGATGTTTGTCGAGGAAACTTTATGGACTCACTTTCTGATGGAGTGAAGTTCTCCACAAAAATGGATTTAATTTATGGTAGAAAGCCCACTAATAATAAGGAAATAGCAATTTCAATAGGGTTATCTAAGAAGTTATTTGGTGATAAAAATCCAGTAGGATTAAATCTATATTTCGCTGGTGACATATCAACTTCATTAGAAAACACTAAAAAAGATTATCGAAGCGCTCTTCTTAGGATTACAGGTGTCACTTCACAAAGTAAGAATTATCTATATCACGATAATAACTGGACAATATCGTTTTTTAGAGATGAATTAGGTGCAGAAGGATTTTACCTAACGCCTAAATCTGTCGTGTTTGAACTCGATAACAATGTTGATGTTAATTCACTCGTAAATAAGCTTAATAAGGTTTATAGAGATTATTCGTTTATAAACCCAATTAGTGAATTATCTAAAAGCATAGATTCCACTCTTAGCTATGCTAAAACAATCCTTTTAGTGTTCTCAATTCTTTCACTTGTGATTTCAATTTTGCTATTAGGCACTGTGATACTACTTGATATTTTAGAATCTCAAAATGAGATTAAAATATTTAAATATTCAGGTATAAATTCAAAAGATATATCTTCACTATTTGTCACTCAAAGTATGACTCAAACTTTTATTGCTTTTATGTTTTCGCTTCTTGAGATAGTTGTCGTTGATCTTTCTATCTCATTAGCGCTTAACACTATGCTTAACTCAAGTCTAGATTTCTCAATTAATCCCACTCCGATATTAATAGTGTTTTTGATCGCTACTATCGTTTCTTTTTTAGTCTCAAAAGTGATGGTAATACTTCTATTTAAAAAGAAACTCAAAAGAAAATAGCAAATAAAGATTGAAACAATTAGAATAATATATTAAAATGCTATTCCCGTAGGGAAAGGAGAACATATGAAAGGTCAAGTTATTATGTTCAATACCTCAAAAGGATATGGTTTTATCCAGACTGGTGAAGGAAAAGATGTCTTCTTCCATTGTTCTCAGCTAATTATCCCAGGAGAAAATTTCAAAACTATTAATGTCGGCGCACATGTCGACTTCGAAATTGAAGAAAGCGACCGTGGAATTCACGCGACAAACATTAAGATAGTTAAATAGATAGACTAAAAGCCTCAAATTGAGGCTTTTTCTTTACATAAACGCACACGTGTATTAAAATAGTGCTCTTAAAAGAGGTATTCATATGTCACTTAAAGCAGGAATAGTAGGATTACCAAATGTTGGAAAATCAACATTATTTAACGCTATTACCAACTCCCATGTTGAAGCCGCCAATTATCCATTTGCGACTATTAATCCAAATACTGGAGTGGTTAACGTTCCAGATGAAAGATTAGATTTTTTAACTTCCTTATTTAATCCTAAGAAACGAATCGCTGCGACATTTGAATTTTATGATATTGCTGGACTTGTTAGAGGCGCATCTAAAGGTGAAGGGCTAGGCAATCAATTCCTTGGCCATATTAGAGAATGTGACGCTATTGTTGAAGTCGTGAGATGCTTTGATTCTAGTGAAATTATTCACGTTGATGAAAGCGTTGATCCAAAACGAGATATCGAAACAATCAATCTTGAACTTGCTATGGCCGATTTAGCGACTGTTGAAAAACGTATTGCAGCAGTGGGTAATAAAGCAAGAGTCAATAAAGATAAAGAATCTCTCTATGAGATGAGCGTTCTCACTCCATTAAAGGCTCTTCTTGAACAAGGTGAACCAGCCCGTAAAGCAAATCTAAAGAAAGAAGATTATGACTTTGCGTTCAAAAATTATCATCTTTTAACTTTAAAACCTATTATCTATGTCGCGAATGTATCCGATAGTGATTACCAAGATTTAGATAATTGTAAATATCTTAATATCGTTAAAGAAATCGCAAAAAGCGAGAACTCTCAAGTTATTCCTATTTCTTGTGAAATTGAATACGAATTATCGTCTCTTCCAAAGGAAGAAAGAATGGAATTCCTCGCTTCATTAGGTGCGAAAGAATCTGGCTTAGATAAAATAATTAAAGCAACTTATGCCTTGCTTGATTTAAAAACATTCTTTACAGTTGGACCTGATGAATGCCGTGCATGGACTTTCCATAAAGGTATGCTTGCGCCTCAATGCGCAGGTATTATTCATACTGACTTTGAAAAAGGATTCATCAAAGCTGAAGTATATTCTTATAGTGATATTGTCACTTATAAAAGCGAAAATGCTTTAAAAGAAGCGGGTAAACTTCGTATGGAAGGAAAAACATACGAGATGCAAGATGGAGACATTGTCTTCTTTAGATTTAATGTATAGAGGTTAACTATATGTATCGAATTGGTTTTAGTGAAGATATCCATCAAGTTAAAGAAGGCCGTAAATTATATTTAGGTGGTTTATATTTTGAAGGTGAAAATGGTCTAAACGGACATAGTGATGCGGACGTTGTCCTTCATTCAGTAAGCGAAGCTATCCTAGGCGCTCTTGCCTTAGGAGATTTAGGAGATTATTTCCCAGATAATGATCCTAAATATAAAGATATTAGTAGTGAACTCTTAGTGAAAGAAGTTGTTTCCTTAATGGAAAAAGAAGGATATGAAGTTAATAATCTTGATATCCAAATAGGCGCTCTACGTCCAAAATTAAGTGATAAAAAACTTAAAATGAGAGAAGTCGTTGCTAGATTAGTTAAGACAAATGTTAATAACGTATCAATTAAAGCAATGTCATTTAATAAAGTCGGTCCAATCGGGAAAGGAGAAGCAATTAAATCTAGTTGCGTTGTACTTCTTAAGAAGAAATAAATAAAAAACACTTGATTACTTAAAAAGTAAACGATAACATAATGCGGTTAATTATGAATATTATTGAAACTCTTAAACTTAAAATTCAAAAAGCCTTATCCCCTATGGGCTTATCTTTAAGTGATAACGATATTATTATCGAAAACACTAAAAATCCTGAACATGGTGATTACGCTACTAACGTTGCACTTAAGTTTGCAAATAAAGTTGGATTAAATCCAAGAGAACTCGCTAACAAGCTTATCGAAAATATCGATAAAGATGGCATTGATAAAATTGAAATTGCTGGTCCAGGCTTTGTTAACTTCTTTATGAAGAAGGATGCCTTAAATTTAGCTATTGCTAAAATTATCGATGAAGGCGATAACTATGGCCGTGGTGAAAAGAAAAACAAAAAGATCAACGTTGAATTCGTCAGTGCAAACCCAACTGGAGATCTCCATTTAGGTCACGCTAGATGTGCAGCGGTAGGGGACACTATTTGTAGACTCTACGAATTCGCTGGTTATGATGTAACTAGAGAATTCTACGTTAATGATGCTGGTCATCAAATTCAAACATTAGGAGAATCATTAAGAGTTCGTTATCATCAACTCTTTGGTGAAAAAATTGAACTTCCAGAAGATTCTTATCACGCTCAAGATATTGTTAATATCGCCACCGAATTCAAAAACGAATATGGTGATAAATATCTTTTAGATAGTGAAGAAAACTTCAAGTTCCTCACTCAATATGGAATGAAGAAAGAACTTGATAAAATCAAAAACGATTTAGCGCTCTTCAGAGTGAACTTTGATTTATACTCATTTGAAAGTGATGTTCGTAAGAATAATCACGTTCAAGATGTCTTAGAAAATAAATACAAAAAATATACATATGTCTTAGATGGCGCAACCTTCCTAAGAACAACTGACTTCCTTGATGATAAAGATAGAGCAGTTATTAAATCTGATGGTTCATATACATATATGATGCCTGATATTGCTTATCACTTAATTAAATTATCAAGAGGATACGATTTACTTGTTGATGTCCTTGGTGCAGATCACCATGGTTATATTAACAGAATGAAATCCGCTCTTATGATGCAAGGCTATTCTAAAGACATTTTAGATGTTGAACTAGTTCAAGTCGTCCGTTTAATTAAAGACGGTGAAGAAGTTAAGATGAGTAAACGTACAGGCGCAGGTGTTACTCTCCGTGAACTTTGTGAAGAAGTTGGAGTGGACGCTGTTAGATATTTCTTTGTCTCTCGTGCAGCGAGCTCCCATCTTGATTTCAATATGAATCTTGCCCTTGAACAAAGTTCATCTAACCCAGTTTATTATGCTCAATATGCTCACGCTAGACTTAATAAGCTTCTTGAAAGCGCTAGTGATATCCCATTAGATAAAAAGGCTCCACTTCTCAAAGAGAAGAGTGAAACTGAACTTCTTAAAAACCTCATTGATTTCCCTAAACTTATTGAGAGTTCAGCTTTAAAAAGAGAGCCACACACAATTGCAACCTACATTCAAAAGTTAGCTGCTTCAATTCATGCTTTCTATACTGAATGTCGAGTTATAGACCGCGACAATTTAGCGGTCACAAGTTCTAGACTCGCTCTTGTAAAAGCAAGCCAAATCGTATTAAAAAATGCGTTAAGCGTACTTGGAGTAGATGCTCCAACAAATATGTAGTGAAAGAAGGTATTTTTAGATGGAAAAATCATTTATTAATCACGCTTATGATGTTGTTAAAGAATCAAAGGAACCTCTTGCTTTTAAAGCTATTTTTGATGAAGTAGTGAGTAGAAGTGGTTTAACTGAAAATGATATCGATGTTAAAAGAGCCATGTCCCAACTTTACACCCAACTTACTTTCGATGGTCGTTTTGCCTTAGTGGAAGATAATAAGTGGGATCTCCGTGAACGTCACACTTATAATGAGACTCATAAGCCAATCAATGAAATTAATGATGACGATGAGACTCAAAGTGATGATGCAGAAGAAAAAGAACTTCTTGATGAAGAACTTGGTCTAGTTAAAGATAACGGAGAAGATAAAGAAGATTTAGGTGAATCTGAAGGATCAGATGAATAACAATGGATAAAGCCACTAAACAAATTCTTAAAAAGATCAAACAATATGATGTAATCACCATCTATGGTCACGTTAATCCTGACTGTGACTGTTATGGTTCATCAATTGGTCTAAGAGAAATTATTAAAGATAACTTCAAAAATAAAAAGGTCTACGCCCTTGGTTTTGGACCTACCGCTATGTTTGATAGACTTTCTCCATATGACACAGTTGATGATGAGACAATTAAACAGTCTCTTGCTATTATTGTTGACTGCTCTGAAATTGCTCGTATCAGCGAACCAAGAATCACTCTTGCTAAAGAAGTATTAAAAATTGATCACCACATTGAATCAGTGCCATTTAATGACCTTAAATGGGTAGACGTTGAATCAATCGCCTGTGCTCAAATGATCGCTGAATTTGCGATGCATTATCATTTAAAAATATCTAAACTTGCCGCGGAAGCTCTCTATTTAGGTATCTGTACCGACTCAGGTAGATTCCGCTACGCACCTACAAACGCTAAAACGCATCGTATTGTCGCGCATTTATATGATTTAGGTATTGAACCTAAAACAATGTTTGATATTTTATATCAATCTGACGCTGCATACGTTAAATATCAAGCCTTACTAGTTTCTAAATTTAAGATGACTAAAAACAATGTTATTTATTGTTTTGCAGATCCAAAAGACTATGAACAATTTAATCTTAAATACGAACAAGTAAGCAAAAATGTCAATGTCATTGGTAACATCATTGGTTGCCCAATCTGGACGCTCTTCACTCGTTCTCCAGAAGATGTTATCCGCGTTGAATTTAGAAGTAATGGGCTAAACATCCAAGAAATCGCTAAGAAGTATGGCGGTGGTGGTCATAAATGCGCTGCCGGTGCTCGCTTAGAAGGATGGAGCTGGGATGAATGCATGAAAATCATCAATGATTTAGATGCTTTAGCCGAACAAAATAAAAAATAATATGTACGAAAAAGAATTAGAAGTCGCATTAATTGCTGCTAAAAAAGCCGCCAAAGTCATTATGGAAGTTTATAACTCTAATGATTTAGGTGTCGAAATTAAAGAAGATAATTCTCCTGTTACTAAAGCTGATAAAGCTGCAGATAAAATAATTAGAGAAGAATTATCAAAAGCATTCCCTTCTTATTCCCTTCTCACTGAAGAATCAGTGGATAATCTTAAAAGATTAAATAACGATTACGTTTGGATTGTTGATCCAATTGATGGCACCAAAGATTTCGTCGCTCATGATGATGAATTTTCAGTTAATATTGCCCTTTCATATAAGCATGAAGCAATATTAGGAGTGATCCTTGCTCCTGTTAGTGGAGACATCTACTATGCAGTTAGAAATCAAGGTGCTTTTTCTATTAAAAACAATATAACAACTCGCTTAAAAGTCTCTAATAAGACTAAAGATTTAACCGCTATTACATCTCGCTTTCATCTTAGACCAAAAGAACTTGAGATGATTGAAAAGCACAAAGATGTTATCTCAAAAGTTATTACACTTGGTTCAACCTTAAAGGGCTGTTTAATCGCTAGTGGTGGAGCAGAAATATCATATCGCTTCACAAGTGGAACTAAAGAATGGGACACCGCTGCGATGCAAATAGTTTTAGAAGAGGCCGGTGGTCATCTATTAAAATTTGATGGCACTCCAATACGTTATAACCGCGAAGATGTTTATAACCGTGATGGATTCGTAATTTGTAATTCTAAAAAGAATTTCTTATTATAAATATATAAAAAAGGAGAGATTTATTTATGAATAAAAGAATAATTCCTTTACTTCTTGTTATCCCACTAATAACAGCATGTCCTGGTGGAGAACAAGATATTCCTGAAATGGATGAAAACTACACTCCAGTTCTTCCTGAATATAAAAATAAGAATGCTGGAGAAATGAAGAAAGATACTAGTCATGCTTATTTAGATATTTATGAAATAAGCGATTTCCATGGTGCAGTCGCAAGTGGAGATAAAGAAATTGGTATCAATAAACTCTCATCCTGGATGGATAAGAAAAGAGAAAATAACCCAGGTGGTACAGTTCTCATCTCTGGTGGAGATATGTGGCAAGGTAGTGCAGATAGTAACCTTACCAGAGGTAACCTTGTTACTTATGCTATGAATGTTATGAATTTTGATTCTATGACATATGGTAACCACGAATTTGACTGGACAACTAAATGGATTAATAACAACAAAGGTCGTGCTAGATTCCCATTCTTAGGTGCAAATATTGTTAATAAGGGAACTACAACTGTTGCAGATATTGCTCAACCAAGCACTGTCATTCAAAGAGATAGTTACAAGATTGGTATTATTGGCACTATCGGTGACAATATCAAAAATACAATTATGGCGACTGCTGTCCAAGATTATGATTTTGCTAACGAAATCTCAACTGTTAAAGCAGAAGCTGCTAGATTAAGAACTGAACAAGCTTGCGATATCGTTATTTGGTCATCACATAATGATGCCGCTTCACTTATGACAAAAGCATCTGGACAAGAATTAGGTGTTGACGCTGTCTTTGGTGGTCACTCCCACACATCACTTGCCCAACTTAGTGGAGATGGTATTCCATTTGTCCAAACTGAAGCATATTCTCATTCAATTGGTCACACTCAATTAAAGATTGATTTATCTTCTAAAGAAGTTTCTGTTAACACTTATGAAACTCTTGCTAACCCAGTTAACGAAGCAAGTGCTTACGCTGAAGATCAAGATGTTAAAGGAATATATGATCAATATCTTGAAAAATTCATCACCCCAGTTAAGACAAAACGCGTTGGTGAAATTTCCGATAAACTCGAAATCAAATCAACATTAGGAAACTTCGCAGTTCACGCTATGAGAGAAGAACTCCTTAGACATGATGAATTCTCTTCTTATAACATTACATCTAGCTGGCACAATAGAAATGGTGGAGTTCGTAAAGACATCGCAAAAGGTGAAGTCATGTATGGACAAGTTTATGAATCCTTCCCATTTGATAATGAAATCGTCATCTTAAAGATGAAAGGTAGTGAACTACTCAATAAGTTCTTCAATGGTAATAATAACGTTGCAGTCTGGCATTCAGTTAACAAAACTGCTGTAGACACTGCGTCTGATTATTATGTACTTACAACCGACTTCTTATACTATAATGCTGATTTCTATGCAGGTGTCGATGCCGAAATTACCTTCACAGGTTTAACAGTTCGTGACGCTGTTGCAAATCAAATTAAGCAAGAATCAAAAGTTGAAGTAAGTAACTACAAATCTTCATTGCCAGAATATAAACTTTAATCTATGATTAACTTAAAAAGTTGTGGGTCAGACCACAACTTTTTTAGGACTCTGTGAAATAAATTGTGGTTTTGTGTGGTTTTACCCCAAAATCAGTGTACACAGAGATGTGAAATTAAATGTGGTTTGCTACA
>CADBUI010000021.1 GCA_902797855.1 uncultured Erysipelotrichaceae bacterium
ATGTCTAGAATGCAAGTGGCATATGTATGAACATAGATCTAATAAGAGGTACTTGGATGAATTTAAATACCAACTCTATATCACATCGAACGGAAGGCCGACATATATAATGGTCGGTTGTGAGAATAGTTTGGTAATACAAAAAGTGAAATTTAATATTAACTAGAACCTCTAGCCAACGTAGCATTGGTTGAAACAACAAATCTTTTAGCGTGAAATTATTCTAAATATTGTATTAAAAATATTTTTAGGGCATATGAAAGTTGACGCAAAAAACTTGATTGCTACCAAATCTACAATATATTGTGGATTATTTATTGATACATTTTAATAACTAATATTGCTATGGAGAATCGTGAATTTGTAGGTAACTCCATCATCGCAACCAAAAACCATCTTTTTCCATTCTTTTGATAAAACAATGATAAATGTTAAATCTACTGTTCCATTTGCCGGTAAAGATGTTGGTAAGCTCGGCGAAGCGACACTGAATGAGGCTGATGTAAAGCCAGCATCGCATTTTATAGCATATCTATATGTTGAACTAGGGATTGAAATATTCTCGTTATAAAAAGAAGTTAACGATACAACAAATTCGAGGTTATCCGAATTCACTCCAGCATGTGCTGAGCCAATTGTTGTGGTTTTCAAACTTTTGAATGCAATTTTTGCTTTTCCGTCTTCGGAAACGAATGAATCATTTTGTTTTAATGTTGGATAACAATTGTTGGCGTAGTCAGGATAATCAGAACTCCTCAGAGAAAAAGTATAGGCATTATTATTGTTGTCTTTGTAACTAATAACAACGGTTTTCCAATCAGAGAAGCATTTCATTCTTAAAAGAATCGTTTTATTTTCTTTTGGTGCTATGGAGTTTGGCGGTGTAGTTAAACCATAATAAAGCCCGCCATTGTTTACATTTCCGTCAAAAACTGCAGAGTAGCAAGAAATACTGCCTAACGCAACAATGGTTTCATAATCAGAATGTAGGACATACTCAAGTTCAAACGCCCTTTCGTTATCGCTAAGACCCATGGTTGATGGAGGTGGAAGATAATCTAACCTTTTAACAGTTTGAGATAATTCTCCTGTTGTGGCCGTTTCTCCTGGAGTTAAATAATTATCGCTTCCGGTGTTACCCGTTGAGCAGGCACTTAATGAACTAAGCAATAGTCCGAGAACAAATAAGGGTCTTAGTAGTTTCATAATTTAATTTAATCCTCCTCAATATTTTAGCAAAAGAATGTTTCTCCATCTAAATAAAAATATATTAATTATTCAAGAAACTGAGCAACTCATGTTATTAAGTCAAACAGCAAAACAAGGACATTCAATCACAAACGCATGATGAAATGTAGATTTGTTCATCATAGATTCTTTGTTTCATTAAAAGATAACTTATGTTATATTTTTATCGTTAGAAGGGAGATTATTTATGCCATTATTCAAAGATATTGAATTCTTTAAAAATGTTGATCCTGCTTTACAATGGGCAATTTTTATCGTCGTCTGTTTAATTCTTGCCGTCGCTTTAGTTTCTGTTGTTGTTAGCATCTATTTATCAATCAAATATGTTATCTATAACAGAACCCAAAACCAGGCTGGTATTAACGGCGAACAAACAGCTAGAAGAATCTTAGATAGCAATGGTTTAAGTCATATCAAGGTCTCAGTTGTTGGATCATTTATGTTTGGTAACAGCTATTCTCATTTCTTTAAGAAAGTTAGACTAAGAAGATGGACTGTTAAGAAAAACAGTATTTCTTCTATGGCTATGGGTGCCCAAAAGTCCTCTTTAGCGGTTTTAGATAAAGAAGGCGATAAGGATATGAAAACTAGAATTATCCTCACTCCATTTATCTATTTTGGACCACTTATGTTTGTCCCAATCTTACTAGTGGGATTAGTCATTGATATCATTCTTTTTAATTTTTCTGGTGTTGTCACAGTTATTGCTGCAGTAGCTGGTTTACTATTCTATCTTGCCTCATTTGTGATGTCTTTAATGGTTTTAAAAACTGAAGTTAAAGCACAAAAAAGAGCCTTAGAGATTTTAGAAAAAGAAAACCTCGCTACTAGTGAAGAAAGAGATATGATGAAGAGTTTATTCAAACTCTATAACATTCAATACGTTAACGATATTATCCTTGAATTCCTTGAATTACTTTTAAGAATTCTCATGATATTCGCGAACGCTCAAAGTTCATCATCTTCTAGTTCAAGTAATTAAAAAGTTACAATACTTAATTGGACATCGATAATGATGTCCTTTTTATTATTCCGTTAATTTTGTTAAGTTATTAAAAAATATTTCGACAAGTTCGTAACAATTATCTAATCCCATTAATTAATAGTATATTTTCTAGAAACATAATTATTATTTTTATAGAATAATTACATATGAAAAAGAAAGTAATTGGCCTGGCTTGCTTACTACTTATTTATCTAATTGCGATTTCTCTTGGAGTAGCCTCTTTCTTTTTATTTAAAGATTATGTGCCACTTCTTATTAATATTTTGATATCAGACGTAATTGCCACTATCTTTGTGTGGGCTAATGGTCTAATTTTCAAAACAGCCTCCGTTTATGATCCATACTGGTCTATTCAAACTTTTGTGATTTATCTTGGATTATTAATCTATTTTAATAACTTTAATTTATTCACAATCGTTCCTTTAGTGGCGATTGGATTATATTCAATTAGATTGACCACTAACTTTATTATTGGTTTCCACGATTTAAGTTATATCGATTGGAGATATAAGATGCTTAAAGAAAAAAGTGGAGTGTTTTACCAACTCGTAAATCTATTTGGAATATGTATGTTTCCTACATTAGTAGTCTATAGCGCATCTATCCCATTATTTATCTATTCAACATTAACTGAATTTTCATATCTAGATTTCATTGGTTCAGGTGTCATTCTTTTAGGAACTATTCTTGAACTTATTAGCGATATTCAAATGAAGGTATTTATTAAGAATAGAACATCTAGAAGTGAAATTATTAATGTTGGGCTTTGGAATTATTCTCGTCATCCTAATTATTTAGGTGAAATATCTATTTGGTTTGGTGCTGCTTTAGTGCTTCTAATCTCAAATATCTCCTATTGGTATTTTATCTTTGGAGCAATCATTAATTTAATCATGTTCTTAGTGATTTCAATTCCAATGGAAGAAAGACATATGAAAGAATATAAACCAGACATGGATAAATATATAAAATCCACAAGCATGTTATTAATCCTTCCTAAGAAAAGACATAATAATGAATAATTCGTTTTTAAATATTTATATTTCTAAAGTTCCTAACGCTCCGATTGGAGAAGTTTTAAACGAAGAAAGAAATGATGAAATTTTAAATATAAAAAACGAACAGGCTAAAAAAGAAAAATATTTCATTTGGAAATTATTCGAGAAAGCCTTAAAGGAACTAGATATTGATATTAACTCCTTAACTTTTAAGAAAAATAAAAATGGAAAATTATTCACTGATGGATTTTATTTCTCTTTTTCTCATTCAAATGGTTATTTAGTTATCGCCATTTCATCTAATAACGTTGGAGTGGATATTCAAACAAAAAAAGAACTTAAGCCTTCGATTGTAAAAAAGATTTTAAACGAAAAAGAATATCTAGAGTATTTAAATAGTGATGAGAAAATCGACTATTTATTCACAAAATGGACTCAAAAAGAAGCCATCTTTAAATATAAGGGTGATGCATATTCTTTTATTCCTTGTAGCATTGACACGCTATCATTTGATAAGATTTTATTTAGCAAGAACACAAATGATCTATTTATAAGTGTTGCTAGCGAGCTTAAGATAACCTCATTTAAGGAAATTAGTTTAGAAAATGCCTAGATTTAAAAAGACCAGAATCACATTATTTATAGTCGCTACTACATTATCTTTATTTGCGATTTCTTTATTCTTTGTCTCTACTATTATCTTTCCTTTATTTGGAGGAGATAAGATTTTAGTGCCTGATGATGGTTCATATATATTTTTATATGGTATTAATTTCTTTCCTAAATTATTAAGCGATTTACCATTTATTCTTTCTTTTAGAAGTAACTTATTTGTAGCTTTCTTATTCTATTTCCAAATTATCATTCTCGCGCTTAATATTACTTTCACCATTTTAAAGAAAAGATATGTGATGCTTCTTCACACTATTCCTCTAATTTTATCTTCGATAAGTGAAATGATAATTTTTGATTTCTTATGTAATCAATTCTTATCTTATAACGGTCAATTATATAACTATTTAACCCTCATCTTATTTAATAATTCGATGGACATTATTGTTCAACTTTATTTCTGGGTTGTCTTTGTTTTCACCTGTTTAGCTTTACTGATTTCATTATTCTTAACTCTCACAATTGTCTTTTCAAATAAGAAACTTCCAAATGAAAAAGAAGATTTAGAAAAAGACTCGTTTGAAAAAGCCTACCCAACTGTTAGAGAAGTTAGAGAAATTTCAAAAGAGGAAATTATTAAATATATAAAAGAAAATAGGGAAGAAGTTCTTAAAATACTTGGACTAGATAAGCTTAACGAGCCTAAGGAAGATTTAGAATCCGATAGCGAGCTTCAAGAGCTTTTAAAAAGAAGTCGCGAAAATAAACAAGAACTTCCTAGTGAAGAAAAAGAAATGATTGAAGAGAAAAATGAGATTCCTACCAGTGAGGAAGAGATAGTAGAGGAAGTAGAAGAAACAATTCTTGAAAGCGAAGAGTCTACTACAAAACCAGATAACCAAGATCTAACATTCCTATAATAAATTAGAAGTCCGACTATGTCGGATTTTTAATTTTTTGATACTTATATCTATTTGTGGTATTATTTTTTCTACTTGAAAGGATATTTGTTACATTAATGGAAGATCCCTTACCTAGTCTGATAGTATTTAACGATAACGTATTTTCAAATTGGTTAATCTATCTGTATATTGGTGCAATTCTTCTATTAGTGATTGTCTCAGCGTTCTTTTCTGCAACCGAGACTGCTTTTGCTTGCATTAATCAGTTTAAACTGAAAGTAAAAGCTGATGAAGGCGATAAGAAGGCTAAAAGAATCCTTAAGTATTACGAAAAATTTGATAATACATTAATTCTTTCCCTTCTTGGACATAACCTTGTTAATGTCGCACTTTCAACAATATCCACTCTTTTATTTATCCTTTTACTCACGACTTTGTTATCCGATACTTGGATTTCTTTAATTTCTACCGTAGTGATGACTCTTATCACATATATTTTTAGTGATATGATTCCTAAGATTGTTGCTAGAAAGATTCCTGAAAGAGTAGCCTATAGCATTATTAATTTCTTCTCAATTTGTTATATTATTCTTTTCCCTCTTATCTGGATTTTATCTTTGATAACTAAATTGTTCTCTTTAATTTTTAAGACTAAAGAAATACCTTCAATGACTGAAGAAGATTTCACTAACCTAGTTGAAGAGATTGAAGAAGAAGGTCTTATTGAAGAAAATGAATCAGATATTATTACTGCTTCACTTGATTTTACTGATACATCCGTGAGAGATATTCTCACAAAAAGAAACAAGATGTTTGTCATCGACTTAAAGCAATTTAGTAAAGATGACGTTAATAAAATTATTCTTTCTTCATCTTATTCTCGTATTCCAGTTTGTTATGGCTCATTAGATAAGATTGTGGGTATTCTCCACGTTAAAAGCTATATTAAAGCCTATCTAAAAGATCCTAATATCTCAGTTATATCCACTCTTCAAAAGCCATATTTTGTCACTAATAGGATTAAATTAGATGACTTAATTGAAGGATTTAAAAAGCATCACACTCATATCGCTATAGTTAAAAAAGACGATGTTGTTATTGGAATGGTAACAATGGAAGACGTCTTAGAAGAACTTGTCGGTAAGATTGCTGAACCTCTTACAAAGGAGGCTAAGAAATGATTACCGGATTAATTATCGCTATTATTGTTTTAATCGTCTTAAGCGGTATTTTTAGCTGCACTGATATGGTTTATGCTGTTGTTAATCAACTTAGACTTAAAAAGAGCAGTGAAAAAGGTTCAAAAACTGCTTCTTTAGCCCTTAAATACGCGAAGAACTATGATGTAACAATAACTACTATTCTTTTCTGTAATAACCTTGTTAATATCGCTGCGACAAGCTTATCAACTATTTTAGGCTATCTAATTTTCACAGTTGAAGAATTTGGTCAACATATCTATGACTTATCTCCAACAATTATGTCGATTATTCTTTTAGTCACTCTACTTATCTTTGGAGAAGTTTTACCAAAGGTAATTGGTAGAGCCTATTCATATCGATTATCACTTTTATTTGCCTATCCAATTGCTTTCTTTAAGATTATCTTTTTCCCAGTTGTCTATGTTTCTTCTAAGTTTGGAAATTTATGTGCAAAACCATTTGTTAGAAATAGCGAAGTAGTGGAACAAAATGAAACGATATCTGATGATGAACTCACTCAAATTGTTGAAACTATTCAAGAAGAGGGAGTTATTGATGAAGATCAAGAAGAACTGGTTAAATCTGCTTTAGTCTTTAAAGACACAGAAGCTCATGAAATTATGACTCCTAGAGTGGATATCTTTGCCTTAGATATCGATTCAAATTTAACTGAAGTTTTGCTTAGTGATGAAGCATTTAATCATTCTCGTATTCCAGTATATAAAGATAACTTAGATAATATTATCGGTATTTTACCTACTAAGACCTTACTTCGTAAGATGCTTGCGAAAGAAAAGATTAACCGCAAACTTATTGAATCGATGATTGAAGAACCTCATTATGTTCCTTTCTCAATGGGAATATCTGAGATTCTTGCAGATATGAAACGTCATAAACACCATATCGTTATCATCAAAGATGAATATGGTGGCACAGATGGTCTTTTAACAATGGAAGATATCCTAGAAGAACTTGTCGGAGATATGTTTGATGAAATGGATGAAGTTACTGAATCATACACTAAAATTAAACGTTCATATTATGAAGTTAATGGTGATATGAATATCGACGACTTCTTTGAACTTGTTGATGTAAATAAACCAGAAAACCTTGATGTCTCCACTGTTGGTGGATGGTGCATCGATAGTCTAGAAAGATTTGCTAGAGTAGGGGACAAATTTAATTTTGAAAACCTAAAAGTAGAAGTTATTGAAGTAAACGAATTTACAGTTGAAAAGATCCTTGTTAAAGTAAGTAAGAAAAGAGTGAACTAAGATGTTTGGTCCAACTGACAAAAAAGACATGGTCGAAAGACCTGAAAACGAGCCTAAGTTTGATCCGAAAAATAAAACGGACCGCACTATTATGATTTTAATCATACTAGGCGTGTCTGTCGCTTTAATTCTTCTTGGTGTATTTATTTGGATATATTACGCGTTTATTAAGAAATAATTAGAGATTACTCAGCCTTTCTTTATATAAAGAAAATACAAGATCAATAACTTCATCAATTGATTTATTAGAAGTATCGATTACATAATCAGTGTGACCGATATTTTTTTCATTAAAATCATTTTTGTCGTTATTTAGTCTTTGCGAAATTTTATCTACTTTGTCTCCGCGTTTATTCATTCTTTCTTCACGAATAGATTCGTCACAAATTAGAAGAAAGGATACAATCCTTTTATCATTTAATTTTAAGAAATTATGTAATCCGTTTGGATCAAGAACAATGACTTTATTATCACTTACTTGATCTTTCCCACATCCATAATAATTATCGTTATATAAAGTTGTTTCAACAAAGAAACCTTGTTTTGCTTTATTTAAGAATTCTTCTTTAGTTAAAAAGAAATAATCCACTCCATCGTGTTCATTGATTCTTATTTCTCTAGTTGTGGTGGTAATTGCTTTTACTAAACCGTACTTTCTAGCTAGTCCAAGTGCGGTTTCAGTTTTACCACTCGCGGATGCTCCTGTAAGAATAATCATGAAAAAATTATATATTAACTTTACTAAAAGTAAAACATAACCTCATAAAAAAATATTTGAAATTTTGGACACTTTTTTGAAAATTCACCCCAATAAAGTAATAGGAGGAAAAAAAGAAAGCCTGTCTATTTTATTTCTATTGATAGGAGGTTAATTTATGAGAACAAAATCACTAGATGTCTCTTACGATAAAAGAATGAAGCTTGTCGCGACCAATTATTCTTATTGTTTATTTAAGAAAAGGTTTACGACTAGTAAAGAAGAAGATGAAATCTGCACTTTATATATCGCAAGAGTGAATAAGGCATTAGAAAGTTTAGATAATGTTCAAAAATATTTTCTAAATAATTCCTATTTTAATAATAAGGATAAGTTCTGGTGGGTTCCACTTTATTCAAAGACGACATACTATCGAATTAGAAACGACGCTCTTAAGGTTTTCTTAACAACGTTTGAATGTTTAGCAAAACACTAATTCTATCTTTACCGACCTTATCTTTACTATTAAGTAGTTCACCAAATATCTTAAAAGCTAGCACTTTCGAATATAGTTACGCGAATCAACTAGATATGCTTCAGGTATCTGCTGTTGCAATTAATAGCGTCACTAAAATAAGTGCAATATTTTCCTTTTCGAGTGCAAATCCTCCAACTCGTCAATTTACTTTATATAGACTTAATCCAAACACGAATGAATATGATTCTATAGAACTTAAACGAACGAGTGGAAAAACTGCAAAATTAAATTTTGATTATGTTGAGACATTGCCTGCTACTTCATTTATCATAAAAGGATTTAATGGACCTAGGTTTAAGATTTCTTACCGTGTTGCTTTATCATTTAAAACAGTTGAATTCGACACTAATTTTTGTAGTGACACAAGATATGGTAGAAAAATAAATACCTATCATAATGAAGAAAACATCATCGAATCTTCTTATAACGGTAGATATATAGATAACACGAAAGGAATAGACACATACTTCGCTGAAGAAATTGAAATAACCGATTATGTAAAAGATGCAATATATGAATTTGATAGCCAAAATTATATTGATCCATCATTTAAACTTTTTAAGTTTCATCATGCGCCATTAATCTATAATCCTATCTTTTGCTATGATGAGACTTATCTATTTTTTAACGATAGATATTCCATTTTTAAAAATCTTCACGAGACTACTCCTACAGTAACGCTTAAAGGTCGACTAGAACTTGGTGAAGATAGTTTTTATCACTTTGTGATTGATGAAGATTTATATATTGATCCATCCACAAGGGAAATGTATCGAAGTCAAAAAAGCGGATTAATTAAAACTAACAAATTATATTTTCCAATTTCTTTTCCTAGCGAATTCAATAATTCGTTAAATTATTTTTCGATATTTGTTAAAGGTTTAGGTCTTAATAAAGAGACTTTGGTAACTAGACTCGATTTAGGAAAACTATCAGGCAACATGATTGGAGATTGTGCGACCTCATCATATTGCGTTTCTTCATATTTTGATGATCCCGATTTCTCTTTAGGAAAGGTAGAAGAAAGAAATGCTTAATAATATCTTCTGTATTTTACTTACTTCTTTGTTCTTATCTTTTTCAGTTGGAGCGATGGAATATTCTAGCGTTAATAGAACATTTCTCCTTCTTCACCGAGGCGTGATTGAAAGCGCAATTAATACGATCGATGAATCAGGTGAGCCAAATGTTTATATTAATGAAACTAAATTAGAAGAAGGTGTTAGGGATTATTTAGATAAAAACTTGCCTAAATATGTCACTAACTACACGCTTTCTTATTATTATTTTTATCAGTCAGATGGACTAATCTGTCTAAGCCATCATTGTGATTCAATCAAAAAATCATTAAAAGCGGATATCAATTATTTTTTTCACTACGAAAAAGCTATCTCTTTTTATATTCATGAAGGAAAAGGAAGATGAACGAGAGATTAGTTAACTACATTGAGTCCTCATTTCTAAAAGAGATGCTTGGAGATGAAAACATAACTGATATTTCATATAACGGTGAGTTTTTGTTTTATCAACATAATAAATTAGGAAGAATGAAGAGTGATATTGTCATCACTCCTGAAGAAGCTAGTGATTTTTTAAGACAAATCGCTAATATATCGGAAAAGCAATTCTCTTACACACAACCAATATTAGATGTCTCAGTCTATAAATATAGAATTAATGGAGTGCATCAATCTCTAGTGAGAGTAAACAATGAAAAGCGCGTTTCTTTTTCAATTAGAATTGCCTCACTATCTAACCGCATTAAAGGTGATAATAAGTTTTTCACTAAAGAAGCTAAAGAAATAGTTTTTAAATATCTAGACGCTCATAAATCGATAGTGATATCTGGCCCAACAGGTTCAGGAAAGACTGAATTACAAAAGTATCTACTTGAATCACTATCTGATAATTCAAGAATAATCATTATTGATAACATTCAAGAATTTGAATTCATTAGGAACAATCAAAATCTTGATATCACTACCTGGCAGGTAAACGAAAAGATTATTGAAGGCAGTTTTAGCGAACTAATTAGGAACGCTTTGAGAAACAATCCAGATTGGCTTGTGGTAGCGGAAAGTAGGGGAAAAGAAATGAATGAAGTCTTTTCTAGTGTCTTAACCGGTCATCCAATTATCACTACTATGCATTCAGAAGATGTCTTATCCATTCCTCATAGAATCGCAAAGATGGTTGAGATGAGTGATTCAACACAACCATTTAACGACATTATCGAGGATGTCCTAAGACACATTCCTTGTTACATCTTTTTAAATCATAAAATCGATAAGAAAGGTGGAGTGAAGCGATATATCGAAAGCATCGCAATAAGTGAAAATAATAAACTCAAAATCGTTTATAGGAGTAAAGATGAATAAGTCTATTATCTATTTTGTTATCTTTTCATTATTAATAGGGGTGGTAGCCTTTGTTGCTAGCAACAACATTTTTATCACTATCGGAGTTTTTGCGGTTTATCTTCTATATTTCATTTTAATAATTAATAAAAAATTAAAAGAATATGTCTTGAAGTGCGAAAGAATTCATCATTGTTATCATTTCATTAATTCGTTTTTAATTGCTTTAAGTGTTAAAGATTCTCTAGATGAATCATATATAAGTGCAACAAGTGCAGCTAATGGTGAATTTAAAAGTATCCTCGATGAACTTAGGGATATGGACACTATTGAGAAGATGGATTATTTGAGAAAATATTTTAATTTAGCAATCTATAAGATGTTTTTAGATGTTGTTAATTTATATTTAGATCAAGGCGGGTCGCTTCTTAATATGGCGGATTCAGTGATGGCTGAATCAACTAGAATTGAAGAAACGCTTAATAAATCGAGTGCATCAAGTAAAAGAATATTTTTTGAATTTGTAATTCTTTGGGTTTTATCTTTAGCTGTTCTCCTTTTCATGAGATTTATGATTAGTGATTTCTACACTAGGATGCTAAATTCATTTATTTTCTTAATTTTATTAGTGCTCTTTTTTGTCTTAATTCTTTTCTCGATTCATATCTTTATCATTAGATTTACCTCGATTTATGTGAAGGAGGATAAAGTATGATTAAGAAAACAAAGGAAAGAATTATTAATCTTGGACTTAATCTAAGAAAAGAAATAACTCTACTCATCATCTTGAATGTTTCTATTCTTTTGATTGGAATAACCTTAGTTATCTTACTAAAGAATCTACTTTTATTAATTGCGGTCTTCTTTGTGCTTTTAGTCACTAATTACTTGTATATTTCTAGATATCAATCTTTAGAGAACGCTCAGAAAGAGAGTAATTTAAAAGACCTCACGAACATCATCACATTCTTCAAAGTATATTTAGAGAATGGATTCAATGTATATACATCACTTAAAGAGGTGAGTGAATTCGCTAATCCGTTTTTACATGAAAAACTACTTTATCTGCTCCACCAAATAGATGAAGATAAATCAGTTCAGCCTTTTATTAATTTTGCAAAGAATTTTGATGAGCTTATCATCGAACAACTTTTTATCAGCATTTACCAAATGGTGGATGAAGGAAATAATTCATCTTATTTAAGACAGTTCGAACTAATTTTTAATAAATTATCAAACGAAATTTATAACAACGAATTTCTAAAGAAAGAGAAAAGACTTTCTTCCACAACTATGTTCCCATTAATAGGATCAGGTCTACTTATCATTATGATCACTATTGGAGTTGTTGAGGTAATAGGAGAGATGCTATATGGCTTATAAGTTAGGTTTTATTTTGTCACTTGTATTTATTGTTGAATTATTTGTTCTCGCCAGCGACATAATTTCAATTCAGATTATTTATACAAATCTTGATGCTGTTAGTGTAGTAGTGGGGCAATCAATATCTAAATATGGTGGAATAACTCAAGATGTTATCAATATTGTTGAAACTGAAGCAAAAGCTCATATCGAACCAGTTGGAGATAACACTCCGATGTTTGGTTCACTATTTGAATATCGAATTTATAGAGATTTTAATCCTTACATTGTTTCAACTAAGGCAATGGAAATCTCAATAACTCGAAGTGTAATGATTGGCTATATTAGCTAGAAAGGAGGTTAGTATGTCAGAGATTAAAGGTCATTTACTTGGTATTATTCTCACCATTGCTATCTTTGGTGTAGTTCTTACCGCAATGACAGCTGCTTTTACAAGTGTCAGCCAAACAATTGGTCAGCGTGCAACTGATGCAGCAAATATTGCACAAGTGGAAGGCGATTAAAGAAAAAAAGAGGAGACTGATAGTCTCTTCTTTGAAGAAAACTTTATGAAGTGTTTTTCAGAGAAAAGATTATTTCATTCTAGATAACACTTTTGTGTGCTAGAATAATAGAGTCGTGAGGTGATATTATGGATAAATTAGAAGAAATTAAGAGTAAGTTAGCGGTAGCTATTCACCAAGATAAACTCGATACAAGTGCTAAATTTAAAGAATTAGGACTTGATTCTCTTGATATTGTTGAACTACTTTTACAACTTGAAGAAGAATACGGTATTCACTTTGATGATGTTGATATGACCAATATCGTCACCGTCCAAGACTTATTAGACAATATCGCTAAACAATTAAAATAATTTGTTTATTTTTTAGTTGTTTTTAATAGCGGCATTTGCTATTATTCTATTTGCGTTTTATAACGCATGCCTACCTAGCTCAGTCGGTAGAGCTATCGGCTGTTAACCGATCGGTCGTGGGTTCGAGTCCCTCGGTAGGCGCCACTGGCCCGTTGGAGAAGAGGCTTAACTCATATGCCTTTCACGCATACATTCACGCGTTCGAATCGCGTACGGGTCACCAGATAAAATAAATTGCCAACATTGATTTGTTGGCTTTTTATTATATAAAAGATAGTATTTTTATTAAATATCGTGTACAATTAAACCGTGAAAAAATTTGATAAAAATCAAAAAAATGTTCAGTTTATCAAGGGCGATTGCTTTAATATTTTAAAATCGTTTGAGCCAAATTCTGTTGATTGTGTAGTGACGTCTCCTCCTTATTTCCAAGAAAGAGAGAAGAATAAGCACTTTAATCTTAATCAATCTATTGAATCATACATTGATTCTATTATTATTGTTTCAACTCTCATTCAGCACGTCTTAAAAGATGAAGGTAGTTTTTGGCTTAACCTTGGTGATTCTTATTCCAAAGGATCACTTAGATTAATTCCAGAACGTATTGCGATAGAACTTACTAATAGAGGGTGGCTACTTAATAATGATATTATTTGGAAAAAAACATCATCTACTCCAACTTCATTTAAGAAGCGACTCACTAATTCCTATGAACATTTTTATCATTTTGTTAAATCAAAATCTTTTTACTATAACCTCACCACATTAGATGCAAAAAAGAATAGTAAATATACAAAATCTGGACTTATTAAAACGGATTCAAATTTGACTGGCGTTAATTATAGGAAAATTATTGAAAACTCAAATCATTTAACTGATGTAGAGAAACAGAACGCTTTGTTAGCGCTTGATAAGTGTCTTAGTGAACTAGAAAGCGGGGATATAAAAGATTTTCGATTTATTATTCGTGGGCACAACAAAGTTGTTAGCTACCAAAGACAAAAAGAGGTAGAGAAAAACGGATACGCAATTATCAAATCGCGATATAACAAACCTAGTGATGTTTGGGAAATATTGCCTGAGAAAGACAATCCTCATTACGCTCCATTCCCTGAAGAACTAGTCGAATTTCCAATCAAAGTATCATGCCCACCTAATGGGATCGTTTTAGATCCGTTTTCAGGCAGCGGCACAACTTGTTTTGTTGCATTAAAAAACAAGAGAAATGCAATTGGAATCGAATTACGAGAAGAGTTTATAAAATATGCAAAAGACAGATGTTCTAAAATCAATTGAGTATTATTGCACAAAAGAGACAAATAATATTTGCCCATTCACTCATGAAAAATGTAAAAAAGTAGGTAGGGCGGATCTGGGTGTTTGCTCTCTTTATCATAATGGTAATCACCAGATTATTTGCCCGAATTTATTTTCAAAAATTAATTTTGCAAAACTAGTCGCTAAAAGGATTATAGGGACAGATAACGTTGATTTTTTAAAAGAATTCAAAGCAGGTAACAATTTTATTGATTACATTGTGGTTGATAAAGATAATCCATCCAATTATTTCGGGTTAGAGATTCAAGCGCTTGATACATCAGGTAATTATCGTTGGTTGTTTGGAAACAAAGTTAAACCTTTTTGTATCAACTGGAAGACAACCAAAAAAACAATTGTTTCTCAGCTAATTTCAAAGGCTCAGATATTTAAAAAAGCTAAGAAGCATTTAGTTCTTCTTATCCAAGATACATTTTTAAATTATTTAGAAGCAGATAAATATCGTTTTTCTCCTAATAAGTTAATCCATATTTGTTCCTTAAAATATGATGGAAACAAATTTGTATACTATTCATTTCATTCATTAAACGTTACAGAGCTAAATTCTCTTCTTATCGAAAGTGAGTTTGATTTAAATAAGGCAGTTGTTGAGAAGTTTACTAAGTAAAAAGATTGATGATTGTTTATTATTAACATTCTTTATTTAAAGAACTATAATCTTGAGCGGAGTTAATTTATGAAAAAGACTTTATATTTAGTGCTTAAAAATTCTGAGAAAGCCTATCTCACCCTTCAACAACTCAAAAGCGAAGGATATAATGCGACAGTTATTTCTACAGAATCACTTAGACATGCTATTGATTATCATCCTGAAGAACATCACTTTTTCAATCTAAGACATCTTGAAAATCAAGAGATGCTAGAAAGTATGCTCTGTTTATTTGTTATCGACGAAAGTCAACTCGAGCAAATAAAAAACACAATTAGAAAACACACAAATAATTTTAAAGATATCAAAGGATTCATGTATTCAAGAGATATCGATGATTACGAAGGATCCATTTAATGACATTACCTTTATTTGCATATATAGCAATTCTTTTGCTTGCTGCCTTACTATCAACTAGAGTTATTAAATTATTAAAACTCCCAAATGTAACTGCCTATATTATTACCGGCATTATCATGGGACC
Organism: uncultured Erysipelotrichaceae bacterium; assembly: GCA_902797855.1. Lineage (GTDB taxonomy): Bacteria > Bacillota_I > Bacilli_A > RFN20 > CAG-826 > Fiminaster. Next base: position 15,545 of record CADBUI010000021.1, read on the forward strand.
TTTTGTCTTCGGTTTATTATTTAATAATTTTACTTATGAAGGTATAAAAGAAGCTCCATTATATGGATATATTTCTCAAATTAGCTGGGTCTCAACTGTAGCCCTCGGCTTTATTGCTTTTTCAATTGGTACTTCATTTAAAACCACAATCTTAAAAAGTGTTGGTAAAAGAGTCCTTGTAATTACAATACTTGAAGCTTTCGGTGGATCTTTACTTGTTGTTGGAGCGCTTGCTGTCGCTCATTTATTATTCCCAGAACAAGTAAGTCTAACTGTAGTTTTAACATTAGGGGCAATCGCAAGTGCAACTGCTCCAGCTGCGACACTAATGGTCATTAAACAATATCGTGCTAAAGGACCAGTAGTTAACACTTTACTTCCTGTAGTTGCTCTTGATGATGCTGCAGCACTTATTTTATTTGCTATTCTTTTCCAAATTGCAACTGCAATTAGTGGTGAAGGTTCATTTGATATTTATAAGATGATTGCTAAACCATTAATTGAAATTGTTATCTCAATTGCTTTTGGAGCAGTTTTGGGAATCATCATCTCTTTACTTAATAAATTGTTCCATTCTAGAAACAATAAATTAGTGCTCTGCATTTTTGCAGTCTTTGCTTCTCTTGGACTTTGGATGTTATTTAAATATGAGAATTTAGGCGGATTTGAACTCAGTTCACTTCTTATGTGTATGATGGCTGGCGCAATCTATACGAATATGTCTGAAGATAGTGGTAGAACACTCGATGTTTATGATCGTTTTACCTCACCAATATATATGATGTTCTTTGTTATTTCCGGAGCATCACTTGATTTATCAATCTTCTTTAATTCAACAGGTTTAGTGGTTCTTGCTATTGCAGGAGTTTATATTGTCTTTAGAGTAGCTGGTAAATATCTTGGTGCACTTGTTGGAGCATCACTTACTCACGCAGAACCAACAGTTAAGAAATATTTAGGTTTAACACTTGTGCCTCAAGCAGGTGTTGCAATAGGATTGGCCACAACAGCGGGCAAGCTATTTTCAGAAAATCCAGCAACCGCTGAAGCAGGCGCACTGATTGTCGCTATCATACTTTCATCCACTTTAATCTACGAACTTATCGGACCTCTTGTCTCTAAATTTGCGTTAAAGAAGGCTGGAGAGATAAGCGAAGAAGAAAATTAATAACTTGTAGTAATTGCAAGTTTTTATTTACATTTGTAAAATAAAACACATGGAGCAAAGAAACTCAGTCGTTTTAATTCCTTCTTATCAACCGGAAGAAACTTTAATTATTCTTTCAAGAGGATTAATGAATCAAGGCTTTAAGGTTTTAATTGTTGATGATGGTAGTGGACCTTCATATCAACACATCTTTGAAGCTTCTAAAGAATTCGCGACCGTTATTGGATATGATCATAACCAAGGTAAAGGCTTTGCCTTAAAACATGGTTTCAAATATATAATTGATAATTTTGGAGAATTTAAAGGTGTCATCACCGCGGATGGAGATGGACAACATCGTATTTTAGATATTGTTGCGATGGAAGAAAAACTATCCGAGAGTAACACAACCATCATTGGAACGCGTTATTTTGACACTAAGATTCCATTTAAATCCAAGATTGGAAACGATATGTCTCAGTTTACACAATCTTTATCAACCTATAGATATCTTCAAGATAACCAATGTGGCCTAAGAGCGTTTTTAATTAAGGATTTACCGGAATTAATCAAGATTGGTGGAAATCGCTATGAATATGAAATGAGAGTTATCACTCATCTTCAATATAAAGAAATTCCTTATATAACTATGAGAGTTGAAACAATTTATGAAGATGGTAATAAAACATCACATTTTAGACCACTTCTTGATACTTTACTTATTCAATCATCAATTCTTCTATCTGGATTAATCAATATCATTTCCTATATAGTTCAAGCTGTTTTAGCGTTTGTCTTTATTAATTTTGTCTATACAAGTGAAGAAATTATTATGAGAAACGAATTATCAGTCGTGTCAGCTTTCCTTGCCGCGTTAATTCTTCATATTGTCTTGCTTCTTATTTTCTATAGACCAAGATATCCTGCTAAAACTATTTTAAGAGTATTGCTTTATCAACTATTGATTCTAATTGCGATATTTGTAACAGTGTGTCTATTTACTGAATTCCTTGGACTTCATATCCTTTTATCTTATTTAATTTCTGCAGTATTAACACTCTTCCCACTTTTCTATATTGTTAAGGGTGTAGGAATAGTTTACGAAGCTCAACATCAATAATTTTTCCGACTTCGCTTTAAAAATGTTGCATTTAATAAATTAAAAGTTTATATTCTCTACATATTTTTGGAGATTTAAAATGGAAAAATACGAAATTGTTATCGAATCAAGTGCGGATTTAAATAAAGAACTCCGCGAACTATATCATATTCATA
>CADBUI010000022.1 GCA_902797855.1 uncultured Erysipelotrichaceae bacterium
CTAACCATTCACTTGATTTGTTAGTGGATTTTTTCTCTTTTTCTTTATGCTCTTTCCTTTTTGGATTTGGAATTACTTTTGGAGCTTCACTTGGAGAATACGCTCCAACAGTGAATTCATAAATATCTTCATTCGCGAGCAAATCTTCATGGATTACTTTTGGTTCTTGTTTTTCTTCAGTTACATTACTTGTAACTACAACAGGATTAGGTTTAACTTCAGTGATGCCTTCTTCTTTTAAGTAGATGAAAGTTATATCTTCTTTATATTTATCAACTGAAGCATTGATAAGAGAAATATGATCTTGGTTAACTTCGTTATTTTCATCAATTAAAACGTAACCAAGCTCATATTTAGATATTGTTTCAGTTATCTTATCAATCTTTTCTTTTTGCTCACTAGTGGTCACTATTGGTAAATCTCTAAGTTTCACTAAGTCATCTTGAATTTGTTTAACGACATTGTCTTTTTCTTCTTGTTTAGTGATAACGCATATTGATAAACAGAAGACTTGAGAATTAATCGCTAAAACGAATAATGATTTATCTTTTTGGTTAGTTGAGAAAGACACTCCATTAATTAATAGTTCACCACTATCAATAGCTTGGTCTTTAAGTCTAAGGAATTTATATAAATATCTATCTTTATGAAGGATTTCATTAATTCCATTATTAAAAGAAAGATTAATTGGTTCTTTGTTTCCTTTTATTACTAAATCTTTTAAAACAATCATCTTTAGTCTTTCCTATATAAATCCCTTGAATAGATATTTTTATGCACACTTATCTTTTTATCAATCCTATTAGCGATCACTAAATTAGATTTTAAGATAAACTTATCAAAATCATTTTCTATTGTTACTCCCATAAAAGAAGGTTCTTTAATACTTGGTTCATATATAAGTAGATTCGCACCTTTTTCTTTTAGAAGTTTAATTATATCAATCACTGAAGATTCTCTAAAATTATCAGAACCTTGTTTCATTGAAAGAAGGTAGACTCCAATAACTTCACCATTCTTAACTTTAGATAATATTTGTGAGGCTACGAATTCTTTTCTCACTAAGTTAGATTCAATGATTGAAGAGATAAGTGTTTGAGGCACTAAATCAAAATTAGCTTTAAGCTCTTTAGTGTCTTTAGGTAGGCAATATCCACCATAGCCAAATGATGGATTATTGTATCCTCCTCCAATACGAGGATCTAATGATACATTATCAATTATGTTTTTAGCGTTTAGTCCTTTACTTTCCGCGTAGCTATCTAGTTCATTAAAGAAAGCGATGCGCATCGCTAGATAAGAATTAGAAAATAACTTAACTGCTTCAGCTTCGCTAGAAGAGATAACGTTTACTTCTGTTACTCCATTGCATGCTTCTAATAGAAGTGAGGCAATAATATGTGCTTCTTTTAAGGTAGATTTATCTTCACTAGTGTAGCCAACAATAATTCTTGATGGATTAAGTGAATCGTATATCGAATGTCCTTCTCTTAGGAATTCTGGTGAAAAATATATCTTGTTAGATTTAAGTGTATCTGAGAGTGATTTAGTGAATCCTGATGGAACAGTGGATTTAATTAGAATACTTGCGCTTTTATTGTGTTTAAGAGTATATTCCACGACACCAGAAACATTCTTTGTATTAAATGAGTTAATAGATGTATCAAAATTAGTAGGCACTGCAACAACAACTAAAGAAGCTCCACTAATAGCGTCATCAATTGTGTCTACTACTTTAAAATTAGAAGACTTATTTAGTAACTCTTGAACATCTTCCTCTTTTAGAGGAGATATTCTTTTTTTAAGAAGATCAAGTTTAGATTTATCAATATCAAAACCAACGACCTCGTGCTTTTTTGAAAGCACAAGTGCGTTAGCGAGTCCAACATATCCTAAACCAATTACAGCAATTTTCATTACATTAATAATACATTATTGTAATTGAAAAGTAATTTAATATTGTTATTTTTGAAACAAAAACTAGTCAGATAATTTGATGATTTCTTGATATAGACACGTCTTTTTCTCGTTAACATTCATATCGAAATGATAATGACCAAAGAACCAATGTTTATAAGTGACAATCTTATCAATAAAGTTCAATTTGTCTGAGGAATTATCTCTTTTAAAACGAAATGCTTTTGTTACAGTTAGTGAATCACAACAATGAGTGATCACATAATCCACCTTATTATTTATTTTTTCTAAATTCCAAATCGCATTGTTAATATCGTTATCGGTTATATCCTCTTCTGGCCACCAAGAGATATATGGAATTCTATACATTTTATCGATTGAATGTGCTCCCCCGATACATAAGAAAGACTTCCCATCTAATTCCATAATTTCTCCACGCATTATATGAAATATATGCCCATCTAACTGATGCATTAATGCACCTTTATATTCAACAAGTCTAAATTTAGAAAGTAATTCAAAATTTTCGTGGTTGCCATCAATAAAAAGAATAGTGCAACCTATGTTTCGATAGAGATTTAACATTATTTCTAGTCTTTCAGTTGACCAACATATTCCAACATCACCACAGATAATAAGATAATCATCATATGTTAAATCAAACTCCTTAAGTTTAAGAAGTTTTGGATAATCGATTTCTCCATGAGTGTCACCAGTAATAAAAATCATATGAATCTGTGTTTAGTATATTGATTTTGGAACATACTGAAAAGACATTTTTTAAAGCAAAAATCAGTTACTTATTATTAATAATATATAATATATAAAACAGTACTCTAGAATTAACTTATTAATAATAAGTAAATCCTAATGTTTTCTTTTCTTGATATATAACACTAAGTAATATATGCCTATTAAGATTCCAGTAAATAAGATGAATCCCGCCATATCAATCAAGACATCAATAATTGTTCCGCTTCGACCAGGAACAAAGATTTGAATTATCTCTGTTATACCAGCGATTATTACTCCAGTAGCAATAGACATAATAAGAAGTATCCATTTCTTAAACTTCTCATATAAGAACATATATAAGGTTATTAAGATTAACACTCCTGAAATTCCAAAAGCTAAGAAATGTCCCGCTGATTTTCTTAAGAAAAATCCAATTTCATTAGCCTCTTCATTACTAACTGGCTGAATAGGAATTATTTCAAAGCTTTGGGACTGATTAAGTTCTGGATTAGCTTTACTAGTTACTTTTATAGAGGCAACTCCAACATTAAGTGCTCTAACATTGACATTCCATCCTGATGAAGTAGCTTCAAGAATATCTGGATTTAGTGACACTACTTCAATATTTTTATTAGTGGTATTGATAGGTTCAAACTTAGCTTCAAATGACATCGAATCACCTTGTTGCATTGGATCTTCTAAAGTGAAGTTAATGTTCATCGCTGTTGGAAGAACATCTTGGACACTCATAGGGAATGATTTTGATTTACTTGAATCGGCGTTTGAAATAGCAGTGATAGTTACATTCCCGCTCTTTTTATGACCATATACTTTGCCAGTCTTATCCACTCTCGCAATTGTTTCATCACTTGATCTCCAAACAACTGATTGATCAGTGAGATTATTGCTTCCCCAGTTAACACTTAATTGAGTGTAGAAACTATGTTCACTATCATCGATATAATCATAGTCATGAGTGTGCGCAATATTGCTTCCATTAATAGTCCAATCATCACTTGTGATGACATTATGGATAATATCTGGGTTATTAGTGACACTCAAAGATATAGAATTTTTAGAATTTGGAGCACTTATTATAGTAGTGCCAACACCCACTGATTTAATAGTGCCATTTTCCACTACTGCAACACTTGGATTAGATGATGAATAACTAATTAAATCTGGGTTAGTGAATAATCTAGCTTTTGATTGTGAATCATATCCATTAACATTTACATCAATTGGAACACTATAACCATTCATAAGTTCATAGGTAGATTGATTGTTAACTGATATTGAAAAATCACTAGGAACTGGCCTATCTATTACGTTTATTGCTATTGAGGAAGTTATTGATTCGTTCTCTAGCGATATAGCGGATAAAGTAATGTTATTTTCTAACTTTAATCCTTCAACTCTAACAATATTATTTGATTGAACTGGATTGATAGATTCACTAGTAGAGACAAACTTAACATTTTTATTTGATGCATCACTTGGAGTGAACACAACTTTATATGTATTTGTAGTGCCTAAGACAACGTTATCACTAGATATTGGATTATCTTGTTTTACTAGTGAGATAGATTGAAGAGGAACATTAGTGACTTCTGGAGATGGCTTAGTGTGATTAATAGCGGACACGACTAGATTAGTGAGCCATTCAGAATGTAGAGAGGAAGATTCTCCTTCTAAACAAGATTCATAAATAAGAAAAGCATTCACTAGAATTGCTAGTGAGAGCATGATCCATTTACTTACTTTGAATCTCTTCTCCATAACATAATTTTATTAATAAACTAGCATACTTTGAAAGCATAAACATTAATATGAAAAAATGAGATAATAGTATTATGGTGAAAAGAAATGCTTCAATCGAACTTTTAAAGTTGGTTTCCTTATTTTTAATTGTTGTTAGTCATGTTGTTCAAACGTTGATTGAATATAATCCATATGTCGCTTCAAATGAGTACGTTCTTCCTATTAGTTATCCAATCACAAATTTTGTAACTTTTTTTATTGTTGCTTTAAGATATCTTGGCATTTTTGGTAACGCTACATTCTTTATTTGTTCAGCGTATTGTTTGGTTGATAAAGAAACAATAAATTTTAAAAAGATATTAATTATTTTCATTGATGTATGGATTATCTCCATCATTTTCTTAATAAGTTACTTAATTTATTATGGATGGAGCAATATTGATTCACACTTAATCCTCCGTTCATTTTTACCTACTTTTTTTGAAAATAACTGGTACATCACTATTTATCTTCTACTTTCTATAATTAGTCCTCTTTTAAACATAATAATTAGATCAATATCTAGACCCGCACTATTCTGGCTAACCTTAGCATCATTTGTGATTTATATCGTTGTGGCTATGTTTGTTAAGCCACCATATTATTCAGTTTTAATAGTTTGGATAACTTTGTATTTTGCAATTGGCTATTTAAAGAAATATTCAATAAATCTTCTTGATAGCAATATTTTTAGTGTTTGCTTAATCTTAATTGGATTGATAGGACATATTACCATATTGGTAATCACTAACGAATTAGCGAAGCATATGGACATTGGTAGTGTTAATTTACTTAGTTGGTTTATAGATGGAAATCTGTTTATAACATTATTAGCGTTTGGAATCTTTAACTTAATAAGAAAAATCGAATTTAATAACAGATTTATCACATATATTTCGTCATTATCTTTATTCGTGTATATCATTCACGAAAATATATTGTTTAGAACATATACAAGACCTCAGATTTGGCAATATGCCTATACTACATTTGGATACGATAACATCCTACTAATTATTTTTATTTATTCATTAGCCTTATTTGTCGCTTCAATAATTGCCTCAATTATCTATAAAGAGTCGATTCATAGACTAGTTTCATTATTAGGTAAGAAACTATATCAATTACTTTCAAAATTCATCTCATTCATCGATAAGAAAATTTTAAAAACCGACATTGATAAATAGGGTGTGACGTTCGCCTGGTTGCTTTTTACCCGCGTTTATATTTTAATATACATATGCCTCCGGGCACATAAGCACAAAGGAAAGTAAACTAATATTATATGAAAACAGTCGCATTAATTATGGCAGGCGGAAAAGGCGAACGCTTCTGGCCAAAAAGTCGTAATTTGCTTCCAAAACAATTCCTTCAACTCGATCGAGGAGAGGGAACAATGCTTCAACAAACTGTAAGAAGAATTCAACCTCTTGTAGATATGGAGGATATTTTTATTCTTACAGGCGCAATGTACAAGGAGCTTGTAAAAAAGCAATTACCAGATATCCCTGAAGAAAACATTATTTGTGAACCAATGAGTAGGAACACCGCTCCTGCAATTGGACTTGGAGTGGAACATGTCCATCTTAAATATAAAGATTGCGTTATGTTTGTTCTTCCAAGTGATCACTTAATCATGAATCCTAAGGAATATCAAAAGGTCCTTGAAGAAGCGAAGAAGTTCGTTGAAAAGAATGATGCCTTACTCACTATTGGTATTGATCCAAGTGAACCAAACACTGGTTATGGGTATATCAAGATTGGTGAACCAGTTAAGAAAGATAGATTATTCAAAGTTGATGAGTTCAAAGAAAAACCAGAACTCAAAGTCGCTAAGAAATATGTTGCAAGCGGACAATACGTTTGGAACTCAGGTATGTTTGTTTGGAAAATGTCTACCATTAACGAAGCATTTAAGAAATTCTTACCAAAACAACATCATGACTTAACCTGGTTATTTGAACAATCCACTCGTAAAAGATGGAAATATTATGACAAAGTATTCTCTGAACAAGAATCCATCTCTATCGACTATGGTGTTATGCAGAAGGCTGACAATATCTATGTTATCGCAGCAGATTTCGGTTGGGATGATGTTGGTAGCTGGCTAGCTTTAGAAAGAATAAACGGTGTTGACGCGGATAAAAACTCCGTCATTGGAGACAATGTTGTGAGCTATAACACAACTGGAACAATCGTTAGCACAAATGGAAAGAAATTAATCGCCACAGTAGGCGTTAATGATCTTGTTATTGTTGAGACAGATGATGTCTTCCTTGTCGCAACTAAAAAGGATGTTGCACATGTTAAAGAAATCATCAAAAAACTCAAGGAACAAGGCAAAGATAAATATATTTAATGTATTGAATTATAGGAAAGGTTTTTATTTATGAAACGTGCATTAATCACAGGTATTACAGGACAAGACGGAAGTTACTTAACTGAACTCCTTCTTGAGAAAGGCTACAAAGTCTATGGCTTAATGAGAAGAAAAGCTAAAGAAGACTATGGCAATATTGAACATATCAAAGATAAAGTCACCATGATTTACGCTGATATGACAGACTTTGCTTCTTTAGTACTCGCTATGAAAGAAGCTATGCCAGATGAAGTTTATAACTTAGCAGCCCAATCATTCGTTAAAGCAAGCTGGGATAACCCTGTTTCCACAGCGGAAATCGATGGTTTAGGCGTTTTAAATATTTTAGAAGCTATTAGAATTGTTAAACCAGACGCAAGATTCTATCAAGCTTCCACATCTGAAATGTTTGGTAAAGTTCAAGCTATTCCACAATGTGAAACCACTCCATTTTATCCACGTTCACCATATGGTGTCGCAAAACTCTATGGTCACTGGATCACAGTTAACTACCGCGAATCATATAACTTATTCGCTTGCTCAGGTATTTTATTCAACCACGAATCTGAAAGACGTGGTCTAGAATTCGTTACAAGAAAGATTACTCACGCAGTTGCAAGAATTAAACTTGGTAAACAAGACCATCTTGAACTCGGTAGCTTAGACGCTAAACGTGACTGGGGTCACTCAAAAGACTATGTCAAAGCTATGTGGCTTATGCTTCAACAAGATAAACCAGATGACTATGTAGTCGCGACTGGTGAAACTCGTGAAGTTAGAGAATTCGTTAAAGCTGCATTTAAGGCAGTTGATATTGATATCGTCTTCTCTGGAAAAGGTGTTGATGAAGTTGGTAAAGACGCTAAGACAGGAAAAGTTTTAGTCAAAGTTAATCCAATCTTCTATCGTCCAGCTGAAGTTGATTTACTCCTTGGTAACCCAGCAAAAGCAGAAGCTAAACTTGGTTGGAAGAGAGAAATCTCATTCGAAGAACTCGTTTCCAGAATGGTTAAAAACGATTTAGAACTCGAAAGTAAATAATTTATATGAAAGCTCTAGTTATTGGCGCAGCAGGATTTGTCGGACCTTATCTATGTAAAAATCTAATAGATAATGGTTTTGACGTGCTTGCAACAAAACTAGAAAATGAGAACTCCAAAGGAGATTTTAAATTTGTTAATCTCAACATTCTTAAAAAAGAAGAGATTGATGCACTTCTTAAAGAGTTCGCTCCAGATGTGATTTTCCATTTAGCTGCACAATCATCTGTGAAGTTATCTTGGGAAAGACCACAATTAACATTCAGCATTAATGTTATTGGAGCGATTAACCTTCTTGAATCAGTTAGAGAATTTGCTAAAAATGCGAAAGTTGTCTTAATTGGTTCAGGAGAAGAATATGGCCAAATCGATCAAAGTAAACTTCCAGTAAAAGAAGACGCTAAGATTGAAGCCAATAATTTCTACGCAGTTAGCAAAGCAACACAAAATAGTATTGGAAGAATATACGCTAAAGCATATGGACTTAATGTTGTCAGTGTCCGCGCCTTCAACCATATTGGTGTTGGTCAACTTGACACATTTGTGATTCCTTCATTTTGTAAACAAGTCGTAGAAATCGAAAAAACAAATAAACCTGGTGTTATTAAAGTTGGAAATCTATCAAGTAAAAGAGATTTTACTGATGTTAGAGATATTGTTAATGCGTATCGCTTACTTGCCTTGAAAGGTAAATCAGGAGAAACATACAATGTCGGAAGCGGACGTTCTTATAAGATTGAGGATTTGTTAAATATAATCCTTTCCTTAACAAATGCTTCAGTTAAAGTTGAAATTGATCCAGCTCGTTTCCGTCCAGTGGACACTCCTGAAGTAAGAGCAGATATCTCTAAACTAGTGAAAGATACTGGCTACAAAGTAAAGCACGACTTAAAAGACACAATTAAAGAAATAATGGACTCGTATAGATAATGGGAAATAAAAACGTATTTAAACAGATTTGGGATTACCGAATGATGATAAAGGGTCTTATTCATAGAGACCTTAGAGGTAGATATAAAGGAAGTGTCTTAGGATTCTTCTGGACATTTTTAAATCCACTTCTCCAATTAGTGGTCTATACCATTCTTTTTGGTATCTTGCTTAAATCAAATATTCCTGATTTTTATCTTTATTTATTTATTGGTCTTATTCCTTGGATTTTCATGTCCACATGCGTTTCAGGTGGATCTGGATGTATTTTAGAACAAAAGAGCTTAGTTACTAAAGTAAGATTCCCTCGTGAAGTTATTCCTATTAGCTACGCCACTACAGCGTTTATCAATATGCTTTTCACTTTTATTGTCATTTTTGCTGTTCTTGGTGTTCAAATGACTATTAATTCGTGGAGTTATGGTTATCCTGTTAATCCAAATGGAGAAGCATTTAACTTTTTACCAATTCTTTCACTTCCACTTGTGTTCTTAATTGAATACATGCTTGGGCTTGGAATGACATTCTTATGTTCCACTATAACTGTTTATCTAAGAGATATGCAGCATATTTTAGGAATAGTCACTATGTTATGGTGCTACTGCACTCCTATTATGTATTCTTTAGAAAGTATTTTAGGACCTGAACAATATCAAAAATATTATCCAGTTTTCTTATACGCTAACCCAATGACCTCAATCATCGAGGCTTATCATAATATTTTATACACAGGAACCTGGCCAAACTTCCTTAACCTATGTGTTGGTTTAGGATACGCTGTTGTCTTCTTAGTAGTAGGATTCCTTGTCTTTGAAAAAGGCAAGAGACGTTTCGCGGAGGAAATGTAATTATGGAAAACAAAAAAGAAGTAGTTATCTCCGTTAAAGACGTACACAAATCCTTTAAAGTCTATTTCGATAAAGGAACATCCTTAAAAGAAAAATTGCTTTTCTGGAAGAGAAATAGACACGAGGTTAGACAAGTCCTAAAAGGAATTTCCTTTGATATCCATAAAGGTGAAACTGTTGGACTTATCGGTCGTAATGGATGCGGTAAATCCACAATGTTAAAAATGTTAACAGGTATTTATTGGCCTAACGCTGGTGAACTTGATATTAAAGGTAGAGTATCTTCTCTTATTGAACTTGGTGCAGGATTCCACCCAGATATGTCAGGTAGAGACAATATCTACACGAACGCATCTATTTTCGGTTTATCCAAAAAAGAAATCGATGCCAGACTTGATGATATTATCACTTTCAGTGAACTTGAAGAATTTATTGATAACCCAGTAAGAACTTATTCTTCTGGTATGTATATGAGACTCGCCTTCTCCGTTGCAATTAACGTTGATGCGGATGTTTTACTAATCGATGAAATTCTTGCGGTTGGCGACTCTAATTTCCAAGCGAAATGCTTCGCTAAACTAAGAGACTTAAAAGCTAAGGGTGTCACTATTGTCATCGTTACCCATGATAGTGGAACTATTCAATCATTCTGCGATCGAGCAATTTGGATCGAGGATGGACATGTCCAATTTGATGGTGAAAGCACAAAAGCAATTGATAAATATCTTGAATATATGTCCAATGAAAAACGCGAAAGAATGCTTGATGAAGAAGATAAAGCAAGAGTTAAGGCTATGAAGGCTAAGGCTGAGCATGATCAACTTATCAAAGAAACCGGCGATGAAAGAGCCACTCTTGATCAAAGTAACAACCGATTCGGTGTGTTTAATGGTGAAATCACAAAAGCGTATATGCTAAATGAAAAAGGAAAAGAAACCTGGATTCATGAAACAAATAAACCATGCAAGCTAGTTATGGAATACAAAATCAATCGCGATTCCCAATATGGATTCGTCTTTGGAATGGGTTTCTCCACTAGAGATGGAAAATTAATTTACGGCACAAACACACAACTTGATGGATTAAAAGTTAAATGTGATGTAGGACAAACAGGAAAAGTTACATTTGATATTCCTTCCCTCCCACTTCTTAAAGGTGAATATAGCGTAAATGTTTCAATTGTTGATGAAAATGGAACGCCGCTAGATTTTTATAGAGAATACGCGGTTTTAAATGTTGTGAGTGATATTAAATCGCCAGGAACAACACTCATTCCTCATAAATGGGACATCAAATAAGGAGGATTAATTATGTTAGAAGTTAATAATAAAGTTGCGAATAAAGAAGAACTTGAAAATAAACTTAATAAAGTCATCGCTGAAAAAGATATGCCTATTGTTGAAGAAGATGGTGACGAATTTATGGACGATAATGCTTCTAAAATCGCCACTATTAGAAGAGATATCACTGCAGTTAATAGACAACTTAATCTTCTAGATTCTTGTTGGGCGCTTTCTGAAGATAGAGAACTTAACACAACTAAGAAACACTTCAAACGCACAAGAAGATTCTTTAAACGAGTCATTCGCAAAATGACAAGATTCTTATTTAGACCAATTTACGAACAACAAAGCGAATTTAATAACGCGACTGTTAAAGCTATAACAAAACTAAATAATGCCGTTAAAAATTTATTAGATGAAGTAAAGGATTTGGAGGATCAAATTAAGAATGAAGATTAACCAATTCCATAGTGGCACAGCTGTTGGTGATGCTATCACTAACGAGATGCTTTTAATTAAAGATATCCTCATCAAAAACGGATATGAATCAGAAATCTACGCTGAACATATCGCTGATGGGTTAAAGAAGGATATCAAAGATATCAAATCCTATAAAGGTAATAAGGATTCTATTTTAATCATCCACCATTCAATGGGGTTTGATTTGTTTGACAATATCATTAATCTTCCTGATAAAAAGATAATCATCTACCACAATATCACTCCGGAACACTTCTTTGATGATGAATTTATAAAGCAATATATTCGAAAGGGCCTAAAACAAACTGCAGAATATAGAAAATATGTTGATTTAGCATATGCCGATTCAAACTTTTCTAGAAAAGAAATGATTGCAATGGGCTATAAGAATGTAGGAATTATTCCAGTTCAAATATCATTAGACAGATTTGATAAGACAGATGTCAACAAAGAGCTTGAAAAGTCATTAAAAGCACAAACCAATTTTATATTTGTTGGCCGTGTTGTTAAAAACAAAAAACAAGTCGATATCATTAAAACGTTTAATCTATATCACAACTATTTTGACAAGAAAGCAAAGTTATTTATCATTGGCGACACTTCTAATGTTCCATACCTACGCGAAGTGGAAAACACAATCAAAGAAAATGATTTATCTGAAAATGTTGTTTTAACCGGAAAAATAAATGAAAGCGATCTAAAAACATACTATGCAAATGCTTCCGCTTTTATATGCATGAGCGAACATGAAGGTTTTGGCGTTCCTCTTTTGGAAGCTATGAAAATGAATGTCCCATTGATTGCTTTTGACAGTTCCGCGATTTTAGAAACAATGGGCGGGGCAGGTATTAGTTTTGATAAGAAAAATTACACCCAAATCGCTGCATTATTAAACGAAATAGTTACCAATACAACGCTACGCGAGAAACTAGTGAAACATCAACAAGAAAGAATCAAAAAACTCAGCAGTACAGATACCGAGAAATTAATTCTTGATGCAATAAAGAATATTGATAATAAAAATCGCAAACAAACTTTGCAGATGCAAGGTCCTTTTGAAACTTCATATTCACTTGCGATAGTTAATCGTAAATTAATTGAGGAGTTACATAAAAATGGAAACTTTGATGTTTCTATTTATCCAACCGAAGGACCTGGTGATTATCTCCCGAAAGACGAAGATCTTAAAGATAAACCACTCGCTAAAGAATTATATTTGAAATCCAAAAATGTTAGTTATCCAGATATAACTATTAGAAATATGTATCCACCACGAGCAAAAGATGCAAACGGAGGGCTTAATTTTTACTCATTTGCCTGGGAAGAATCTATTATTCCAGAACAGTTTATTAATGATTTTAATAAATACTGCAATGGTGTTGGAACAACATCACAATTTGTTACCGATAAATTAATTGAATGTGGATTAAATATTCCAGTCAAAACAATTGGAAATGGTGTTGATCTAGTTGATAATTACAATTCATTAAAACCATATCAACTCAAATCTAAAAAGGGAATTAAATTTTTACATATTTCATCCGCCTTTCCACGTAAAGGTGTTGATGTTTTACTTAAAGGATTCTATGAAGCGTTCACCGATAAAGATGATGTTTGTTTGGTTCTTAAAACATTCCCAAATATTCATAATAACGTCGCAGACATATTAAAGGAGCTTAATTCAAAATATAAACACGCTCCTGAAATAGAGTGGATAAATTGTGATTTAGATAGAGAAAAAATTGCACAACTATATAAATCGGCGAGTTGCTATGTTCAAGTCGCAAGAGGCGAAGGTTTTGGATTACCGGTTGCTGAGGCTATGCTAGCAAAAATTCCAACAATTTGTTGCAACAATTCTGGAATGGCAGATTTTGCTACAAGCGAAACTTCCTTAATTGTTGGTTATGATCTAACTGAATCAAAATCACATGTAAACCAAAATTCTAAATTCGTTTCACTTTGGTGTGAACCTCACCTAAATGAATTAGTGGAACAATTTAGATATTTCATAAAGAATAAAGATTCTGATCAAATGAAATTGATGGTTGAAAAAGCCTACAAACTCATTAGTGAACAGTATTCATGGAAAGCTGTTGCTAAACGATGGGAAGATTTTATTAACGATATTCAAAATAATTCTTACAAACATCTAGTAGCGATGGTTTCAACATGGAATTCAAAATGTGGTATTGCTGAATTCACAAGATTCCAAATTGACGCAACAAAATATAAAGCTCAATATGAGATATTTCCAAATGAAGGCGTTGATTTATTAAGAAAAGATGAACCTTTTGTAAGAAATAGATTATGGTTTAATGCTTCAGATAAAAACATTAATCCATTAATTGAAGCGCTCGAATATTCTTTGAGTGATATTGTTCATATTCAATTTAATTTTGGTTTCTTTAACGTTAACTGCTTAGCAACACTTATTGAAAAGCTTCACACCAAAAAGAAAATTATTGTTCAATTTCATAAAACTTCAGATGCTGTTCTTGGCGGCAAGAAAGTTTCGCTTAAATCGATTGCAAAATCGCTTAATAAATGCGCTGCGTTAATTGTTCACCAAAATCAAGATGTTGATATTCTCAAAGGATTTGGAGTAAATCCTGAAATCATCCACGTTATCTCACATGGTCAGATTATCTATCCATATGTGCCTGCTGATGTACAACAAAAACGTCTTGGTTATACTTCAAAACACATAATTGGTAGTTATGGATTCTTACTACCTCATAAAGGAATCAAGGAAGTCATTGAATCCATCCCATTAATCAAAAAAGAAATTCCAGATATCTATTACATCGCAACGACATCAATTCATGACAGTGATGATTCAAGAAATTGTTATCGCGAATGCTTAAAAACGATTTCTAATTTGCATTTAGAAGATAACGTTAAACTAATTGGAGATTATTTATCTAACGATGACGCGCTTGAACAACTTCAAGCTTGTAATATCTGTGTCATGCCATATAAGCCAACGGGAGAAAGTGCCTCGGGCGCTGTTAGATTCGTTGCAGCTGCAAGTAGACCATTAATTACAACAAAACAACCTATCTTCGAAGAATATAGTGACTCATCTCTTCAAATAGAAGAGTGTACGCCAGAAGCAATTGCTGAAGCAGTTATTAAATTATTTAATAGCGATAACACTACTTTAGTTAAAAATATTCAAAATCATGTAAACGAAACAGCATGGTCGAAGGTTGGGAAAGAAATTATCTCTTTATATGACGAGATAGATAAACAATAATGACAGAAACAATATCAAATACTACTGCACCAAAAAAAGTGAGATTAGGCGGATTAGATTTATTGCGAGTTTTTGCAATGTTTTTAATTACCCTATCACATATTGTTCCATCGATTACTAGCTCCTACTATTCTGGCATCAATACTGAGATTATGTTTTTAGTTGATGTAACACTCAGGGCAACTGGGCAATGGGGCAATATTTTGTTTATTGTTATATCATTCTGGTTTTTACTAGATTCAAAGAGATTTAAAACATCTAAGTTATTAGCGTTAATTATTAACACTGTTATCTGCTTATGGTTAGGTATAGCAATAGCATTTATTCATGATTCATTTACTGGTGATGAGATCGCTCCGTGGGGATTTTCGGATTGGAAAAGAATTTTCTTTCCGATATCAAGCGAATGGTATTGGTTTTTAGCTATTTATTCAATAATTTATATCATTCACCCACTACTAAATAAAGCAATTGAATCAATGAATCAAAAGACTCATTTCACCTTAGCGTTATTTCTCTTTCTTCTTGTAGGAGTTGTGCATAGATTCTTTTTCCTATGGCACATGATATTAGGTTTTGTAATGATATATTTTGTGGTGGGTTATTTTAAAAAATATCCAACACGTATCCACGATTCTATCTTATGGAATGTATTAATAGCTATCTCTACAATTTTATTATTATATCCGCTTGTTTATTTGTATCATCTTTGGGTAGATAATGGAGCGTATTATAATTCACCATCTGAAATACTTGTCCTATGGTCATCATTCATTTTTGTAATATTTGGCGTTTCAATGCTGAATGTTTTTAGAAACATAAAAATAAATAATAAAATACTTTCAAAACTTGCAAGCGCATCACTAACAAATTATGTCTTAGCAAATAACGGGTATTTAGTAACCATTATAATTATTACATTCTTCGATAAGATGATCTTGCCTACATTCGGTACCGATTACATTCTCTTATGGTGGTTATTAGTTAATTTAGGATATTTCATTGTCGCAAGTATCATAACTTTAATATATGCAGAAACTATTCAAAAATTGGTTACTAAAATATCTGTGATTTTAGGTAATCTAATTGAAAAAATATATGATAAGTTTTATCAAAGATTTATTGCTAAAAAAGAACAAAATTTGGAATAAGAGTTAGTTATTTAATCTTAGACAAAATATTCAAAAGTTTATTAGAACAAACTTCAACAGATAGATTACGCTTAAGGAATTCTTGAGCGTTTTTCTTTTTATTTTCTCTTAACTCTGGGTTATCCACTACTTCAAGCATAGCTTTAACAGCACTATCAAGTTTTGGCTCAGCCCATTTAAAGTCTTTTTCATCTTGATATTGCATATCCGATTCCACTAAATCGTAATCAACAAGGAATGCATTATCTTTTGTGCAGAAATCAGTTGTGGATGAATAGTTGGTGACAATAACACTTGCACCAAGCATCATAGCTTCCGCTGGAGCAAGACCAAATCCTTCCGCACGGTGAAGCGACACAACACAATCACATTCACTTATAAGAGCATTTACTTCACTTCTAGATAAGTGTTTATCAAATAATTTGATATTAGGATGATTATTAAAAGCCTTTAAAAGCGTCTTTCTATCTTTATTGGTTAAATTATTCGCCTTAACGATTAATTCGGCGTCATCGCGATTTTTAAAGGCGATTTTAAAAGCTTCTATAACTTCTTCAACATTCTTACGTTTAATATTTGATTTAGAATCAAACATCGTTAAGAATCTTAACTTATTTGTTTCTTCTAAAACTTTTTGATTTGTGTCACTACTCACGAAAGATAATCCGTAGTTCACTACTTCAATTGGTTTATCTGTAGCTTTCTTTAAAGCTTCCTTAATGAAATTTGATGGAACAATAAATGCATCAAATAAATCTAGATATGGAATCCAACCTTGTGGAATGTGGTCAAGTTCCCAAAGGAACACTCCAATGTTATAACGATGATCAAGAAAAGATTGATCAAACATCATTTCCAAACAATAAAAGTTCTCTGGATTAACATGGAATAGATTGATTGAGTAAATTGGTTTATCGCTCATCTCAATTCCATAAAAATCATTATTTTGCGGAATGGATTTTGGAAGAGGAACATCAATAAATACACTAGGAAGTCCACTATTTTTAATAGCGCGGCCATAGAGTCTACTTCCTTCGCCTAATCCAATTCCTGCTTTAAGATGACCAAAATAGTTCACACCAAAAGGATAGGTATCATCAAATGGAATACGTTTAGATGCATCATAAACAATATTCTTTTTGATATCCTTTTTAAGCTTTGCGTACATTTTCTTAGGCAAAAGCTTTTTCACCAAAGGTGAAAATTTTCGGATTAATCTATATTTCTTTTGGTTGTCTTTGGCCATTTTATTTAATTACATCTAGAGTTTGGGTAAGGATTGTTGCCATCATATGATCAAATGTCATATGAATATCTTCGGCTTTCATCATATCGTTAATTGGAGCATGTAAATGGTAATCCGCCATTTGATAGAGCTTACCTCCATCATAGCCAGTCATTCCAATAACTTTGACACCTTGAGCTTTTGCGACATTAATTGCATTAATAATATTCTTAGAATTTCCAGAACCAGAAATCGCTAAAACTAAATCATTAGGAGTAATAATCTTTTCAAGTTGATATGCGAAGACATCATCATAAGAAATATCGTTAGCGAGTGCGGTTAAGATTGGAGTGTTATCGCTTAAACAAATGAAGTTGAATTTCTTAGATTTTTTCATAGAAACCCCTTTGTTAAAATCACACACCATATGTGATGCAGTTGCAGAACTTCCACCATTACCAAAAACGTAAATTGTCCCCCCATTTTCATAGCAATTTACTAATGCATTCATTGCTAAACTAATTTCTTTTGGATCAATTTTACGAATCGCTTCAATTTCTTCTTCGTAATACTTTTTAATTTGTTCTTCGTAATTCTTCATAATTTTTACTCCTTTATGTTGAGAATTTGTTTAACTGCCTCTAATAAATTAGAAGCATAATAATCTGCTTTTTCGTTTCTAATTAATTCATCATTATCAATTAATATTGATTTGACATTCGCGTTTTTGGCGGTCTTAACATCTAAATCAGAATCACCAATCATATATGATTCATTATAATCAATGTTGAATTTTTCTTTGGCCTTATTGAGCATTCCAATATTAGGTTTACGACAATCACATTTAATCTTAAGTTCAACTCTTTCACCTTCAAACCCTTTGTCAGGATGATGTGGGCAGAAATATATTGCGTCTAGATAAGCACCGTCTTTGCCAAGAAGAGTTTCCATCTTGTTGTGGATATCCTGAAGCTCTTCAAATGATACTTCTCCTCTAGCGATAACAGGTTGATTAGTTACTACAACGCAGATGTAGTCACTTCGGTTGATTAATTTAATGGCTTCACTTACTCCTGGAAGAAGTCCAAAGTCGTTAATATTTCTTAAGAAACCAACATATTTATTAATAGTGCCATCTCTATCAAGGAAAATGCATTTTTGTTTATGTGATAGATTCTTTCTAGCTACCACTCCATTAAGAAAATCGTTTGTGACCATATCAAGTCTTTCAAGAGTGCCTGCGTCTTTTACGTATTCACTACTTGAATATGCATAGACTTTGTTTTGTTCCATAAATATTGGGAGAACATTCTTTTCAAAGTCTCGTTTTTCAGGCTTATCAAATATATCTAAAATCTTTGAATTTATTATATAAAGTCCAGCGTTTACTAAATTTCTGTAGTAATAATCTCTAACATTATGCTTGCTATCAATTCTAATAACTTTGTCAGATGAATCGCTAACAATTAGATCACTATCAAAAGGATGAGAATTTGGATGAGCAAACAACGTAATTACCGCATTTTTATCTTGATGGAATTTAATAAATCTATTCCAATCAATATTAAGCATTAAATCACCAAAGAGAAGAATAAAATCTCCATCTACTTTATCTCTGAGATAATATAATGATCCAGCAGTGCCTAATAATTCCTTTTCATAAATATATGAAATATGAACACCGAATTTAGAACCATCTTTGAAATATTCTTCAATAACATTTCCTAAATAACCAACAATCAAAATAATGTCGGTAATTCCGAATTGTTTTAAGTTATCGATTTGATGTTCTAAGATTGGCTTAGTGGCTATTTTCACCATTGGCTTAGGCATCTCAATAGTGAGACTACCTAGTCTAGTGCCTTTACCACCCGCCATTATTACCGCTTTCATATTAGTCGTTAAATACAATTGATACTCCCGAATTATCAAATTCAAATGGAAGTTCTTTTAATTCTTTAAGTTCTTGACGGACAGATTCTTGTTTATCTTGTGGAACATAGAAAAGTAAGAAACCTCCTCCACCAGCGCCCAACAACTTTCCACCAGTCGCGCCAGCTTTAATTCCTCTTTCATAATATTCATCAATTACACTTTGAGAAATTGAGCCAGCCATTTGCTTTTTAAGTGACCATGCTTTTGCGAGAACTTCACCAACATAGTCAACATCGTTTTGTTCAAGATGAGCTTTAAGATCTCTTGTTAAATCACACATCTTAACTAAGATTTCTTCTTTAGCTTTATCGTGTTCAATATTCTTCTTTTGTTCATCAAGAATTTTAGAAGCACTTCTAGTAATTCCTGTATAGAACATAAGTAAGTTGCCTTGAAGTTTCTTATAACTTTCAGGTTTCATAATGATTGGTTCAATTTTAACAAAACCATCTCTCATAAATTCATAAAATTTAAGTCCACCAAAAGCAGCAGCGAATTGGTCTTGTTTACCAATTGGGTTATGAAGAGATTCGATTTCAATTTCGCATGCTTCTTTAGCGATATGATAAGTTGAAACATATTTATTTTGATATGTATAAAGTAGCTTTAAAAGTGCAACTGTGAATGTTGAAGATGATCCTAATCCTGTACCTGCAGGAACATCTGCCATTGAGGCAATTTCAACACCATTGATTTTGAATCTACGAAAACATTCTCTAAATATTTCGTGATTAATTTCTGAATAGTCATGAACGTTTTCAGTTTTTGAATATTTTAAAGAAATATCATTTTTCATGAACGCAGGATGAAGTGTTAAATAACAATATTTTTTAATTGTTGTTGAGATAACACATCCGCCATGCTTTTCGTAGAAAGATGGTAAGTCACTTCCACCGCCACAGATGGAAACTCTAAATGGAGCACGTGCAATAATCATAATTAATCTCCTAAAGTGTAATATCTAAAAATTCAACATCACCTTCAATGGAATAACTTCCATGACAGGCTGTAACAAATATACTATCAGCTTCGTTAAGTGGATATTCTTTGCGTTTAGAAATAAGTTTCCCTTCACCACTTAAGACAACAATATAGTGGAAACTTCTTTCATCAGCGTAGAAGAATTCACTACCAAAGATTCTATGTCTTTTAACAGAAACGAATCTGCATCTAATGAGTTCGCCTTCGACATTGCGGTACATTCTATCGACTTGATATTGATCAAGTCTCGCTGCATTAAGGCCTTCTTCAAGATGGATTTCTTTAACTGAGCCATCTTCTTCAGTTTTTTGGAACGCAAATAGACGATAGGTTGTGTCTAAACTTTCTTCAACTTCGACAAGAAAAATACCTTTACCAATTGCATGAATGGTGCCAGGTTTAATTAAGAAACAATCACCGGTTCTTGCTCTAACTTTATTAAGGTGGTCACAGATTGTGCCATCTAAAATATATTTACGAAGTTCTTCCTTGGTTAAATCTTCTTTAAGACCAACATAGACAAATGCATCTTTTTTAGCTTCTAAGATATGCCAAAATTCTGTTTTTCCTTCAGGGTGATTTTGAATTGAGAATTGTTTAGATTCATCATCGACAAGTTTTACTTGAAGAGGGAAAACTTTCTTATTATATCCTTTCGCGACAATCTCAGGATTTTCTTCAAATAACTCTTTTAAGGTTTTACCAGTTCCTTCAACTTCGTTTTCGTAGTTACCAAACGCAGAAAGAAGTTTAGAAACCGCAATTCTCTTATTTGGTTCGTTATAGATCTCAGATAGGTGAGTACCACCCCAAGATCTTTCAATAAAAATAGGTTTTAAACGGTAAATCATTTTTTATCGCCCCCTAAGTCATAATTCATGACAGTGTTATATATAAGTTCAGCGGTCTTTTTCCACTGGAATCTTTCTTTGAGTTGTTCTTTATATTCTGGTGTGATGTCTTTTAGTTTACCCATAACGATAGTTTTACTAACTGGAACATAGTCAACTTGATCTCCATATATTTCGTGGAATACAGGAATCGCTGATAATGTGACGTGCTTACATCCAGAAAGAATAGCTTCAATTGGAGGAAGTCCAAATCCTTCAAATGATGAAACCATGTACAGGTTATTCGCGTGAGCGTACAACGATTTGAGCGCTGGAAGTGAGACACTTTCTTCAATATATAAAACGTTTTCCTTTGGAAGTTCTTCAGGTGGTCTTTGAGTGACAAAGACAAAGAATTCATCTGGGTTATTTTCAGCTTTTTGTTTTACAAATGATAAGTTTTTGTGTTCAAAGTCACTACCAACAAATAATGAATATTTCTTGTTCACTAAATGATATTTATCTAACACAGAATCATCTTGTTCAACTCTTAAAATATGTTCAGTACCGCAATAAGCAACAATAACCTTATCTTGGCTAACTCCATAATAAGAAACGATATCATCTTTAGTGAAGTTAGAATCAGTAAACACGATATAATCGCTGTTCACTTTTCTTTTAATCATATAGTGATACCACTTCGTGAATAACCATGAATATGTATGATGAAGGTGGACGAAAGAAATATCATGCACTACGGTAAACCCTTTATAGTGAAGTGGAGATGCATTACATAGATTAAGCAATCTAGCGTCTTTTTGTTTTCTTAAATAGTTTGGTAAAGAAATCTGTTCCCAAAGATTACCTTTAAGTTTTCCAATTCGTCTAACCTTAAGATGTTTTGGGAAATGTGTATCTGGAATATTCTTTGCGACTAAGATTTCAATCTTGTCGGAATTTTCTTCTTTATCAAGACACTTTAAAACTTCGGCAGCATAACGAGTTACACCAACCATTTTCTTAGCTAAAAATCTTCCATTGATATAAATCATTTTTCTACCTTCTTGTTATAACAATCCATCACGAACTCTTTGAATTTCTTATCAAAAACATTTGATGCAAATTTCTTAGCGTGATTAGAAATATATTCACTATCAAATTTCATATTTTCAAATCTATTAATAGCGTCTTTAAGTGATTCCACTGATTGGGTGTCAAAATATACACCAGTTTTGTTATCTTCAACTGTTTCTAGCGCACCACCTTTAGCGAACGCAATTACAGGTTTACCTGCTGACATCGCTTCAATAGGAGCAATACCAAAGTCTTCTTCCCCAGGGAAAAGGAATGCCTTGCATTCTCTAACAGATTTAACGAGCTCTTCATCACTTACTCTTCCAAGGAAAGTAACGCTTGGACCAGCAATCTTTTTAAGGTTTTCAAGTTCTGGTCCTCCTCCAACAACCACGAGTGGTTTATTAAGTTCAGCACATGCTCTAACTGCTAAATCGATACGTTTATAATAAACGAGTCTTGATGCCACCAAATAGTAGCCTTTATCAACATTACTTAATGGAAATTTAGAAATATCGACATTTGGATATATCACAGTAGCGTCTCTACCATAGTATTTCTTAATACGCTCTTTTACGCATTCACTATTGGAAACAAAATAATCTACACATTTGGTGGTTTTATAGTCTTGCTTTCTCATATATGAAAGAAGAACTTTCGCTAATGGACGCTTCCACCACGAAAGAGTGTGAAGATAATCTTTTTCCATCACCCAAGCGTATCTCATTGGAGTGTGGCAATAGCAAATATGAATAGCGCCTTTAGGTACCTTAACCATCTTCGCACAACTACTAGAAGAAGAAATTAAAACATCACAAGGTTCAATTTCCATCTTTTGAAATGCTTTTGGCATCCTTGGGAAATATTTCTTGTGATCTAAAATCTTATCTTTCTTTCCTTGAAGCTTTGAAGGATGAATATCGGCCTTTGATAAATATGGTGAAAGGTTATCGCGATTAACAACACTAGTATAAATAGGAGCATCACCAAAAGATTTAGCAATTTCTTCTGTTACTTTCTCTCCCCCACCCATATTGGTGAGCCAATCACATACTATAACGACTTTCATATTTAAAAATATGGTCATATTATAACCATATTATTGATTTAAGGCAAACTATCAAAGGTTATTACTTAAGAGTTTCTCTTATATATTTAGCGTTCTTTTCAATCATAAAATTGTTTAGATTTGAAGAAAAAACATATAAGAACTCGCCTGAAAACTTAAGTTGAGGAATTAATGTAAACGCGGCAGCGTAACTAACTAAATTAATAAATCCAACAAACATCGCAATACCAAAAGCATTACCTAGTATAGCCATGTAGACTCTTGCAAACGCAACTTCAATAACAAGTACGACTAAGAATGGAAGCATGATATGAAGTAGATAGTAAGGAAGGGAATTATACTTAGAATCTATTTGATGCTTGTTGTTATATATTCTTTGGACTATATATGGCCCAATTAAATACAAAACTGTTAGAGTCACCATTAAGGCAATAATCCATCCAGCCATTTGATTTTGGAAAGCAGTTGATAAAGGTCCAAGAACAATCATTAAAATGATTGTGAAGAAGAAATATATCAAGTTAGATACGCTGTAAGGATTATTAAAATACTTATTTCTCTTTCCTTTAAATTCTTCGGCTTGTCTAACTATTTCAGCGTTATCTTCCGGATACTTTTCATGATAATAAGTTGAATAGACAGGAGTCCAAAGTAAGAAACAGAAAATAATGCCTTCAACACTTGGAAGAGAATGGGCAAATGGACCACTACTTTCAAGCATTAAGTGGACTAACATAACGACAAAGAAAATAGACTCAAGCGCCACTAATGATTTATGATTTTTAGCAATTTTCACTAGATAGTAAATAAATAATACAAAGACAAAGATGACAAACGCTAAATAGATCGCACCACCCTCACCAAGAACTTGTAAAAAGAAATTGTGAGGCATATTAGTTGGATTATGTCCAACAGTCATATAGTCATAGGCGTTATATTCACCAAGTAAATCATTAAAATATCCAAATCCGGCACCGAATACCCAACTTGAATTATTTAAAATATCGATAACGTGTTCCCAAATCCAAACTCTAGTTTGAATTGTATTATTAATTCCATCATGTGATGTAAATAAACTTTGCATTACGTGATGAAGTTTTTCACTAAGTGGTCCAACAAAATATAAGACTACAAACATTCCTAATCCAATAACGATAAGTCCACCAATAATGGATAAAGCAATTAAGTTACGTTTTTTGTTTTCTTTATAGGTTAAGAAGAATCTAGCGATCAAATATCCAACAATAAGAATTGCTGCTAGTGGAATGTTTGTTTTTGATAATGTGAAAATTAAGTTAATAAATAAGAATCCAACAACTAAATATAACCACCACTTTCCATTCGTATGATGGACATATAATGTATAGAAAATCATGAAGAGTAAAAAGACAGAATAATTACTTCTATTATTCCACCAAGAATGAACGGTAGTTTCATAATCCACTGAGTTTCCTAGTAGATTTTTGATAAATCCGACATATGCATTGAACTCAACTATATAGCTATAAATCATGCAGGCTGCCGTAACGACGCACGCAATATAAAATCCTAAATATAGTATCTTTAGGAAATGATATTTCTTTGGGAAAACATCTACGAATAAGTAGGAGAATAAAAGAGCAATAAAAGCAAAGAAAATATAATAAACTCTTTTCTCTACGCTAGTGTTCAATGTCCCAACATAAATAACACTTGGATCAAGCTTATTAACAACTGTAAAAGTCTTTTGTCCTGGGATACAAAGTATAACGATAGTCGCGTAGATAAATATTCCTGCTAATAAGAAGAGTAAGAAATAATTAATCTTTAGTCCATTTCGTCTTTTTTCTAAATAGAAATACACTCCAGTAATCATAATGATTCCCAGGAAGAACAAAATTACTTCTCCAAGAACAAATCCTCGGGTTGGATTAACAAAATCAAGCATGCTAATGTTCTCCCAATAATACATAAATAGGAGAAGCATGATATATATCAACCAGTTAGTGACTAAAACACGTTTTCCAGTCATGAGTATAAATATAATATAGGCGCACGTATAAAGCAAATTAAGATTTAACGAAATATAGCAAGAAGTCCTTCGTCTTGATATGACTAGTTCATCGTAAAGCCATCAAAATTATATATAACCTCTATAGGTGGGGATGAAATCCAAAATATATAAAAAATATAATGATATACTCAGTATATTATGCTATAATAAATATAGATAAATTGGGTCCTATTAGTGAGTACAGCTAATAGGATAATAAAGTGGATTGGATGAGATTTGGACAACTTGATGGTTGTATCTATTTTATTATCTAAGAAGCTTTATGAACCACGTTGCTTACAAGTATCGTATCTATCCTAATAATGAGCAGAAAGAATATTTTTCGAAATGTTTTGGATGTGTCAGGTTCTTTTATAATAAGTCTCTATCTGACATGATCGAATATTACAAGACTCACAAAGGCTTTAAGAATATCGCTCCTGCAACCTATAAAGATGAATTCCCATTTTTAAAAGAAGTAGATTCTCTTGCTTTAAATAACGCTCAGTTAAATAGAAATTCTGCATATAAGGCTTTCTTTAGAGGTGTAAACAAGTTTCCTAAATATAAAAGTAAAAAGAACGATCAATCTTATACCACTAATAATCAGGGATGTACTATTAGATTAAGTGATAATAGTAAATACATCACCATCCCTAAATGCAAAAGAATAAGAATCAAGAAACATCGAAACTTTTCAGGTGTCATTAAATCCGCGACGATATCTAAAACTAGAGATGATAAATACTATATCTCTTTACTAGTAGAAACAGAGATAAAACCATTAGAAAGAAACAATAACTCTATTGGGTTAGATTTAGGCGTTAAGGATTTGATTGTTGATTCTAATGGGAACAAATATAAGAATCATAAATATCTAAGTAAATCGCAAAAGAAATTGGCTAAAGAACAAAGAAAACTATCTCATATGGAAAAGGGTAGTAGTAATAGAAATAAACAGAGAATTAAAGTCGCAAGAATTCATCGCCACATCAATAACCAAAGAAACGATTATCTCCATAAGTTATCTAAACATATCATCGATGAAAACCAAATCATATGTGTGGAAAATCTTAAGGTGATGAGAATGACTAAAGATAATGACTATAACAAATCATTATTAGATTCTTCGATGTCTAGATTACTGACAATGCTTACTTATAAGGCATCTTGGTATAGAAGAACTATAGTTAAGATTCCTAGTGATTATCCTTCTAGTCAACTATGTTCATCA
>CADBUI010000023.1 GCA_902797855.1 uncultured Erysipelotrichaceae bacterium
AAAACTAGCGTATATCCTTGAAGTAAATTCTATGGACAGTGTTGCAAATGAAAAAGTGTTGAGAGTTATAAATGATTGTAAAACCCCGATTACCAAAGGTGGTATTGAAGAAATACTTATTAATCTATCAAGGACTACGATTGAGAAATCACTAGGTGAACTTGTTGGTTCAAAGCGTATTCAAATGATTCAAAAAGGCAAATACGCTAAATATTATAAAATCTAACTGCATACTTTTACGAAAAAATATGCAATTAAAATTGATACACATTGATCGTGTAGTGAATCATAAAATCAACGCATTAGTCGTGTAGGCAAAAGACAAATAATCTATGATTGGCAGTTTCTACACTGCCTTTTATATTTAAGACGAATGTTAGTCAAACTATTTCACTACCTATAAAAATTAATTAATATATTAAATATGATTGAATTTTTGTTAGACCATGACTGGCTTAACCGCGAAGGCCCAAATTATGCTTTTAAAGCAGATCATATTTTATTTATTGTTATCGTGATGGCACTTGGGATAACTGCCGCGATACTTCTTAGAAAATGCAAAAGAAGAACCATCAGCATTGTTCTACTTTCTTTATGGGGAATAGTGGTGGCCTTTCAATCTTTATATTATGGTCTACATTATTATTTATGCTTAATCCATTATGAAGATTATGTCTTTGACATAACAAGCATGCTTCCGCTTCATAGTTGCTCGATGTTTAGCTTTGTTTTTCCTGTCGCATTTTTTGTAAAAAATAAATACGTTAAAACTGCCGCGATGAATTTCCTTGTCATTGTTAATATGATTATGGGATTCATCACTTTATTTGTGGGTTGTCCAACTGCTGGATATTCAGCATTATCGTTCTTTGGATTCCAAACCTTAATGTTCCACGCCATCATCGTTATTGTTCCACTAATAATGCTTGTCACTAAGTACTATGATCTACAAATTGGTGATTTGAAGTTTGGGTTAATGACTTTTGGAACACTTGCGACATCAATGTGGATATTTGACGCTATTACGGGAAGTGATTATTTCTACATCTATGATGGACATACTTTCCCAGTCTTTAAGTTTATTTCTGAAAATGCCCATCATCTTGTTTGGACATTACTTATTGTTTCGGTTTATATCTTTACTGGCACTTTAGTGCACTTTGGAATAGTTGGTATTAAGTATCTTCTTTCTAAACGTAACCAAAACTTATAATTCATATTATTTGAAAATAATAGACACTCATTTTAAAATACTTTTCGCGAGGTGAAAATTATGAAACTTGTTAATCCAAAATTTGAAGAAATTCCATTAAAGAAACCTTCATATAAATCTTTAGAAAAAAAGATTACTAAACTCACTGATGAGCTTAGAAACGCTAAAGACTATAAAGAAGGCATGAAAATCATTAAGAAAATGGATAAACTAATGGATCATTTTTCAACTGAATCCACTGTTATATCTATTAGATATTCATGTAACACAACCGATCCAGTTATTTCTAAAGCTCAAGATGCGCTTGATGAAATGAGTCCATATATTTCTAACTTAGTGGACACTTGGAATAGAGTGCTCGTTAAAGTTCCATTCCGCAAGGAAATCGAAAAGAAATGGTCTCCATATTATTTCCAAATGATTGAGAATTCACTTAAATCATTTGATGAAAAGATTATTCCTGAACTTATCGAATGTAATAAATTATCTTCTCAATACGACCGCATCTTAGGAAGCGCTCAAATTGAATTTAGAGGAAATACTTATAATCTTTCTCAAATGGGTAAATTCACAAGCGATAAAGATAGAGAAACCCGTAAAGAAGCTTCAATTAAAGTTGATGAGTTCTTTGCTAGTAAAGAACAAGAAATCGGAGATATATATTCTAAACTCGTTACCTTAAGAGACACTATGGCGAAGAAACTTGGTTATAAAAACTTTATTGAACTAGGATATCTTTCATTAGGAAGAGTTGATTATGACGCTAAGATGGTTGCCTCTTACCGTAAACAAATTGCTGAAAATGTTGTGCCTATCGCTCAAAAACTATATAAAGCCCAGGCTAAACGCTTAGGAATTCCATTTAATAAGATGGCAACATTTGACTATAACTTATCATTCTTAAGCGGAAATCCAAAACTTGCAGGTGACACTCCTTATTTAGTGGAAACTGCTAAGAAGATGTATGACGATATGTCTAAAGAATCTGGAGACTTCTTCCGCTTTATGATGGTACATCATCTCCTTGATTTAGAAGCTCGTCCAGGTAAGCAACCTGGAGGATATATGACTTATCTACCTGATTATCATTATCCATTCATCTTCTCTAACTTTAATGGTACAGAAGGTGACGTTAATGTTCTCACTCATGAAGTAGGACACGCTTTCCAAGGTTATTTATCCGGAAACATTAAACCAAGCGACTTTAGATCACCAACTCTTGAAAGTTGTGAAATCCATTCAATGTCCATGGAGTTCTTTGCCTGGCCATATATGGAAGGTTTCTTTGGCAAAGATGCTGATAAATATCGCTATTCCCATTTAGCAGACGCAATCGAATTCCTCCCATATGGAATTACAATTGATGAATTCCAACACTGGGTATACGAACATCCAACCGCTACTCATGAGGAAAGATGTAAAGCATTCAAAGAAATTGAAAATAGATACACTCCTCATAAGAAATACATTAAAGAAATGCCTTGCTTCGGTCATGGTGCAACTTGGATGAGACAATCACATATCTTCGGAAGTCCATTCTATTACATTGATTACACCCTTGCTCAAGTCTGTGCCTTCCAATTCCTCGAAGCGATGAGAAAAGACCACGACAAAGCATGGAAGAAATATATCAAACTTTGTAAGTGTGGTGGTAAATATCCATTCGTGACCCTCTTAGAGAAAAATCACATTAAGAATCCGTTTATTGAAGGAAACGTTAGAAAGATAGTTCGACCACTTATCAAAATTATTAATTCCTTCGACGAATCAAAATTCTAATGAAAAAGCGTTCCAAATCGGAACGCTTTTATCATAGATAAATCTTTATTCTTCGTCTATAAGTTCGAAGTCGTCTGCACTTGCGCCACAAATTGGGCAAACATAATCAGCAGGCATATCTTCTTCCATAGTGACTTCATATCCGCATAATCTGCAACGATATCTTTTGACTTGTTTTTCGCTCATAAGTGTAACCTCTCTATGATTAAATGATATTAAATCATTATTGAAATTACTAGTTTTTAGTGTATACTCTTTTATTGCTAAATCGTATTTGCTAAAATTAGTTGTTAATAATTTTATTATTGAAAGGAAAAATAAAATGGAAGATTATCGTACAAAATGTATCGAATTACTTGAATCAAGAGGCGTTACTGTCGATGATATCGCAGACTGCGCTAGATTCTTACAAGCTGATTACCACGTTGATTTAAAGAAAGAAGAACTTCTTGAATCAGTCATGTCAGTTTTATCAAAACGTGAAGTTCAACACGCTATTTTAACTGGTATTGCTTTAGATGTTGCTGCAGAACAAGGAACACTCGATAAAGACTTATGCTCAATTCTTAGAAGAGATGAAGGCCTTTATGGTGTTGATGAAGTTCTCGCTTATGGAATTTGCAACTTATATGGTTCCATCGCTTTAACAAACTTTGGTTTCATTGACAAAAAGAAATATGGAATCATTGCTAAACTTAATGACGAAGGTAAAGATAGTGGTGTTGTTAACACCTTTATCGATGATATTGTCGGCGCTATCGCTGCTAGTGCAGCCAGCCGCTTCGCACATCGCTGGGTAAAATAATATGCTTTATTATAACGGTGAAAGTTTTAGTGCCAATTTCCAAAATCCACTTATGTGGGTAGAATTTGGACTTTCTTTCATTGTTATCTTTTTCCTTAACTTTGTGGTCTTTAGATCACTTAGAAGAGGATCTGTAAAATTATTTACAGTTTTAGTTAGTTTAGGACTTATCTTAGCGTTCGTATTTTCACTTACCTATCTTTGGGTACTCCTTGTTGGTGCAATGATTGTCGCCCTAATCATCTTCTATAGCATTAACGCTGGTGTTATTAGACCATATGTCACTAACACACTTACTTCTAAAACAGATGAAAAATTATCATTCATCTTTGGAAGAAATAAAAAGGGACTTAGTAATGACAAGATTTTCGATAGAGCATCTGTCTATGATAAAGTTGAAGCAGCTGTATTACAGCTTTCTTCATCAAAGACTGGTGGTCTTATTACTTTTGAAAGAGAAACAGAATTAACTGATTATGCGAAAAGCGGAACAATATTAAACGCTCCTGTAACTCCAGAATTATTAGTAACAATCTTCTATCCTGGAACTAGACTCCATGATGGAGCGGTTATTATTAGAAGAGATAAGATTTATGCTGCTGCTGTTTATTATGATCCAATCACCAGTGGTCTTACTGGAAAATATGGCTCACGTCATAGAGCAGCCTTAGGTATTTCTAAAGCTACTGATTCAGTTACTATCGTTATTAGTGAAGAAACAGGACGTATCTCTTTAGCGGTCGCAGGTGAACTAATTCACGTTAGCCCAGATGACTTTAGAAGAACATTTGAAGATTATATGCTTTCTAAAGCCGAAGAAGAAAAATAATTATTACTTAGTAATAAAAAGTGACATCTCGAATGTCACTTTTTTACTTTTTGTAAAGATATAAATCTCGCTCCGACTAACTTAAATCTTTCGATTAATAATTTAGATAAATCAGCGTCTTTCTCGTTTAAAGAAGCTTTCACAATTCCAAGAGTGTCATGATTACCAACATAATGGAATTGTTTGAAATTATTTATTTCATATTTAATGATGTATTTTTTTCTATCAATCACTAATACTTGGGAGATTTCACCAACTTTATAGTAACCAACTCTCCTATATAGTAGTGGAGCGAAATAATGAAGTTTAGGACCAAATGTTCCAATATATTTACCAACTCTTTCAATGATACCTACTCTATTTTTACCTATATAGATAAAGCCAGTAGAGATATAAAGAATAATTCCAAGAAGCAAAATACCTCCAACTATGATGGCAAATTGTTCGTTTGTGAATAATTGGTCGTAAGTCATATGAAAATAATATAACACATCCGCATGATTTTCATTAATTGGATTTATAGTGTGATATAATCACAATATGGAATATAAAGAGTTTTACGATTTTGTAGTGAAAGTTCACACGATTGCCCATATAGGAATGGTCTTTTCAAAAGATCCATATGCTTTAGAAAATTATAAGGAGCTTAACGAACTTTCTCGAAAGATGCTTGAAAACATGATGAATGTTAAATTTGATCGTCCAAGCATGTTTGATAGAGACATCTATCCAACTCCAAATATGTCGGTTAGAACGATAATTTCAAATGATAAAAATGAAGTGCTTTTAGTTAGAGAATCTAATTCAAATCAATGGTCATTCCCTGGTGGATGGTGTGATTTATATGATTCACCAAGCGAAGCAGCGTTTAATGAAGTCACCCAAGAAGCAGGCGTTGATCCTAAAATAGTTCGACTTATCGGTGTTTTACACCGCACCCCATTTAAATCCAATAAAAACGTTCCTGAATATGTCTTAATTTTTGAAGGAAAAATTGATGGAAAGAAATTCCATGAACACACTCATGAAACTAATGATGTCAAATTCTTCCCAATTGATAATCTTCCTGAAATGTCTCGTAAACTATCAATGAATGAGATTGAAAGAGCCATCAAAGCATTTAAAAATAAAGAGACAATATTCGATTAGGCAAATATTTGTTAAAAAATATTGCCTTTTTTGTTATTATTAGAAACTGGGAATAGATATGAATATAACAAGTGTCGGAAATAGAATCATTGCAGCGCTCTTTGATTTCTTCATTGTGCTTGCTCTTTCTTTAATCGCTCTTGTTCCTGCAATCATTTCATTTTTATCTTATCTAAATGATCCTGCTCAAGTTCTTAACACTGCTGCTTTATTTATTTCAGCTTTTATTAGTGGGGCTTTAGTGGTGGTTGTTTTAGTTATTTATTTAGTGGTCTTACCAGTCTTTTTAGGTGGACAATCTCTCGGTAAGAGATTTTTCCGTATTCGTATCATAAAGACAAATGGTAAAGAACTTGATTTTAGAGCTATGTTTACTCGTGAAATGGTTCATATTCTATTTTTGGTTTTAACGATTGGACTAGTGACAGTCGTTGATTTAATTGTTTTATTATCATCTAGGCATAAACAATCATTCTATGATGTACTTGCCTCAACTTGTGTTATTGATGTCATTTAAGGAGGAAATAAAATGCCAACACCACACAACAATGCTGAAAAGGGCGATTTCGCAAAAGTCGTTCTCATGCCAGGCGATCCAAACCGTGCACAATGGATTGTCGATAATTTCTTGCACGACGTTAAACTTGTTAATTCAGTTCGTGGAATTTTAGCTTTCACAGGATATACATCCAATAAAAAACGTATTTCTGTTATGGCTAGTGGTATGGGTCAACCATCCATTGGAATTTATTCCAGTGAACTTTATAGTGAATATGGTGTTGAAACCATTATCCGTGTCGGGACATGTGGTTCATATCAACCAGAAATTAATTTAAAAGATATTTTAATCTGCGCTGGTAGCTGCACAGATAGTAACTGGATGAGTCAATTTAAACTCAATGGTACTTATAGTGCTTTAGCAAGCTATGATGTTCTTGAGACAGCTGTTAGTGTTCTTAAAAACAAAAAATTCCCATATCATGTTGGTAATATTTTCTCCGCTGATATTTTCTATGATTATGACCGTGAAATCTGGAAGAAGTGGGCGGCTTTAGGAGTTATGGGTGTCGAAATGGAATCATATGCTTTATATGTCCAAGCTGCATATCACCATAAACGTGCCTTAACTATTCTTACAGTTACCGATAACTTTGTTAAAGAAGGTAAACTTACCGCTGAAGAAAGACAAACTGGTCTTCGCAATATGATTGAAGTTGCAGTGGAAACTGCTGAAAAATTTGCATAATTAATAATGATTGTCTTATTTATTCTCCTAGCAATACTCTTAGTCGTTGCTATACTCTTTGTCATATTCTTTCCTAAGATGCATAAAAAATACTTAAGAAAGAATTATGTTTCCATTTATGGAAAGCAAATATATAAAATTGCTCTTAAGCAAGATTATTATTTAATTAATAGACTCTTACTAAAAGGAAACGATGAAACTAGTATAGATATCGACCATTTTCTCTGTGGGAATAAATATATTTATGTCATTAAAGATTATTATTTTGAAGGTGGATTATCTGCAAAAGAATATGATAGAGCGTGGGTCTATTATCATAAGAGTGGAAAAGTTGAGACTAAAGAAA
This sequence comes from uncultured Erysipelotrichaceae bacterium, assembly GCA_902797855.1. Lineage (GTDB taxonomy): Bacteria > Bacillota_I > Bacilli_A > RFN20 > CAG-826 > Fiminaster. Next base: position 7,368 of record CADBUI010000023.1, read on the forward strand.
AGATTGATAACCCAATTCTTTTAAATAAAGAAAGAGTGAAGTTGCTCTGCAAGATTACTGATTTAGATCCTTCACTTATAATTTCGGTTGTCTTAATAAATAACGACTGCCAATTCTCTAAATTCGAAGGAGATAGTAAGAAAGACTTTTTAGTCACAAGAGCAAATCTTAAAAGATTTATTAAATCATTTGAAAATAGAGATATTCCAAATATCAAAGATAGTCAGCTTCAAATAGCGGTTAAAGATATCGCTAAACTAAACGAAAGAAAGAAACATAATGGATAAAATTAGCATTACTAAACAAGCTTTTAAAATCTACCACGCTAACCTAAGTTCTTATTTATCAATTAGTTCTATTTTTGGAACGATTGCTTTACTTTGTTTTGTTTTAGCCTATTTCTTCCCTATTTCACTTATATTAAGTGTTCCTATCATTTTCTCTCCATCAATATTCGCTCTTCAAGCAAGTCTGATGTCGCTAAATTCAAAAGAAGAAGGTAGTCCAATCAAAATCTATTTTAAATATTTTGGACTATATTTTACTTCTTTATTTAGAGGCGGATACCGTTCACTTATTGGACTTATTAAAGCTCTTGCAGCACTTAGTATCATCACAACTTTAGTAGCAATTCCTATCTCTATTGTGGCTTATCAAACTATCCCTGAACTTAAAGATATAATCGTTAATAACGCAACGTTAACACCAGAACAACTTGACGCGATTATTTTAAATAACAATCTACTTAAGTATGGTTCTATGTTCGCAGTTGGTGGTGGACTACTGGCAGGATCATATTTTTATATTCATCATCTATTTGCCCATTCATTAATCTACGCTTCAATGCTTCACACTAATGAACCACTAGTGATGAGAGCGTATAGCTATATTTTTAGAATTGTTTTCTCCTATTTTAGAAGGACATTCTATAAAGAATACTATAAAGCAGTGTGGTGGCTAATAATTATTTATATTATCGGCTATTGCCTTGGTTTTAGTGGATTACTTCTCCTTAAAAAAGATTTCATCTATTATTCTCCACAGATTATTGGACTTGCTGGTGGATTTATCTTGATATTATTCTTCCTACCTTATGTTTTTAATGTTGTGGAACTTATCTTAATAAATCATATCGATGAATATAATCGAGCGAATATGAACGCAACAATGACTCTTGTGAATCAATTAAAAGCAAAAGGTGGCTTATCTCCTAATGAGGAAGAAGAGATTACGAAAACACTTAATAAACTTAACACTGATATAAATAAAGATAATAAAGGAAATGAAGATGAAAAAAAGTAGAGCTTCGTGAAGTGCTCTACTTTTTATTAACTAAATTAATAACCTTTTGTTACTTTAGCAGTAGACACTACTGCATCAGTTTTATCAACTAGTTCAATCGATAATTCTTCACTAACGAGTTTGATATTGATTGTTTTAAGTTCAACTTTTCCTTCAAGTAGCATTGGCGCAGCGAAGAATTGGAAATTTTTAAGAAGTGAAGAATCTTCTTTGATATAAGTAAATGTTTCATCAGAATATGACCAATCTTCATCTTGGTTAATTAAGCTTGCTAAAGAAGATAATGTTGGATAATAAGTTCCAACCTTTTGACCTAGATATGACCAATCTTCTTTAATATTTGTGAAGTAGTCCTCGCTTCCAAGATAGGTGAAGTGCTGGATTCCATCTTCTTCATCAGGAAGATTTTTATATCCAGAATTGATGTGGGCAAAGCCTCCATCATATTCGCCCATAAGTAATGCGTTTTCATCTACGTTATAATATGTCGCGCGTTTTGGAGTATTACATCCGGCGTGGAAATAATCAATATGTGAACATAGTTCATCACTAAGAATAGTCTTTTTTGTATAACCGTTTTGATTTTGATTTGTAAGTAGAGTTTTTAAATTAGGAATAACAACTTTTTTGACCGCTTCAAATGAAGGAAGTTCTGCATTAGCCTCCACTATTGGTCCAGTGCATCCTAATAGAGTAAAAGAGCAAAATAGAGAAAGTACAATAGCTTTATTCATATAACTCACCTCCACCTTTAATCTAATGGATTATGCCTTCTTTGACAAGCAGTAAAGGTTTTGAATGAAGAAATAAATAACTTGTTATTTATCTCTAGAAGAAGACAAAAACGTCTTTATAATGATATAATCAAATAGATTAAAATATGAAAATATTAATTTTAGGGGCGTTAGAAAAGGAAATTTCATTCCTAAACGATCTAATTAAAGCAGAAAATAAAGATGACTTTTTCTATTCAAAAATGAATAAGAATGAAGTTTTCACTGCAACTATTGGAGTGGGAATACTTAGTGCTTTCTCAAATACCTATTCTTTAATTGAAAAGATCCAACCAGATGTTGTTATTAATATCGGCACTGCTGGAGGTCACTCTTTAGAAATAAATGATGGAGATATCGTTATTTGTGATGAAGCTATTTACCATGGTGGATATATTATGACTTCTTCTCCATCAAGCAGTTGGAATACTATTGAAGAAACTGATTTAGTTATTAAAGGTGACAAAGAATTATCTACCTTAATTGAAAAGATAAAACCTAATGCTGTTATTCATCACGGAAAAACTCTTTCTGGAGATTTCTTTACCAGAGATATAAATACTATTAACGCTTTAAATAAAAAATATCATCACTTATGTGAAGATATGGAAACTATCGCAATTTATAAAGTGTGTAAAGAAAAGAAAATCCCTTCAATTGCATATCGAATTATTTCGGCTCTGTGAAAAAGAATGTGGTCACTAAAAAATAGGCACCACATTTTTCTTCACATCTTTCACTCATATAAATATCTATTAAAAAA
>CADBUI010000024.1 GCA_902797855.1 uncultured Erysipelotrichaceae bacterium
AGCAATCACTCCAACAAAGGCTAAAACTGAAATAACAATAGTTGCTACCATAAGAGAAAATTATGTTCTTATTTTTATTTAAGTCAACACTCTTAATTTAGTTAAAAACAAAATTAGCCATCCAGTGGACGGCTAACTTTGAATATTGTTTATTTGGCTTTTTGAACAGTTCCACCAACAAGAAGAACCATCTTAACAGCTTGAAGAGAATAATCTTGTAAATCAACATGGAATTTCTTATCGAGAGTTCCTCTTGCTAAGAGTTTTACTCTTCCAACATCTTTAGCGACGAGTTTCTTTTCGATAAGAGCTTCTAAAGTAATTGTGTCCCCATCATTGAAATTGCTTTCAAGATCATCGAGGTTAATGATTCCTTTTTTACCAGTATGAACTTTGCTATTTTTGTCTTCTTCAATGAGATGTTCTGCAACTTCATCACTCATAAGTGAATCAGCCTCTTCAGCACTTACTTTTGAAACGTGTTTAATATTTTCTTTTTCTTTAACGGAGGATTTAACTTCTTTAATCAAACCTTTCGCAAGTAAGACTTTAGTTTCTTCATATGGAAGACGGTGGTCATCATTTGGTTCTTTACCTTGTTTGACATCTAGTTTGCTCATTAATAAATCGATTAATTCTTTTGCATAATCAAATCTTCTATCGTTCTTAATGCGGTATAGACATGGAACTTCACTAAATTTCTTAGATTCAACTTTTTCAACTTTATATTTTGGATCTAATCCTTCACTATCAAGAGCGAAATAGACACATAAAGTTTTTCCTCTAATCGCGAACTTAAGAACTTGTTCACGACCTAAGTTAACTGAATCATAATGCCATGATACACGTGCGCTTAACCCTTTATAAGATAAGGCATGATTCTTTAAAGCATTATAGTAATCTTTAACTTCGTCACTAGCTTGAGAAAGCTTAGCGGAGAAAGATTTAATGAATCTAATTTCGAAGATGTTTCCATTTGCGTCTTTTTTAACGATGATTTCATCTCCATCAGCGTTAACTTTACTTTCTAAGACGACACTTTCTTCGCTCTTCTTAACTTGAATCTTTTGTTCTTTAATTAAACCTCTATCAATAAGTGGTTTATTTTCTTCAAATGGAAGAACATAAGAATCATGTTTAGCTTCACCTTTCTTAAGTCCAAGACTTTCGCATACTTTTGCGATAAGTTCTTTAGCGTAGCCCACTCTTCTATCGTTTTTAATACGATAAAGGCATGGAGTGTCTTCAAATCTCTTCGATTCACTCTTTTCAACTTTATATTTTGAATCAGTGTATTCATCCGCGTTAAGAGGGAAATAAACACAAAGTGTTTTTCCTCTAATAGCGAATTTCACAACTGGATTTCTACTAGATGTAACAGAATCATAATGCCAAGAGACTCTTGAGTTCACTTCCTTATAGGACATGACTTCATTTTTGAGTTCTTCATAATACTTCTTTGTTTCATCTGTAGATTGAATAAGTTTAGCAGTGAAAGATTTAATAAATCTAATTTGGAAGACATTACCTTTTTCATCAGTGTAGGTAACTTCTTCCGCTGATCCCATTAGTGGCATTCCACTATAAGATGAGGAAGAAGATGCACTTGTAGCAGTTGATGCCATCACTGATTTACTTGCGATAACACCTTTCTTTTTAAGAATCGCAATAACAAGTACAGCAATCCAAAGAAGAATAGCAACTCCAGCAAGAACATATAAGGTGATGAATTGGCCATCAACCCAGTGACTCACCAAGAAGATGAATGGAAGAATTCCACCAAAGGAGGCAGCTTTCACCATCTTTTTATTTCCACCATTTTGGTTTTGACCATCTTCATCATCATCGTCTTTTCTTCTCTTAAGAAGGAAGATAATGAAGAAGATTCCACCTAAGATAAGTAATCCAACAAGAACAAAGAGAACGATTAACCAGATGGTAGCGGTCTTTTCAGCACCTGCATAATTAGTTTCAGCAGTTGTGAGCACTACATAATCATCTCCATTAATTAATTCTTTTTGTTTATCAGTTAATGAATCATAGAAATCTCTAGCGTCTTTAATACGACCTTCAGATTCATGATCATAACCAACTTCACCAACTGCGTAGATTTTATCTAACGCTTCATAGGCAGTTTCATAATCGATGATATCTTGTAAATAAGAATCTGGATATAGCTTCTTTTGATCTTCACTTAAAGCTTCGTAAGATTCTCTAACATGTTGAATCTTCGCTAAGCTTTCTTCATCGTGTCTAATGTCGCCTAAATTTGAGATTTCTTCAACAACTGCTTTAACAGCTGCGTAGTCTTCTTCAGCTTTAACTAACATATCGTAGTTAACAACGTATTGTTCTTGATCATCTGCTAAAGCAGTATATGCATCTCTAGCTTCTTTGATTGCGTTTTCACAGTCTTCACCATAAACCATTGGGTAAATAGCATTAACTAAAACGATGACACCCCAGCCAGCTTCTTTATCATCTAATTCTTTTAATAAATCAGCGTCCATTAGTGGCATTTCAGAAGTTGGATCTAAGTCTTCAACTGCTGCTCTAGCGGTGGCAATCTTTTCTCCACATTCAGGAGTGTTTTCCATATCGTTAATTAAATCAATTAAATGCATCGCGTTATATGCGTTTTCATAATTGACTAATAAGTTATAGTAGTAAGCAGCATCAGATGTCGCTAAGCCTTTTTGATATGAGCTTAAATCATCTTCAAAGTAGTCTCTAGCTGCATCGATTAATGCTTTGCATTCTGGTGTATATTCGAATGGATTATCGGTAATAGCGTTGACTTTGTCAACGAATGATTGAACATTGTTGTAGTCAGTATGAGCATTCACTAAAGTTTGATAATTTGCAATTTGTTCACTTGGATGACCAGCATCAATATAAGCATCATAGGCTGATTGAGCATCATCAATGAGGGCTTTTGATTCACTTGTCCAATGAGTATCACCAATTGCATTGATTGCATCCATAACAATAACGGCAGCTTCATCATCAACTAAGATTTTTAAGATGGTTTCAGTTGGAATAAATGTTTTATCCACTAAAGCATCGTAAGCTTCTCTAACTTCACTAACTGCTTGTCTCCATTCTGGAGTATCTTGAGCAGGACCAAGGTCTTCGATCATTTGACCGACTTCGTCCGCTGCTTTAGCGTTATCTAAAATTGCTTTATATCCTTCAGATTGAACAACAGCTTTGAAATCAGAACTTAAACCATTATAGCCTGTTTCAGCCTTGCTGATTTGAGAGGTTAATTCATCATAAGAAACTGTTTTAGTTTTATTAATATCATCTACAACAGCTTGGATAGCTGGGTCAAAGACCCATTTAGCATATAATTTGACTGTTGAGCCATTAATTGCTGATAAATTTGGTTTGGTTAATGATTGATTTGCATTACCAACTTTGTTGGAACATGCAATTTCCTTATACCAACCATCAAAGACATAACCAGTTAGTTTTGGAGCTGATCCAAGTGTTGCATTAGCATCATATGTCCAAACTGCATTAGCAGGGATGTCAGTAACATTAAATGAAGAAGGTGCTTTTGAAGGTTTATTTCCGTTATAGTTAACGGTGTATGTGTTTTGAGTCCATTTAGCGAATAAATTGACTGTCGCACCTTTTGTAGAAGTTAAATTTGGTTTGGTTAATGCTTGACCACCATTACCAACTTTATTGGTACATGCGGCTTCCTTATACCAACCACCGAATGTCCAGCCTGTTAAGGAAGGAGCACTACCAAGTGTAGCGTTACTATCGTATGTCCATGTAGCATTACCTGGCATACCAGTTACGCTAGAAGTAGCGGCGCTTGGTGTATTTGCATTATATTTAACGGTATATGTATTAGCGACCCACTTGGCATATAAGTTAGCTGTACCGCTTGTGGCAAGATTTTTAACAGATGCGCCAGCATTACCAGCCTTATTGGTACATGCAGCTTCTTTATACCAGCCATCAAAGGTCCATCCAGTTAAGGAAGGAGCGGATCCTAATGTTAGATTTACATCGTAAGTAGCGTTTTGGTTAGCAGGTACACCTGTTACATTTGCAGACGCACTACTTGGTTTGTTTGCATTATATTTAACGGTGTAATTATTTGCAGTCCAGTGCGCATATAAAGTTGTATCAGCAGCCTTATCCCAGTTTCTAGCTGAGGAACCATTCGCATTGTAATATTTTGTTCCACCACTAGTTGCATCATAATATCCTGCGAATGAATAACCAGTTTTAGTAGGGAATGTGCTAATAGTAGGCATTGCTGCGCCTTGTTCGGCATCAACTGGAGAAGGACCACCTGATCCTCCATTAGCATTAAAAGTAATCTTAAAAGATGAGGTTCTAGAAATTACTACAGTTTCTCCATATAACACTCTAGCAGTTGAGTTAGCAGAGCCACTAGTTCTATTAACGTTAACTGCGATTGTTTTCGCGGTAGTATTGAGATCTGTAATGACTATAGCGTTATCTCCGTTATGATAAAACTGTTGAAGAAGTTGTGTGCTTGTTTCATCGTCCATAACTTTTACAGTTACATCACCAGTAAAATGAACAGGAATATAAATGTTATCAATTTCGAATTTATTATCATTTACGTAGACGAAACGTCTCAAATATTCGCTTGCGGTAAATGTTCCACCATCAGTTTGAATTGAGTCCAGCGCATCTCCCCAGAAGACGTCACTATCAACGCCCCACCAACGATCTGTACGGAAATCTCCAGAAGCAAACGTGTGGGTGTAGATGTTTGTTACCGCTGCTTTCACTTCTTGCGTTTCGACGTTTTTAGAAGCATGGATTGCTCCGGCTAAACCACCAACGCCTAGTAAGCAAGCAAATGTGAGCAATAATCCTTTAGTAATTTTTTTGTTCATATTTGAACCTCCGCGTGTAAAAATTTTCAAATACGTGTGTAGTATATATTTGCATGCGCCACAGAAGTGCCACAAAGAATTAATTCTTTGCGAATATACATAACTTATAGTGATAAGTAAATACAAAGTATTTAAATAATGGAGGTTAGTTATCAACAAATAATAATTTTATATACCAAATATCAAAAACGTATGAGTTTAAGGAACTATTAATAGTTAATTAGATTCAATGTTTCCTCTATTTCTTTGATAATAAATAAAAGATAATATATTATTTGTCGTATGAGTGCTTGGATATCACTTATCTTAATTGCTATTGGACTTGCGATGGATGCTTTTGCGACTTCTATCGTTGATGGACTTAGATATCATAATACAACCAAAAGGCATGGTGTATTTGTTGCCTTAACCTTTGGTTTATTTCAAGGAGTGATGCCAGTAATAGGCTATTTTCTTGGAAGCCTATTTATCGACAAAATCAAAGACTATGATCACTGGGTAGCGTTTGGACTTCTTCTTGCTATCGGAGGATTCATGATATTTGAAGGTATCAAGGGAATTGTTAAACCTGAAAGCGTTAAAGAAAAAGAGTTTTCTTGGAAAGAAGTTATCCTTCAAGGAATCGCAACATCGATTGATGCTCTCGCAGTGGGAATAACATTATCCACATTTGATATCTTTATTGTTTATGATGCACTTGTGATTACTGGTATTACTTTTGTTGTTTGCTTATTAGGTTTCTTCCTAGGAACTCAAATATCAAAATTACTCAAAGGTAAATATAGCATCGCGAATATAATTGGAGGAGTTATCCTCATCGGCATTGGAATTAGCATTGTCATAGAACATATGTGCTAATAAATATTTTCTTTAAAAAGAAAAGGTTGCTAGTATCGTAAGAACCAGCAACCAACAATTAATCCGTTTTAATTATCACAATAATAATCAATCGTTATCGAATGGAAATATAGCGTTCCATTATCTCTAAGACACCAGGTGTTTCCATCAGCATTAGCGCTTTCAGTTTTTGTCTCGATACTTGTGGTAACTCCATCAACTGTAGTCACACTACGAGTCCAGCCATAATTAGATGCACGTTCAGTAACATTTAATGTTGGTGAAGACATCGTATAGACGGCTGTTATTTTATACGCTCCAGGGAATCCTCTTAGAATTTTCTTTTGTCCATCTACATAGTATTCCCTAGTCTCTTCTTCTAAAAATATTTCGAAATAATGATCGTCATCTCTTGAACGAGTCCATGTAAAAGCATAATTTTCATTTTCCCAGTCAAGATATCTTGGTTTGTCTTTAATATAATCAGAAGCGTAAGCAAATCCATATTCTTCTCCATTATGGAGACGGAAGGCAAATCTTTGTTTATTTGCATCAACAGGAATAAGCCTATTATTTTTATCTATTACAGCTGTGTAATGAGTTTGGGCTCTATTTGTCGCGAAAGTTTGAATATTCATCGAATGAATACCCGCTGTCCCTACTACAACAGTAACTAGTGCGCTAGATGATAATCCAATTACTAAAATCTTTTTCATTTAAAAACCTAAAACGTCCTATATTATACACGCTAAGTGTCACAAAAGTGGCACAAATAAAAGAAAACCCCAAATCATTTATTGGGGTTCTCGCTACATCAACCATTATAATATTGACCATTCGATCTATAGGTAACTTCGCCATCGCTACACGTAACAGAAACATTACCTGAAGCGCCATTAAAGAAGGTGTATTCACTACCATATTTATCAGCGCTATTAGCAATAAGAGATTTAAACTGCTCTTTTGTACCAGAATAGTTGATATCAACTGTTAGTTGATCGATATTCATCTTAAATGTTTGATATCCAAGATACTTTAATGATGCAGGAAGATTGAAGGTCATAGTTGTATTTCTTACGCAAGAAATTGTGTTAAATGCTTTATCACAAACATATTCATATCCTTCAGGAACATTAACGGATATGTTTTTGCTAATAATAACACCACCAACTTCCATTGATAAAGGTTTAGATAATCCTAAGATTGGATATTCTGTTCCATTTATGGAAACACTTTTTGGAAGATTAACCGTCGCATTAGATGTAAACCAAGAGCCAGCAATATTGGTTGCTGCGTATTTAGTAACTGCTAAATCACCATTTTCATCCACACCGATGTTCATAGTGACTTCGCCACCACGGAGGTCTTGATTTTTTGGATAAGTAATTTCTGCATCTTCAATTGTTTCTCCATCAATAGAAACATTACCGTTTTCATCCACTTTAATTGTTTCGCCAGGTTCAATTGGAAGAGGATTATGGAATGTCCAATTATTTGTGACTCCAGCATTAACTACTTCGACTGGGGCATCGCTTTTATTGAATTGCCAAGAAGCGTAACCAAAAGTAATCGATGATAAAACACCGAGAGCTAGAATAGATATTAAGCTAATAATTCTTATCTTACGATTTAGCATGTTTTATTCTTTTTTCCTTTTTGGTTGATATTCCTAATTCTTCTAAGCGATTATCTTTAATCTTTTCCCATTTAATAATCGCAATATCACTTATGACATATATGGTGATGACTGCAATGATGGAATGAATTCCATATCCAGAGCCAAAGAAAAGTATTATTAAGCCAATAGACTTAATATCCTTACCTTGGTAATGGTATAAGATTTGTTCACGTTTAACTGCCACATCTTCTCCAGGAGCATTGTCTCCTCTAAAAATGAGAGTGCCGTCTTCACGCTCGCCTATGTATCGATGTGTGATTATCTTGCCATCGCTATTTTTATAACCATAGACATCATAAACATTTAATTCAACGTCTTTTTGTAAAACGTTAAATTGAACAAAATCACCAACGTTGAATTGATCACTACTAACCTTTGTCTCAGCTTCGTGTAAATCAATTGAATATTTTGATGAATATTGGCCAATAAGTTTTTCCTTATAGGCCTCGTTATAATAGCCATCCATTGAATCGGAGGCGATAGCAAAAGATACGTGATTATTTGTAACGAATTGTCTTCCTTCAATACGATAGATCCCTGAAACTAACGCAGTAGAGACTAATCCGATACAAACGAGCGCTGAGGCAGCTTGCATAATAGCACCTAGCACTCGTTTAGATTTTTTCTTATTATCTTCAACTTCTTTTTTGAATTCGTCATCAAGTTTACCTATGCTAGATAACTGTTTAGCCGATTTTAAAATCATGGCGTAAGCAAAAATAACTAATCCAATAATTAAAGCTGATAGAATTGCCAAGGTGATAATAATTATTACCACCAAACCAGTCATTTATAACCTCTATAAATTAGGCAACTGTGGCTGTGTATGTGAAGGTGACTTTTGCACCAGCAAGAGCACTCTTCATAGCATCAAATTGAGCTTTGGTTGTTGGTTTATTAACCCAAGCAACTGTTGGTAAAGTGTAGGTAGCTTCTTCGACGTTTGCATTTGTTGTAGGAGTTCCTAAACCACCACCTGTGACTGAGATATATGCATCAAATGCACTATCAGCAGCAAATGTGGCTTTTAATGTAACATCAGATACATCACCAGCAGCGTCAGAACCTGTATAAGTTACTGTGAATGATGTTAAACCGTCTGTGACAGCCTCTTCACTGTTTGTATGATCAGAAACAGTCCATCCAATGAATTGTTGGTCAAGAGTTAAATAGAATGTTTCTTGAGATAATGTGATTTCTCCATCGCTCGTATCTTTGGTGATAGAAACGTTAGCGTTCACATCTTTTTCTGCACTTTCGTTAAATTGCCAGGCGGCAAAAGCTGTTCCAACTAAAGCTAAAGCGCCCATTGTAGCAACTGCAGAGATCTTACTTGAAATCTTCATAATATAATACCTCCCAATGAGATTCTTTAGAGTTTGTTGTTGGTTCAGGGATTAAGCAAACTCCTCGATAAAAAGGCTTATACCTATAAAACATCAAAGTCAATACAAAAAATTTAAAAGTTATTTAGAATAAATACATTCCAAATTCTTTCTATAAATTCTTTCTCTTTTTCTTGTCTAATTATCTCTTCTTTCTTTTATGAACGATGTGCTTAATTAACGCTCCACTTTTGGACGGCTCTTATTTGGATAAGTCGTCTTGTCCAAATTCGAATAGGTAACTTTAGGCAACAAAAAAAGTGAGTTAAATAACTTGCTCACTTTCTTGTTGGATTCATTGTTTTTTTTACTTATAAATCGAATCTTTTTCAGTTATTTCACGGATAACATGACAAGGATTACCTGCTGCGAAAGAATTTTTTGGAATTGATTTAACAACTACAGATCCTGCTCCAATAACTGAGCCTTCTCCAATTGTTACTCCGCCACAAATTGTGACATTAGATGCAATCCAACAATTATCTTCAATTGTAATTGGTTTAGCGTACTCATTATCTGTATAGTAGCCTTTATTACTTAAGAAAATATTTCTTTCTTGATATCTAAGAGGATGTAAAGGTGTCACGATACTCACTCCTGTACCAATAAATACATTCTTTCCTATATTTACAGGGCATGTATCCAAAATAGTTAGATTGAAATTGGCATAAGAATTATCTCCAATCTCAATAAAACAGCCATAATCAAAATAAATTGGACCTTGTAAATAGACATTTGAGCCGAGTTTTATCCCCATTTCTCTAAGTATCTCTTGTCTCTGTTTAGTCTCTTCTTCTAATGTGTTGTTATATTTTAAACAAAGTTTATGAGCCTTTGCTCTTAGTTTAACTAGTTCTTCATTTGCGGGGTCATATATTTGCCCTTTAAGCATTTTTTCTTTTTCGTTCATACCTACAATTATCAAGTATTTTTTTCTTAAAGTCCACGACGAAAAAACTCTATCTATGATAAAGTTTAAAATATTCACTGATTTAAGCACTAATCAGAGATAGATTGACTATAGTTTTGCCCAGTTTTTAATAATGCCCAAACGATTCTTAATATCTTTCTTGCTGTATGAGTTAAGGCATAAATTGGATGTTTTCCTTCACTCTTTTTCTTTGAATAGAATTCTGCAATCTCAGGACAATGAATACGAGCTTTCTCCGCTGCTTGAAATAAAGCATATCTAAGTAAAGG
>CADBUI010000025.1 GCA_902797855.1 uncultured Erysipelotrichaceae bacterium
CGGTGGACACACCTGTTCCCATCCCGAACACAGAAGTTAAGCACCGTAGTGGCGAAGGTATCCAATTCGTTGGGGAGAATAGCGAGCCGCCGGGCTTTTTCTTTTTATCTATTTAAATTAAATAGATTTACTTGTATAATAAAACTTATGAAAAATAAAATATTATTATTGGCATTGTTACCTTTGTTACTTACTAGCTGTGGTGAAGATAAACCAAACCCACAAGAATTTGTAGAGCGCGTTGCAAAAACTGCTTCCATTGCTGTAAGAAGATATAATAAACGCACTGAAGCTTTAATTGGTAGTGATCCAACTTACGTATATAAACCATCTACTTTTAACCGTAAAGAGCATCCTGATTGGCCAGTAATTTACGCGACTAATTTCGCTCTTGATACATGGTTTGAATATGAAGGTAATACAAATTACCGCGCAGATATTACATGGACATTTACTCGTCCTGAACTTATTGTTTATCGTCTTCCTACTAGTGATGTTATTTCTCGCGCTACTATGACATTTAAAGATAGCGCATTCCCAGAAACAGTTGGAGAAGAAATTAAATGTGCTTTAGTTGGTACGGTCACTTTTGAAGGTGCAGTTGCAACTACTAGCTATGAAATTATTTTTAAAACTCTTCCGGAAGGAGAAGGAATTTAATGGATATAAATTTTATTTATTTACGTTCTGATATCGCAGCGAATAATACTAACATCGATGCCTTAAGAAGGGACTTCCTATATGAAATTTTAAAAAATGATGAAATTAAAATTTCTGATAAGGGACGTCCAATTTTCTTTATAGAAAGTGGAGGAACTGAAGAAAAATTTAAACGCATTTATAAAGAATATCTTCCTCCATATTATATTCTTGCAACTGATGCAAATAATTCCCTTCCAGCCTCACTTGAGATAATGTCTTTTTTATCTAAACAAGGTCTTGAAGCTATTTTAATTCATGGCACAAAAGAAGAAATTAAATCTAAACTTCTTAATCTAAAAGATTCTAAACACTTCGAACTTAATAAGATTTCTCATAATAAACTTTTAGAAGGTGAAAGACTTGGTCTAATTGGTAAACCTTCTGATTGGCTTATTTCTAGTGATGTCTCTTATCAAAATGCGAAAGATACTTTTGGAGTTACATTAGTTGATATTCCATTTAATGAATTTAAAGAAGAAATCGAAAAAGCTATCACTCCTGATTTTGCTCTAGATTTTGTAAATAAATATGAAAGGGAAAAAATTGATCGAAACACTCTTGTTGGCGCTCTTCAAATTTATTCTGCAATTAAAAATTTAGTTAATAAATACAAACTTAACGGCGTTACTGTTCGTTGTTTTGATCTACTTGGAACAATTAAAAATACATCCTGTTTAGCACTTGCTTTACTAAATAAAGAAGGAATCACTGCAACTTGTGAAGGTGATGTTCCTGCAATGCTATCAATGCATATTATTCGTAAATTATTTAATGAATCTTCTTTCCAAGCTAATCCTTCATATATTAACGTCGAAAGAAAATATCTTCTTTTAGCGCATTGTACTCTGCCTTTAGATATGACATCCTCTTTTAAGATGGACACTCATTTTGAATCAGGAATTGGAGTAGGTATTAAAGGAGAATTATTTACAAAAGATATTACAATCTTCAAGATGAATTCTTTGCTTAATAAATTCGTCGCTATCGAAGGTAAAATAGATTCTAATTTATCTCGTAGAGATTTATGTAGATCTCAAATCAAAGTAGTGAGTAATGAAGATTTATCAATGTTAACCACTAACCCATGTGGTAACCATTTAATCGTCTTTTATGGTCATCATAGAGACGAACTTATTAAGAAGCTTAAGTAAATGCAATTTTGCATTTATTGTATATATGTGATATATTAGCAACGCTAATATTTAGGAAAAAGTTATTATGGCTATTGCAAAGAATACTAAATACGGAAAAATCGATGTCTCAATTGAGGCTATTGCTGCTGTAGCAGGAGAATCTGCAACCAGTTGTTATGGTGTTGTAGGAATTGCACCAAGAAGTTCGCTTCATAGTGTAATCGCTGAAATTCTTAAAAAAGAAAGTTTCGCTAAAGGTGTAATTGTTTCTAAAGAAAAGAATTCTTATTCAATTAACCTTTATTTAGTTATTGCTCGTGATGTCAAAATTACTGAAGTATTATCGGAAGTTCAAAAGAAAGTTAAATATGACTTAGAGAAAACTTTTAGCTTAAAAATTAAAAGCTTAAATGTATTCGCTAGTGATATTAAATAAAAATTATGCGTACTATTAATGGAAAATTACTAAAAGACATGCTGGTATCAGCTGCCAATAATTTATACAATCATTATCCAGAGATTGATGCTTTAAACGTTTTCCCAGTTCCTGATGGCGATACTGGTATGAATATGAACCTTACTGTCACTAGTGGCGCTAAGGAAGTTATCAATCGTAACGATGATGATGTTTATTCAATTGCAAGCACATTCTCCAAAGGTTTATTAATGGGTGCTCGTGGTAACTCTGGTGTTATCACTAGCCAAATCTTTAGAGGTTTTGCCTTATCTTTAAAAGATAAAAAGACAATGACTGTCATCGATTTTGCGGATGCTTTCTTAAATGGTTCGCAAGTTGCTTATAAGGCAGTTATGAGACCAGTTGAAGGTACTATTCTTACTGTTATTAGAGAATCTTCAACCGCTCTTAGTGAAAAAGTAAATGAATCAATGTCCATTGAAAAAGCAATGGATTACATTCTTAAAGAAGCTAAAGCGTCCCTTAAACGTACACCTGAATTACTTCCAGTTTTAAAGGAAGTTGGTGTTGTTGACTCTGGTGGTGCTGGTTTAGTTACTATTCTTGAAGGTATGAAAAGCGCCATCGATGGCGTTATCATTGAAAAAATTAATGCTACAAGCGTTGATGAAAAGCCTGTCATTATTGGTGGTGCTCCATCTCAAATTGATGGTGAAGATGAATTCGGTTATTGTACAGAATTTATTATGAGACTAGGTCCAGATGCGACTAAGAAGCCATTTAACGAAAAGCGTTTTAAATCTGTTTTAGAGTCTCGTGGTAATTCGATCGTTGTTGTCTTTGATGAAGATATTGTTAAAGTACACATTCATACATTAGCTCCTGGTGATATTCTTTCATACGCTCAAAACTTTGGTGAATTTTTAACAATCAAAGTTGAGAATATGACTGAACAACACACCAAGCTTAAAGAAGGTGCTGCAAAAGCCGATAAAGAAGAAAATAAGAAAGAACTTATTGATTTTGGCATGGTAGCCATCAGTGCTGGAAAAGGCATTGACGAACTCTTTAAAGACCTTGGCGTTAACGAAATTGTTAGTGGTGGACAAACAATGAATCCATCTACTGAAGACATCGTTAAAGCTGTTAAAAACGTGAATGCTAAAGATATTTATATTTTCCCAAATAACTCAAATATCATCATGGCTGCTATGCAAGCTAAAGACGTCTTAGTTGATGATTATAATGTTCACGTTATTTCTAGTAAGACAATTCCTCAAGGAATAAGCGCTGTTAGTGTCTTTAATCCAGATGCAAGTGCAGAAGAAAACGAAGAAGCCATGAATGATGCAATTCATAATGTTCAATCTGGCTCTGTAACTTATGCTATTAAAGATACTGTTATCGATGGAGTAAAGATTGTAAAAGATCACTTCATGGGTATTAAAGATAAAGTTATCGTCACTTGTCTAAGAGACAAAATGGCGGCATTATACGCCTTAGTTGAATCAATGGTTAATGAAGATAGTTATTTAATTACACTTCTTGTTGGTGAAGATGTTACACCTAAAGAAGAAAAACAAGTTAGCGAAAAACTTTCTGAACTTTATCCAGAAATTGATATTGATATTCGCCGTGGTGAACAACCTGTTTATTCATTCCTTGTTGGAGTTGAATAATTTCTATTTTTAATATGGATAAATTCTCATCGTCAGATAGGATTAATAAAGCCCTTTATGACATGGGAATTTTTTCTTATAAACAAGTCATCAATCATCTCCCTAGACGATATGATGATTTAACTCCTACTCATGAAACAAATCTAGATAATAAAGAAAGAGTTGTTTTAATTGGAAAACTTGTAGGAAGTCCATTTGTTTCTAAGTTTTCTTTTAATACAAATGTCACTAAATTTACATTTATTAGTGAGAAACAAAACATCTTTTATTGTGAAGCGTGGAATAGACCTTATTTAGCAAGAATGCTCACTAGCGGAGATATATTTACATTAGTAGGATCTTTTGACGCTAAAAAGAACATTATTAATGTCATCACAATCTTTAAAGGTGTAGTGGAGGATAGCTCTTATCTAAAACCAGTTTATTCTCTTCATCACGATATTGATAACTACCAATTTATAAAGCTAGTTAACAAAGCTTTTAAGATGGTCCCTAAAGAAGAAGTACATAATGTTGTGCCCGCTTATTTTAATAAAAAATATCGCCTACTTGATCATTATGATGCTTTAAAGAAATGTCACTTTCCTAAAGATTTAAAAGATCTTTATCAAGCGATTAGAGTTATGAAGTATGAA
Organism: uncultured Erysipelotrichaceae bacterium; assembly: GCA_902797855.1. Classification (GTDB taxonomy): domain Bacteria; phylum Bacillota_I; class Bacilli_A; order RFN20; family CAG-826; genus Fiminaster. The sequence goes on from CADBUI010000025.1 coordinate 4,568, forward strand.
GAATGTTTAACATTCTCACTAAAAACTCAAATGATTCGAAACCAAAATAAATTCTTATCAAAAGTTAATAAGACTGAGATTGATATTTCTAAAGTTAATGATTTCATTAAATCTCTTCCATATAAACTTACAGGTGATCAAGAAAGTGTAACTAAAGAGATACTTAACGATATGAATCGTAGTTCACTTATGTATCGCTTACTTCAAGGTGATGTTGGAACTGGTAAAACATTAGTGGCCTCGCTTGCTTTATACGCGAATTATCTTAGAGGCGATCAAGGCGCGTTTATGGCTCCAACTGATGCTTTAGCAAGGCAACACTATAAAAATCTAGTTTCTTTGTTTAAAGACACCAATATGAAAATAGCCTTACTTCTTGGTTCAACAAGCGTTAAAGATCGTTCATTAATTAGGAAGGCGCTTATTAATAATGAAGTTGATTTAGTAGTAGGAACTCACGTCCTTTTCTCAAAAGATATTAATTATTTGTCTCTCGGGCTTGCTGTAATTGATGAGCAACATAAGTTCGGAGTTAACCAAAGACAAACTCTTGCATCTAAAGGTGAACACGCAGATTTATTGCTTATGTCCGCCACCCCAATTCCTCGTACTTTAGCGTTAACCTTATATGGCGATTTAGATGTTTCTACATTATCTGAGTTTCCATTTAAAGAAAGACAAGTTGAAACCAAAATTGTTAAAGATGATAGTAAAGAATTAATAAATGAAATTGACTCTTCACTTAAAAATAACAAACGAATTTTTGTTGTTGCTCCATTAATTGATGAAGGTAGCACTGACGCCATTTCAGCCGAGAAGTTATATGCAAAATTCCTTCTTAAGTATCCTGGAAAAGTTTCTCTTCTCCATGGAAGACTTGACTTAGATGATAAGAATTTTGCACTTCAAGATTTTATTAGTGGTAAGACTCCAATTCTAGTTTCAACAACAGTCATTGAAGTAGGCATTGATGTTAAGAACTCTGATTTAATGATTATTTATGATCCAACGCATTTTGGACTAGCTTCTCTTCATCAATTACGAGGTCGTATTGGTCGAGATGGCTCTTTAGCGAAATGCCTCCTTGTTTCTAACTCAAAAGATGAAGATGAATTAGATAAACTAAGCGTCCTAGTCAATTCAAATGACGGCTTTTATATTGCTGAAGAAGATTTAAGAAGAAGAGGACCAGGAGATTTAACCGGAATAAAACAATCTGGTATTGCTAATTTTAACTTTGTTAATTTGGTCAATGATTTTAAAATGTTTGAAGTCGCTAGAGATGACGCGAAGTTTATTTTAAATAACGCTGATCAGGTTGGATTTAAGTCGATATTATCTCGCGTTCAAAGACAAATTGAATCAACTAAAAATAACGAATAATCTCCTGTTTGTTACTCCATAGCAAATATTGTTATTAAATAACAAGAATAGATATGATAGAATAACAAGCGGAGATTTTTATTTATGATTAAATTAGTTATCGATATGATGGGTGGCGACAATGGTAGTAAGGCTACTGTTGGTGGCGTCAAAAAATTTCTTAATGATATAAAAGATTGCGAAATTGTCGCAGTTGGTAATAAAGAAGAGCTCAAATCCTTAGAAGGTGTTGATAGAGTTAGTATTATCGAATCTAAGGATGTTGTTCCTATGGAATGCTCTGTTATGCAAGCAATGCGCATGAAAGATTCTTCAGTTTATAAAGCTGTTAACGCAGTTTTATCTGAAAAAGCAGATGGCATTGTTTCAAGTGGTTCAACAGGTGCCTTCCTCTCTTTAACATCCTTAATTATTAAAAAGATTGAAGGAGTTTCTAGGCCAGCTTTAATTACTCCATTCCCAACTAAGATTGCAGGTAAATATGTTGTTTTACTTGATGTTGGTGCTTCTAATGAAAATAGTGCAGAAGAATTATTCCAATTCGCTAAGATGGGTGAAGCCTATTACAAAGTTGTTTATAACAAATTTGATCCAAACATCTATTTGATTAGTAATGGTAGTGAAGAAGGAAAAGGATCACCACTTATGAAAGAAGCATATGCTCTTTTAAAAAGTGAAGAAAACTTTAAAGGATATATCGAAGGTAGATATGTCTTTGGTGGAGAAGCCGATGTTGTTGTCATGGATGGCTTTACTGGTAACGTCTTCTTAAAGACCAGTGAAGGTATGGCTAAGTTGCTGTCGGGTATGATGAAAGATGCATTCACATACTCTTTATCAACTAAGATTGGTTATTTATTCGCTAAAAAAGGTTTCAAGAAACTTAAAGATACAATGGATTATAAGAAAGTTGGAGGAGCTTTGCTCCTTGGTGTTAATACTGTCGCTGTTAAAGCACATGGTAACTCCAACCCTGATTCTTTCTATCATTCAATTATGATCGCTTATAAATTGGTGAAAAACGAAGTTGTACAAAACATTAAAGAAAGCTTAGCAAAATAATGAAAGACGTTAATGAATTACTAAAGAAATTCAAAATTAAACCTCATAATCTTGAATTATTTGAGGTTGCTTTTACGCACTCTTCATATAACGCTGATGCAAAAACAAAACATCACGATTATGAACGTCTTGAATTTTTAGGTGATAG
>CADBUI010000026.1 GCA_902797855.1 uncultured Erysipelotrichaceae bacterium
GCGTATCCGTTCCGAGTTTTAATGACTTTTCTTTGTCTTAATTATCATATCAAAAAAGTTGTTAATTTTACAACTGATATATAAAAGAATTTATATAGAAAAAGTCGCCCGGATGGACGACTTACGTTGTTTTGTTCAATTAGTCTTGAACGTATGGAAGAAGTGCCATATAACGAGCATTCTTGATTGCTTTTGCAAGCTCTCTTTGATACTTCGCTGAAGTACCGGTTGAATGACGTGAAGCAATTTTTCCAGTAGGAGTGATGAATTTCTTTAAAAGTTCAACATCCTTGTAATCAATATATGCGATTTTGTTTTTTGTGAAATAGCATACCTTTTTATGAGGTCTAATTTTCTTAAAAGCCATAATAAATTCCTTTCTAATTAGAATGGAAGATCATCATCAGTGACATCGATTGAATCTAGATTCTTGCTATCATCTGCTGGAACTTCATCAGGGATAAATTCTTCATTAGGAATTTCTCTTGTTCCTTTAGGTTCGAGGAATTGAACAGAATCTGCGATAACTTCGATAACTGATCCTTTGCTTCCATCTCTTCTTTCGAAGGAGCGTTGACGGAGTCTACCGTCTACTCCAACAAGTGCACCTTTGCGGCAGAATTTTGCCACATTGTCTGCTTGATTATTCCATACAGTAACACCGATAAATGAAGTTGTAGAATTTCCTTCTGCATCTCTAGTGCGGTCATCGACAGCGAGTGTAAATGATGCAACTGGAGTTTCGTTTGATGTTCTGCGTAATTCTGGATCGCGAGTTAAGCGTCCTACTAAAATAACACGATTAATCATAATAATTAATCCTCCTTAAGTTATTAGTCTTGATCGACTGTAATAAGATGACGTACAACGTTTTGGTCGATTTTTGATAGACGTTTAAACTCATCTAAAGCTTCTTGGTCTGCACTTACTTTGATGACGACGTAATAACCTTTGGTCATATCATCGATTGGGTAAGCAAATTCTTTGACACCCCAGTCATCAACTTTAGAGACTTTGCCGCCTCTAACTTCTAGAATAGAATGAAGCTTTTCGATTTCTGCCTTGCGGGCTGCTTCTTCAAGATCAGCCTTTAAGATATACATAATTTCGTACTTTTTCATATTCACACCTCCCTTTGGTCTTCTGACTATTATTCACTAATAGTAGAGAGAATATCGCGATTTCTCGCGTTAGTAATTATATATAATTTCAACCTTAAATCAAGTCTAAACGTACACACATGTAGGCTACATAAGAAAATTATTCGATTTGACCACTATTTTACTTTTCCCTCCTAATACTTTATTGGGGTAAAAATCATAAAAAGGGTTCAAAAATATAAAACAAAAGTCCTACGAGAGGACTAATGTTTGTCTTTATTTCAGCATCAAATGTTACTTATTTGAATCTCTCATGCATGGGAAGAGAATGACTTCACGAATGCTTGTTTGATTTGTCATAAGCATGACGAAACGGTCAATGCCGATACCGATACCACCAGTTGGTGGCATACCATATTCAAGTGCTTCAAGGAAATCCTCATCCATTTCACTTGCTTCTTCATCGCCAAGTTTTTTAGCTTCGAGTTGTTTTTCAAATCTTTCTTTTTGATCAATTGGATCATTAAGTTCGCTATAAGCGTTTCCATATTCCATTCCACCGATAAATAATTCAAATCTATCTGTGAAAAGTGGATTATCTTTCATCTTTTTGGTTAATGGAGAAACTTCAATTGGATAGGAGTGAACGAATGTTGGTTCTTGTAGATATGGATCACATTTTTGATCAAAGAAGGCATTGATAATATGACCAACTGTGTTCATATGTTTTTCAATGACCACTCCATGTTTCTTTGCTAAAGCAAGAGCGTCTTCATAAGACATAGATTTAGAGAAATCAACACCAGTTGCTTCTTTGACAACTTCCACCATTGACTTCCAACCAAATGGTTTACCTAAATCAAGAGTTTTATCTCCATAAGGAATATTTGTTGTGCCACAAACTTTTAAAGCAACTTCTCTAAAGAGATTTTCACATAAATGTCTCATATCTTGGAGATCACCATACGCTTGATAAAGTTCAATTGTGGTGAATTCTGGATTATGTTTTGTATCCATTCCTTCGTTACGGAAGAGACGTCCAATTTCATAGACTCTTTCAAGACCACCAACAATGAGTTTCTTTAAAGAAATCTCAGTCGCGATTCTTAAATAGAAATCTTTATTTAAGGCGTTATGATGAGTGATAAATGGTCTAGCAGAGGCACCACCTAAAATTGGAGAAAGAACACTAGTTTCAACTTCCGTAAAACCTTGTGAATCACAATAGTTTTGGATAGCGCGAATAACTTTTGGTCTAGCAAGTGCAATCTTTCTAGCTTCATCATTCATGATTAAATCAACATAACGATGGCGATATCTTTCTTCAACATCAGTTAAACCATGGAATTTTTCTGGAAGTGGACGAAGTGATTTTGTTAAATGAGTGTACTTTTCACATCTAACAGTCATTTCTCCAGTGCGTGTTCTCATAACACGTCCATAAACTCCAACGATATCTCCGATATCCGCAAGTTTAAAGATGTTATATGCTTCTTCTCCAACGACATCAATTCCAATGTAAACTTGCATTGAACCAGTCACATCTTTAATGTTCATAAATGAAGCTTTTCCCATACGTCTAAGTGACATAATGCGTCCTGCAAGTGTCACATAAACATGGTTTGCTTCAAGTTCTTCGTCAGTTTTTGAATCACATTTTTCATGAACTGATTTTGCAGTATCAGTTCTTTCGAACTTTTGACCATAAGGGTCAACACCAAGTTCTTGATATTTTGCTAATTTAGCACGTCTAGCTAATTCTTGATCAGTAAGTTTTTCTTCCATAGGTAAACCTCGCCACATAAGTATAACATAATCCCGTTGCTATACAACGGAATAATATTTATCAGTTAATTAGGTTATGATTTTTGAGAATTGTTAGCAAATCATCCCTAGTATTTATTGTTTGAGCAATCTCGTTTTTAAGTTGTTTGCTACCTGGATAATTGGAGAAAAATTTAGGAGCAATTCCTCTTAGATTTTTCATCGCTCGATATTCACCTTTTTCTTCGATTAACATATCCATGAATTTGATGAGATTTTGAGCGTTTTCTTCTATAGAAGGTTCTTTAATTCTTTCACCAGTCTTATAGTAGGTATCTATCTGTTTAATTAAGTTAGGATTACCTACTCCTCCACGAGCCACCATCACCCCATCAGCGTGAGTGATTTCTAGTGCTCTAATCGCATCATCTAAAGTAAATATATTTCCTGAGATTACTAGAGGAACTTTCATCTCATCTCTTAGATTTCTAAGAATTTCAAAATTGGGTTCTCCAGCATACATTTGTTTTGCGCTTCTAGCGTGGATTGCAATCATCGCTACTCCAGCTTCTTCAAGGGCTTTAATATTTTCTTTAAAGTTAAGATGTTTATCATCCCAGCCAAGTCTAATTTTTGCGGTCACAGGCTTAGGTGAAAACTTCACGATTTTGCTCATGAATTCACGTAATTTTTCTGTGTCTTTAAGCATGGCAGAACCACTTCCACCATTCGTAACTTTATGAACTGGACAACCTAAGTTAATATCAAAAAAATCAAACTTCGCTCCACTATCGATAATTATCTGCATAGCTTTAATAATTACATCTGCTTCATGCCCAAATAATTGGACTCCAACAGGATTATCAATATCGCTCGTTTTGATATAGTCAAAAGTATGCTCATTTCCATAGACCAAACCATAATCAGAAACCATCTCTGTGACGGACACTCCAACACCAAATGGTTTCATGAATTCGCGGTAGGCTAAAGAGGTAATCCCTGCCATAGGAGCAAGGACAACGCGTGATTGAATTTTTAGATTTTTAATGTTCCACATTCTCATTAATTCGACTCGATCTCGAATTGCCGAAAATATGATAAATGCTTGCTAATTACCAGTCAACTTGTATATGTCTAAAAACCTATCATAAACAAGTTCATAAGGTAAATTAAAATTATATATAAAAGCTTTTATTTCTTGAATATATCTCCAAAAAGTTAATTCTGTAATTTGAAGTTCTTCCATAACATCGCTTTTTTTAATTTGACGCTGATTAATAAGCATATTGAAAATATAAAGAAGTCCTTGTCCTTTATAGACTTTCATCTTGTGGTCTCTCCTTAAATGAAGAGGTGCACCTAATTTGTCGACATCTTTATTATTCATTATTTGGTAAAGAACTCATTTAAAATAAAACGAATATTTTTAAAGTTTTTGATATTTTTGCCTTTAAACAAGTAATATTTGAAATTGCCAACGCAAATTCGTTCTTCTGTAAAAAGAGATTTGTTGTTAAAAAGTCTTACAAAAGTTCTTTTTTCTTTTGTTCAAATTCTTCTTCGGTGATAATGCCCGAATCGAGTAAATCCTTGTATTTTTTAATTTCAGCGAATTTATCAATTTTTTCTTCTTTTTGAACTGGGTTTGTTTCAACTTGTTCTTCGATTTCTTTTGGTTTGCCTTTGCCAATGATGATATCTAAAATTGTTATTACTTCTTCCGCCAATTGGACTGTATCGATTGGCATATAATAAGAAGCTCTATTTATATCGTTAACTTTAATGAGCAAAGTATAATGATGAATTTCTTTTTGTGATGATTTAGTCTTTTGACTTGCAGCCATTCCGCCTGCCATCATACCTGCGCCACCAGTGTCGAATAAGGCGTGGCCAATTGCGCCCAAAGCAATGGATTTGCCCATACCTTTTTTGGTTGCGGATGTAATAACAACTTCATTATCCACTCTAAGTTCATAATCAAGAACTTCGCTTTTAGAATAAATTTTTGAATATCTTCTTTCAGAGAAAATTTGAAGTTTGTTATCGTCCCCATTAAAAATAATTCTCACTAATGGTTTTCTAGATAATTGAATGATTCTGCCATTTAAAATTCCTGGTTGACCAATTCCTGCCATTTGTGCATTAGGAATGACGAGTTGTCTTTGATAATATCTTGTACCGAATCTAATTGGATCGCGCTTTTTAAATGATGTTAGAAAGAAAATTAATCCAAGAACAAATAGGATTCCACCAATAACTATCAAGCCGACACCGCCCGAAGTAGGTAAATTAAATATCCCAATAGGTAAAAATGTTAATCCAGCACTTAAAAACGCAGCGCCGGTCCAACGAAGTTTGTTAGTTTTTCTACTCGCTAGCCTTTTGCCAACCTCTTCAACTTCGGCTTTTTTAAATTTTGTGGTTCCAATAAGTATTTCTTCGTCAAAAATTGCTTCATTAGAAACCTTTTCATTAGAAATTACTTCTTCAGAAACTTTGTTTTCCATATAATATCCACCTTTGTATCATTTGATGTTTTACACATCACTGTCTAGTAGCAAATATATAAAGAAAAACTATCATTCATTGATAGTCTTCTAACTTTTATAAAACTTATATTTTATTTTGCGATTCTAATCATTGGACAGACAGCAATGCCGTAAATTGAATCAACATAGTAAATATTTACAATTCCCCCAGTATGGTCAACAATGTACGATTTAGTGCTCTCATTAGGATTTGGAGTCCTTGTCCAATATTGTCCGGAGTAATCTGAATATGCGTTTGCTTTTATTCGAACATATTCACTTGTCAGTTTTTTTCTATTTTCTCTTTTGATATCTGCATCGGGATCATATCCACTTATATATCCAAGACCAACACGACTGGGTGCAAATACTCTGTCGGAAGTATTTTCACATGTGTAATGATTGACGCTATCACCTGTACTTGCCAAAGAATTATCAACATCACTTACCAAAGGTAAATCAACACCATAAAATGCTTTATTACAAAAATCATTGTTTAAAAACTGTCTTAATTCAGATGATACATAATTGTTAGATTTTCCTTCGCCACTTGAATACAACGAAGCGTCTAAAATCAAATCAGAAAATAATGTATAAGATGTTTCATCTTCGCCTACAACTTTCCATTTAATTGGATCAACTTTAAACCAATATTCAGTGCCATCAATAATTGCAGAGTTATCATTAAAATAACAACCTCCATCAATTCTCGAAGATTCTTCCACTAAATGAGATGTCTCTTTAAGATAATATTCTCCTTCATATTCGTAGTAACCGGCACTATTAGGTGTTGTTAATAAGTTTAATTGATTAATACGAGAAATATCGGATACATGTGATTGAGGATACATTCCATAATTCACGAAATTACCTAAATCATAAGGATCATTTTGAGGTGGTTCATTACCCGAAGGTGTTGGCGTTTCTGTTGCAACATTCTTGTCTCCATTAATTTTGTTTTGTTTATTATTTGAAATAACCACCCCTGCTGTAATTCCTCCGACAGTTATTGTTACGACAATAGGAATGAAAATTGGAAGAAAAATTTTCTTTTTCTTTTTTTCATCTGTTTTCTTAATCGATATAGCGAAATATAGTTCATCAACACTTTTATGATAGAAATTACAAAGAGATATAAATTGATTTAATGTTGGGAACGACATTCCTTTTTCAAATCTAATGATGGAAATTACATTTGTATTAATCGCTCTTGCTAAAGATGTTTGGGTTATTTTTCTCTTTTTTCTTAATATGCAAAGATTATTTGAAAAACGCTCAACATCAAAGATATATGTGTCACAGTTAGAATTATCTTTCTTATCTTTGTCAAAAAGAAAACTCTCTAAATCAATTTTTAAAAGCGATGCATATTTACCCCATATAGGTAGACTCGGGGTACTTTTACCGTTTTCCCACAATGATATTGTTTGGGTTGAATATCCCAAGACATCCGCGATAGAAGCTTGAGATAAACCAATATCAATTCTTTTTTGTATAAGAAAAGTGCTTTTCATTTCATAATTATTCTAAACAAAATGTGCGCATGAAAAAAGGGAGGTTACCCTCCCAAATTTTATTCCGCTTTTTCTTCAACTGGTTTTTCTATAGCGTTTTCTTCTTTCACTTCTTTAACTTCAGGAGCTTTAACTTCTGGAAGTTTACGATGTTCAAGGAGATAAGAAATTTCTTCAGCGGTAATTGTTTCTTTATCAAGAAGAGTTTCAGCAATTAAGATAACATCATCTTTGTTTTCTTTAATTATCTTTAATGCTAATTTGTGAGCTTCATCGATAATCTTTCTAACTTCGGTATCGATTTCAAAAGCAATTTGAGTTGAGAAATTCTTTTGAGTTGAAGTGTAATCTCTTCCAAGGAAGACAGAACCTGTATCTCTTTCATATTGGATAGGTCCAAGTGAAGACATACCATATTCAGTTACCATAAGACGAGCAATTCTTGTTGCAACTTCAATATCGTTAGACGCTCCAGTGGAGACATCTTTGAAGAATACTTCTTCAGAGGAACGACCACCTAAATAGCCAACAATTCGAGCTTCAAGTTCAGTTTTAGTAAGAAGGAATCTATCATCTTCAGGTGTCATTAAGACATGACCACCAGTTCTTCCGCGAGGGATGATAGTGATTTTTTGAACTTTATCAGAGTGTTCAAGTTTAAGTCCAATAATTGCGTGACCAGCTTCGTGGTATGCAACTTGTTTTCTTTCTTTTTCACTTAAACCTTTGCTTGATTTAGCTGGACCAGCAATTCTACGATCGATAGCTTCGTCGATATCTTGCATTGTGATTGCAGATTTATTTCCTCTAACTGCTAAGATAGCAGCTTCGTTTAAGATATTTTCAATATCTGCACCAGAGAAACCGACTGTGCGTTTAGCAAGTGCAGCAAAATCAACATCTGGTGCAAGAGTTTTGTTTCTAGCGTGAACTTTAAAGATAGCTTCACGTCCCGCTTTATCAGGAAGGGAAACAGTAATTGTTCTATCAAAACGTCCTGCTCTTAGAAGGGCTGGATCAAGAACATCATCACGGTTAGTAGCGGCAATAACAATGATTCCTGAATTATCTTCGAAACCATCCATTTCAACTAATAGTTGGTTAAGTGTTTGTTCACGTTCATCGTTTCCACCACCTAAACCGGCACCTCTTTGACGACCGACAGCGTCGATTTCATCGATGAAGATTAAACAAGGGGCAGCTTGTTTAGCTTTTCTAAACATGTCTCTAACACGTCCTGCACCAACACCGACAAACATTTCGACAAAGTCACTACCAGAGATTGAGAAGAATGGAACTCCTGCTTCTCCAGCAACGGCTTTGGCAAGTAATGTTTTACCAGTACCTGGATTACCAACTAAAAGGATACCTTTTGGAAGCTTCGCACCAAATTTAGCGAACTTCTTAGGGTCTTTTAAGTATTCAACAACTTCTTGCATTTCAGCTTTTTCTTCATCGCAACCAGCGACATCGGAGAATCTAACTTTAGAGTTTTCAACTCTTCTAGCGCGGCTCTTATTGAAGTCTAGAGCTTTGTTATTTTCCCTACCTACTGAACCAGCAAGTCTAGAGAATAAGAAGATTGCAATTAGGATAGTTACACCAGAAATAATGATGGTTGGTCCCCATGTTTCAAACCAGTTGGTTTCAAATGCGAAATGATCAGCCATATAGGCATTCTTATCGCTTGCGATATTAGCGTTACCAACTCTATCAATATAAGATTTGATGCTAGTTTTAAATAAATCGCAGTAGTTACCATCATTAACACCATCACCATTTAAGTCATAACCCATATCAGAGTTCCAATATGGTTTATCAACTGTAACAGTATAGGCGAATTGTTTACTTGTATCAGCAGGATTAGCTTCAGTTTTCGCAACTGCTCTACCAGAAACGGTGACACAGGTGTCTTTGTTATAAACATTTGCGGTTATAACATAGTTATTCTGAAGTTGATCATAAAGTGTATTTGAGTGCCATTCAGTAACATTTGATGTATTTTGAGAAACAATGAGCCAAACAAAAAGTCCCATTGCGGCAGCAATTAAAAGATATGGAATGATCATTCCAAGTATACTTCGGCGTGGTCTTTGTTCATTTTCCATAGGTATAGCCTCCTAAAGTAATTAGCGTTTTGAATTAGCGAGTAATCGTAAAGTAATTATAAAGATTACTTTGAACAAATGGTAGCAAAACGCAATAAATTGTAATTAATAATTAATGTGTTATGAAATTTTTATAACAAATTTCGAGTCGTGATTATCTACATAATTCTTACGATAACGTGGAATGTATATGATTTTTCCAGTTCGATCAACGATAACCGGCCAGGACTTTCTAAGTCTAGATGGCATCTTCCAATCTATAAATAGACGCTTAACAGAACATAGGTTAGGTCCAACTTGATAATTATCTCCATCTTTCGCACTTCTAATCGTTAATGGATAAGAGCTTGGATAGATATTTCTATCGCTCGCTCCAGCGGAGAAATCTAAATCGAACTGTGGACACGAAAATGATGATGGTTCCGCAATCCTATATGAATATGAATCAGGTTCAATAGAAGAAGCTATAATAAGAACATCATACTCTTTGAGTAAATAAACGTTATCAGCGAGTTTTAATGTGACATTTGGTTTATCGCATAGACAGATTTTTCTAATCTCAGAAATGTAGCCATCTGATAAATCAACATGAGTGTCAAGAGTGTTTACAAATTTAATCAAAACTTCTTTAAATTCTCTCTTATTTAAAGCGATGATTGTGCGAATATCTAACGATGAATCTATTGTTACTTTTTGTTTGAGTTCTTCTTCAAAATCTTCTTGTTCTCGATTCATTTTTTGAATCTCTTGAATGAAGTGTTCTCTATCCATTGTTGAAAGTTTATCGATAATATCATGTCTAATTTGGTTTCTTGTATAATCGTTTGAAAGATTTGAACTATCAATAGCATAAGGAACTTGATTTTCTCTATCGTAGAAAGCAAGTTCTCCTTTTGTGTATTTTAAAAGTGGTCTGATTATAGTCATTCCTCTCATTTGAGAGACTTCTTTTAGGCCATATTCTTCTACTCTACCTCCACGACGAGTTTGCATAATATATGTTTCAATTAAGTCGTCTTGTTGATGACCAATAAAAACACCTTTAGCATTATATTTTGCATACATTTGAGCAAAGAACATATAGCGAATTTCTCTCGCCCATTCTTGGAAGTTACCTTCTTTTTTAATTGTTCTAGCATCAAGGACTTCAAAAGGAACATTATGTTCTTCACAATATTTTCGTAGATTATTTTCTTCGTTATCACTATCTATTCCACGTTTATGATAGTTAACATGGCAACACACAATCTTCGCGTTCTGTTTTAAAAGCATATCGAAAAGGGCCATTGAATCAGGGCCAAAAGAACATGCTAATAAATATGTTTCATTTTTATCAAATTTATAATTGAATAACATTTTATTTTTCCTCCTTTTGGTACATTGTTTTGGCTTTTTCTTCAGTCGCGCTTTCGAATATATTTATTATTTTATAATAACTAGTCTCATTTTTAAAAGCGATTTCTAAAGTATCATCAATATTGACTAGTGAACTTGCTTTCGCGATCTTTCCATTAAGTTTTACTAGTCCTCTATCAATGTATTCTTTCGCGATGACTCTACGCTTAATAATGCGAGATACTTTTAAATATTTATCCAGTCTCATTTTTTAGCCTTCTTATATAGCTCATCGATACATTCAAGGATGACTTCTAAATCTAAAATCCAGTTATCTTCTTTCGCTAATCGGAGTTTAAGAACTTTTTGAATGTATGTAAGTTTAACTTTATCAATATATGGTTCAAGGATTTCAAATAAAGATGCACCTATACCATTAATATTCGAGAATGATTTTGATAATTTGATTTCAATACAATCAGAATATTCATTAGCAGAATCAAATTCTTCTTTAGAAAGTAAAATATCAATCTTCTTTGATTGAAGAAGTAATTTAACTTCGCCAGGAAGTCGACCATAGATATCTCTCATCTTTCTAGAAATATCTTTGAGTTGTTTTTCGTCTTTAGCGGAGTCAATTTCTTGATATAGTTCAATCTTATCTTCGCTTGATGCATAACTATCAGGAATGTAAGCATCAACCGAAAACATCTTAACTGGTCGAGGTGGCTCACTAGCAACACCGGTCTTCTTTTCTTCAATTACTTCATTGAGAAGTTTTAGATATAAATCAAGACCAATTGAATCAATGAATCCAGCCTGTTCTGGACCAAGAATATCACCTGCTCCTCGAATCATTAAATCTCTTTGGGCAATCTTATATCCACTACCAAGTTCAGCAAAATCTTGAATAGCTTTTAGACGCTTTTCAGCGGACTTGTTGAGGGTTTTTCCTTCTCTATAGAATAGATAAGCATAAGCAATTCTATTACCTCTACCAACTCTACCTTTAATTTGATAAAGCTGAGCAAGACCAAACTTATCTGCATCTTCAATAATCATCAAATTAGCGTTTTGAACATCGATACCATTTTCAATAATTGATGTCGCTACTAAGATATCAATTTCGCCAGAATAAAATCTTTCCATTACGTCATCTATATCGTCTTTATTCATCTGGCCATGAACCACTCCCACTCTTGCACTAGGAATCGCTCTTTGAATCTTTTCAGCAACATGGTAAATAGAACTTACTACGTTATAAACGTAAAAGACTTGTCCTTTTCTAGATAATTCTCTTTCCATAAGTTCTTTTGCAACCGCAAAATTAAATGGAGCGACATAAGTTTGAATTGTGGATCTATTATTTGGAGCAGTTTGTATTTGCGACACTGGCCTAACTCCGATAAGTGACAATTGAAGCGTTCTAGGAATTGGTGTTGCAGATAATGAAAGAACATCCACATTAGTTTTTAGTTCTTTAATTCTTTCTTTTTGTTCAACACCAAAACGTTGCTCTTCATCAACAATAAGTAATCCAAGATCTTTAAATGAAAAATCTTTAGAAAGTAAACGATGTGTTCCTATCACAAGATGAATCTCTCCACTTGCGATTCTTTTCATATAATCTTTCTGTTCGCTTTCAGGCACAAGTCTAGAGATAATTGCAATTTTCACTCCATAACCAGAGAATCTTTCTTTCGCTCTTTCATAATGTTGTTTTGCAAGCAAAGTAGTTGGGCAAAGAATTGCGACTTGTTTCCCGTTTTCAATCGCTTTAAACGCTGCTCTAAAAGCAACTTCTGTTTTTCCAAATCCGACATCACCACAAAGAAGCCTATCCATTGCGTGCGGAGATTCCATATCTTTTTTAATTTCTTTAACGGCTTGATCTTGATCTTTTGTGAGTTCAAAAGGAAATTCACTTTCGAATTGATTTTGAAATTCGTCATCTTTTGAGAAGGCAAAGCCTTCTTGAGTTGCTCTTTCACTATATAATTTAAATAGTCTATCTGCGAGTTCGTTGACTCTCTCTTTAATATGTTTCTTGGTCTTTTCCCATTCTTTTCCATTTGGATTAGATAGTTTGGGCGCAGCGCCTTCTCTACCTGCATATTTCCTCACCATTCTAAATTGAGAAAGAGGTATATAAATTACATTTGTGCCGGCATATTGAATATGTAAATAATCAGTGTGCTTACCATCAAACTCTAAAGTTTTGACATCTAAGTATCTACCAATACCATATTGCTCGTGAACAACATAGTCACCTGGTTTAAGTTCTTCGAAGTTTTTAATAATGGTGCCTTCTTTAAATCTATTTAAGTAGGTCGCACCTTTTGATTGATAACCAAATAACTCTTTACTAGAGATAAAAGCGTATTTATATTCAGGAAGTTCAAAGCCTTCTACCAGTGGGAAAAGAGTAATACCTAGTTTTTTAGTAGGTATACTGAGACCTTCTAAATATTCATAATCAATATTTTCTTCTTTTAATAGATTAGTGACAGCTTCGATTTGCTGTTTACTCGCTAAAGCGATAACAGTCTTCTTATTACTTTCTAAATATGAGTTAACAATAATATCGAGATTAGATAATGTGGTCTTAGAAAATACGATTGGATGAATATTAAAATGAATATCTTTTGAATTTTCATAAAATGGTCGAGTTTTAATTATGTCGTGATTTTTTAGTACTCTATCGACTTTTAGATACATTTCTTGATGAGAAAGAAGTTTTCCCTCTTTCACAAGTGAATTAAAATATTCACTACTTTCCGAAAGCGTTAAATCACACGATGTCTTAAATTGCTTATCATTATTCACAATTAGAAGTTCTGGATCAACATAGTCAATTAAGGTCGCTATATCTCTTTTTATATATTGGAAATATTTATATGAGCGCGGGTGAAATAAGTGAGAAGAAATTTTCTCATAATCAAGTTCAACAGTTTGTTTTAAAAGCGAATAAGCTTCGTCATCAAGTAATTCTTTATCTTTGATAAGTTGTTCATCAATATTCTTTCTAAACTTTGATATTTCTTCTTCGGTAAATAAGCAATCGTTTGCAGGAATAATTTCTACACAATCAAGCGCATCATTAGAAGATTGAGAACCAATATCAAAATAATGAATTGATTCAACTTCATCTCCAAATAATTCGATTCTAATTGGGGAGGTATAGTTAACTGGAAATATATCAAGAATATCTCCACGAGACGCAACTTCTAAAGATTGATCAATTTTTGGAACTAGCAGATAACCGTATTCAACTAGCTTTCGTTTGAGTTCATCAATATTAATTTGATCTCCAACATTAATTTTGAAGACTGAATTTTTAAATTGATTAATGGACACAAGAGGTAATAACACAGACGATGCATGAGCGATAACTATTTTCTTTTCTTTTTTAAGTGCTTCATTTAAGACAAATAATCGTTGGGCTAAAAATTCTTTTGAAGAAGTAACAAGCTCGCACCTAAGAACATCATCCGCAGGGAAAAGTAAAATGTTTTCTTCTCCCACTAAAGAAGACATAAAGTCCGCTATCCTTTGAGCGGAATATAGGCTAGATGTTAGTAGTAAAATGCTCTTTTTCTCTTTATTAAAAGCGCTAGCGACAAGCAGAGAAATTCCTATAGAATCATCAACGCAAAAATTCCCTCTTTTCATTAGGAGGGAGGTAACGGCATCATCATTTTCTAAGATTTCTAATAGGTTTTTACTCAACTATTATCACCACCATTATACTTGCTCATAATTTTGCTAAAGGAGACACCAAGTACAAATTCTTTTGCAGCCTTAGAAGCCTTATCGATTCCACGCTTCCAATCAATTAGTTCATCACCTTTTGGTTTTCCTAAGACATAATCGATTGCACTAAACTCAGGTTCGCCAATACCAACTCTAATTCTTTTGATATCGCTTGTGCCAAGTAAATCAATAATATTTTGGATACCTTTTTGACCTCCGCTACTACCTTTTAAACGTAGGCGAATATCTCCAACTTTAATTGCCATATCATCATAAATGATAAGAATATCTTCTAAATCAACTTTAAAGAATTGCTTTGCTTCTAAAACTGATTTCCCTGATAAGTTCATGAATGTAGTTGGTTTAAGTAAAACAACATCTTCATCATCAACTTTAAATTTTGTGTAGATTCCAGAAAAACCTTCTCTATCAAATTCAACTTGAAGAGAATCCGCTAAAGAATCAATAGTTAAATAACCAGAATTATGTCTGGTATTTTCATATTCTTTACCTGGATTTCCTAGTCCTACAATAAGTTTCATATTGTGGTGATTATATCACAAATATAAATTATATTTAATTATTCCAATAAAAATATTTGGAATATATAATTTAAGAGTTATGAACAAGTTTAAAAATTGGATATTTGATTTACTAAAAGGTATTGGAATAGGTTTAGCTTGTATCATTCCAGGTGTCTCTGGTGGTACAGTCGCGTTAGTCACAAAGATATATGACAAAATGGTTAATGCCATCTCCTCTTTGTTTAGGAGTTTTGTTAAAAGTTTCTTAATTTTACTTCCAATCGGAATCGGAATAATTATTGGAGTTGTTGCAGGTTTTTTTGGAGTAAAACTTGCTTTTACATATATTTTATTCTCTATTGTTTCTTTATTTGCAGGTCTTATTTTAGGAAGTATTCCAAGTATCTCTCTAGAAGTTAGAAATGAACGTATTAAAGCGCCATATATTGTAACGTTTACTATCGCATTACTTTTAGTGGTGGGAATTGCTTTATTATCATTCTATTTCCAAACACAAGGTTATGTTGGAGTGACTTCCGAATTATTAAATCCAAAAGTCTATATGTACTTTGTCATGATTCCAATTGGAATATTATCTTCCTTTGCTTTAGTTGCTCCTGGAATTTCTGGATCAATGCTACTTATGGTCATTGGTTTTTATCAACCACTTTTAGAACTGCTTTCTTCTTTGAAGAACACAAACGATCAATTCGGTCAACATCTTGGATTAATCGGATGCTTTATCTTAGGAATTGTCGTTGGCTTCTTCTTAGTTGCGAGACTCGTGAAATATTTACTTAATAAACACCGCGTTATTACATTCTATGGAATTCTAGGATTTGTTGTGGGTTCACTTCCAGCAATCTTCCTTAATTTAGATATTTGGGAAGGATACGCAACAAGTAACACTACTTCATATGCTGGAGTGATTAATAACCCAATCGAACTTGCTCTTGGAATTCCGTTATTCTTCGTTGGAGCAATCGCATCATATTTATTACTTAGACTAGCGAACAAAAAGAATAACGAAGTAACAAATAAGGAAATAGATAATGCCTAGACGTCCACTTCAATTTAAACAAATGAAGGACGAAAGAAAATTGTCCATACTAGAGGCATCGCTGCCTCTTTTTGCTATTCATAGCAAAGAAAAAGTTTCGATAGATTCGATATGTAAAAATGCGAAGTGTTCACATGGACTTATTTATCATTATTTTAAAAATGTTGATGAAATATATTCTGAGTTGCTTAAATCTCTAACATATAAATCACTTAAAGAAGCGTTATTTGTGAACTTTAAATCAATGTATGCTTTTGATGGGCTTAAACATATCACAAATACTTTAATTACAAATTTTAATGAGATTCATAATATTTGTTTTATTTCCTTAATTATTAATGAAGAAGGCAAAGATTCACTATATGAAACTCTAATTTATTTAATTAAAAGAGGTCAAAAAGAAGGAGATGTCACTGGAGGAGATCCAAAAGACATTGCAAACGCTTTCTTATTTATTTTTAAGGGAATGAGTCTACAATATCTCCTCAACAAAAATTCAAAGGTCATTATTAAAGACCCAGATGTTATTGTTGAGCTATTTAGAAAAAGGAGTCGCGTATGAATTTTGTGTTTATATCCCCTAATTTCCCAACAATATATTCAAAATTTGTTCGTGCATTAAAAGAAAATGGCGCGAATGTTCTTGGTATTGGAGACACTCCATACTTTGACACAAATGAAGAGTTAAGAAATTACATTACTGAATATTACTATTTACCATCTTTATCTAATAAAGAAGAGATGAGAAAAGCTCTTCAATATTTTTCGGATAAATATGGCCACATCGATTTCCTTGAATCCAATAATGAATATTGGCTTGAACAAGATGCATATTTCCGTGAAATTTTCCGTATTGATACTGGATTTTATCCAAAGGATATGGAAAAGATTAAATATAAATCTAAAATGAAAGAATATTTCCAAAAAGCTGGCGCAAAAACTGCTAGATATATTCTTGTTTCTTCATTAGAAAAATCACTTGAGTTCGCCAAAGAAGTTGGATATCCACTTTTTGTTAAACCGGATAATGGTGTAGGTGCCGCTCATTCATACAAAATTTCTAACGAAGAGGAATTAAGAAATTTCCATAACTCTAACTTAGAAACAACATACATCATGGAAGAATATATCGATGGTGAACTCATGTCATTTGATGGAATATGTGACATAGACGGAAATGTTGTTATATGCATTAATGAACATTTCCCAACTCCAATCGCTGAAGTTGTTAATGAAAATAAAGATGTCTATTATTATGCCGATGCATCTATGCCAGAAAGTTTTAGAAAACTAGGTGAATCAGTCGTCAAAACTTTTGGAATTTCTAAAAGATGTTTCCACATCGAATTCTTTAAATTGAAGAAAGCCAAAAAAGGTTTAGGAAAAGCGGGAGACATTATTGCGCTTGAGACAAATATGCGTTCTCCTGGTGGAAACACTCCTGATTTACTATGTATGGCAATAAATGCGAACTATTACAAAATTTACGCGGATGTTATTTGCTTTAACCAGTCGAAAGAAGATTTAAATAGAGAAAAATATATCGCTATGTCAGTTGCAAGACATAACAATAAACAATATACCCATTCAAAAGAAGACATCATGAATAAATATCATGAAAATATTAAAGAAGTTGGGGTCTATCCAAAAGGTATTAGAGAAGCAATGGGTGATGACTTCTATTTCGCAACTTTTAAAGATTTAAAATCTGCGAATGAGTTTAAAGATTTTGTCTTAAAACAATAGATATTTATCGGAGATAAAAGGTACGAAATTATCGTACCTTTTTTTCTTATATTTTCTTTTCCTCAATTAATTTCTCGTAATGTTTCAAATCAGAGTAAATATTTTTAAGTTGAGGGAACATCTTCATATAAACCTTATTATATAGATATTCATATTTTCGATGATTCTCTAAATTAGGTTTAAATTCAATTGATTGATGAACCATTGCGTTAACAGCTTCTTGTGGAGAAGAAAATTCTTTTGCAGCGAGGAATCCCGCCATCGCACAACCTAATGAAGAGCATTCATAAGTTTGAATTCTTGAAACAGGGAGTCCAAAGATATCTGCAGTAATCTGACAGATGGCATCACTTTGTGATCCTCCACCAGAAATACGAATTCTTTTTACTTTCTTATGAGTTCTTTTCTTTTCGAAGAATTCCATACCTTCGCGAAGTGCAAAGGCAATACCTTCAATAATCGCTCTATATAAGTGAATTCTTGTATGAGAATCACTGAAACCGATAATAGCGCCTTTCGCAAGAGGTCTTCTAAGACCTGGTCCCCAATATGGTTGAAGGACTAAGCCATTACATCCTGGTTCAATTTTTAGCATTTCTTTATCTAAAACGCTTACTGCAAGAGTGTTTTGAATTTCAGCTTCAAGTTTTTCGGCTGTACCAAATTGATCAGCAAACCAATTAAGCATCCAATATCCACGATAGATTTGAACTTCGAGGTTATAATAACCTGGCACAACAGAAGGATAAGCTGGTAAGAATGGTTCAGCATCCGAATATTTATCAACTGTGATTTCAACTGTCGAAGCAGTGCCATAACTTACAGCAGCGGTTTCTTTATCAATCGCACCTAATCCAAATGTTTCTGCAGACTTATCTGAACCACACGCAAACATCTTTAAACCAACAGGAAGTCCGGTCTTTTTGCTTGCTTCCTCAGTTATTGTACCCATTACTTCGCCTACAGGAACTAATTTACAAAGTAATTTATTTTCAACACCATAAATCTCGCCTTTAAGGGCACCATCTTTGTACCATTTACGTTTCTTAAACCAAATTGGAATATGTCCGGCTTGAGAAGCAGGTGAATCAACATAGTCCCCTAATAATTGCATGGTCACAAATGTTGAAAGATTCATGTACTTATCAACTTTTGCCCAAATCTCTGGCTCATTTTCTTGAATCCAAAGAGCCATTGTGCGTTTTCTATTAAGTTCAATAGTTGGACCCATACCAACAAGTTTAAATAATGTTTTTCTTCCAAAACTTAGTGGTCTTTTCGCATCTGATCTTCTTTGGTCAAGCCAAAGAATAGCAGGTCTAAGAGGTTTGTTATCTTTATCAAGAATAACTGGAGAATCTCTAAAGAATGACATAGTAATTCCTAAGATGTCATCTACTTTATCTTTATTTTTTTCAATTAATGGTCTTGTTGCTTTTGCAAGTGAATCTATATAAAAATATGGATCTTGCTCAGCGTATCCTGGTTTTGGTGAATTATATACAGGTTCATATTTAATCTTTTCAATGGCGACTATCTCGCCTTTTTTATTAAATAAACCCGCTCTAACAGATTGAGTACCAAAATCAATTGTGAGAATTAGTGGTTCTTTCATAGCTGTTTCCTTCTTAAACATAATACACGAAAAACACACTTAAATATAGCGAGATTTGAAACCGCTTAAATAACTTTGTTATTGATATAAGCGCGCGCACTTGATAAATTATTTATGCGATTATTTTTCGCGTACATATAGGTTATATTGTCAATTAGGAGGAAAATATGGCAAAACAATACGTATATAACTTCAAAGAAGCCTATGGCTTAGGCAAAGAGCTTCTTGGAGGTAAAGGTGCTGGTCTTGCTGAAATGACACACATCGGAGTGCCAATTCCAGAAGGATTTACCATCACCACAGAAGCTTGCACACTTTACTATGAAAGTGGCAAGAAATTACCAGAATATTTGGTAAAAGAAATTTACGATGGAATTGCCGAAGTTGAAAAACAAACAGGTAAAAACTTTGGTGGATCCCAAAAACCTCTCCTCGTTTCAGTTCGTTCCGGCGCACGTGTCTCTATGCCAGGCATGATGGACACCATCTTAAACCTTGGTTTAAATGACACCACAGTTGCAGCCTTAATCAAAGAAACTGGTAACGAAAGATTTGCTTGGGATAGCTATCGTCGTTTCATCCTTATGTTCACAAACATTGCTAAAGGTCATCCACGTACCGACATGGACAAAATGCTCGATGACTTAAAAGCTGCTAAAGGATACACACTTGATACTCAAGTTACTGCCGAAGAACTTAAGGAACTCGTTAAGAAATACAAAGAATATTACAAAAAGACATTTGGTGAAGAATTCCCAACTGATCCAAAAGTTCAATTAATCGAAGCCGTCACAGCTGTCTTCCGTTCATGGGATAACCCACGTGCAAACGTCTATCGTATGCAATACTCAATCCCATATTCCTGGGGTACTGCTGTTAACGTTCAATCCATGGCTTTCGGTAACAAAGGTGAAACTTCCGGAACCGGTGTTGCTTTCTCAAGAAACGCTGCTACTGGTGAAAAGAAATTATCCGCTGAATACTTACCAAACGCACAAGGTGAAGACGTTGTTGCTGGTATTCGTACACCACTTCACATTGATGAACTCAAGAAACGTATGCCTGATGTTTATCGCCAATTTGAAGAAACAATTAAAAAAATGGAACTCCATTATCGCGATATGCAAGATATGGAATTCACTGTTGAAGAAGGTAAACTCTACTTCCTTCAAACCCGTAGTGGTAAACGTACACCTGCTGCAGCCTTAAAGATGGCCTGCGACATGGTTGATGAAGGTTTAATCACTGAAGAAGAAGCTGTCTTAAGAATTGATCCTGTTTCATTCGATAAATTACTTCTTCCAAACTTTGATAAAGATGATTTAGCAAAAGCTGAATCTCGCAAGATTGCCAAAGGCAACCCAGCTGGTCCAGGCGCAGGTACAGGTAAGATTGCTTTCACTGCTGAAGAAGCAGAAGCCAGACATAACGCTGGTGAAAAAGTTGTCTTAGTTCGTGCTGAAACTTCACCAGAAGACTTAATTGGTATGATCGCCGCTGAAGGTATCCTCACCATGCGCGGTGGTATGACATCACACGCAGCCGTTGTTGCTCGTGGTATGGGTAAATGCTGTGTCACTGGATGTGCTGCTGCACAAATCAATGAAGAAGCTAGAACTTTAACAATTAATGGCAAAGTCTATGGTCCAGATGATGTCTTATCAATTGATGGTTCAACTGGTAATGTCTATGAAGGCGATATTAAGAAAGTCGCACCAGACCTATCGAGTGGTAACTTTGGTAGACTCATGGCTTGGGTTGATGCTGCAAGAAAATTAAAAGTTCGTGCAAACGCTGATACTCCAAGAGATGCTCACCAAGCTAAACTCTTCGGTGCTCAAGGTATCGGTTTATGCCGTACTGAACACATGTTCTTTGATAAGGACAAAATCTTCCACTTCAGAAAGATGATTCTTGCTGAAACAAAAGAAGAAAGAGTTGCTGCTTTAGCAGAAATGGAACCACTCCAACAAAAAGACTTCGAAGGATTATTTGAAGAAATGGGCGAACTCAACGTTAACGTTCGTTTACTCGATCCACCTCTACATGAATTCCTTCCACAAGAAGAAGACAAGATTCTTGAACTCTCTAAAGCTACTGGTCATAGCGTCGAATACATTCATAAACGTATCGAAGATCTCCACGAATTCAACCCAATGATGGGTCACCGTGGATGCCGTCTTGACGTTTCTTATCCAGAAATTGGAGAAATGCAAACACGCGCTATCATCAAAGCTGCTATCGCAGTTAACAAGAAACACAATCTTCATATCGAACCAGAAATCATGATTCCATTAACCTTGGATCTCAAAGAATTCAAGTTCGTTAAAGACATTGTTGTTAGAACCGCTGACGAAGTCATTAAAGCCGCTGGTGTTAACTTAAAATACCATGTTGGTACAATGATCGAAATCCCAAGAGCCGCTCTCCTTTCCGATGAAATTGCTAAGGAAGCAGAATTCTTCTCATTCGGTACAAACGACTTAACCCAAATGACATTTGGTTTCAGCCGTGATGATGCCTCTAAGTTCTTACCAGATTATTATGCAAATAAGATCTTGGAAGAAGACCCATTCAAGACTCTTGATCAACACGGTGTTGGTCGCCTTATCAAACTTTCCGTTAAGGAAGGTCGTTCAACAAGACCAGACCTCCACGTTGGTGTTTGTGGTGAAACTGGTGGTGAACCAAATTCCATCCAATTCTACCATGATGCAGGTTTAGACTATGTCTCCTGTTCACCATTCCGTGTTCCAGTTGCAAGACTTGCTGCTGCACAAGCTGCAATTCGTAGCAAAAAGAAATAATAGTTTAAGAAACTAAAATTAACCACATCTTCGGGTGTGGTTTTTTTATATTAAAAAGTGCCAATTACGGCACTTCCTATATATTTATTTATATTATTTTCTTTTTAATAAATATGAATCAAAGTGTAAATCGCCAGTTGGAGAAACATATCCAGCGTTTTGTTCGTTAATATAGATTTCTCCATTATCTTCAATATAGCCAACATATTCTTCTTGGATATAGATTTCACCAAATTCAGTGAGACTACCAAATTTATGTCCACTAGAGTACATATCGCCACTTTCTGGAGAGATATATCCAGCAAGTTCATCATCTATATAGACGTTTTTACCAAAGCATTCTAAGAAAATCATTTTATAAAGTTTTTGTTAAGAATACATCGTATCCTTGTTTTTCATATTTCTTATATAGTTTTTGCATTAGCCCATGATTATCATGAAGAGCAAATACTGCACTTCCAGAACCACTCATCAAAACGATATCGAGTCCATCTTTGCGGAACATATCTTTGATTTCTTGAATTTTACCCACTAAAGAGATGGATGGTTTTTCAAGTGAATTGAATACTGATTGGGCAAGTAATGTATCATCACCATTTACTAAAGCTTCTTCCACTTTATCTCCGTTACCGTGATCAAGTTCCATTGTATCAGCGTAATCAAAGACGTGTTTAGTGGATAAACCTTGTTCTGGTTTAATAATTAATACATAGTATTTCTTTTTAAGTTTAATAGGTTTTAGGTTTTCTCCTATTCCACTTACTCTAGCAGGAACATTATCTAAACAAAATGGAACATCTGCACCTAAAGATTTCGCTAAATCGAGGAGTTCTTCCTTGGGAAGTTTGAGTTTAAGAAGTTGGCAAATTGCTCTGATAGTTGCAGCAGCGTTACTACTTCCTCCACCTAAACCAGCAGAAATAGGAATCTCTTTATGAACAATGATTGAGAAATTTTGTTTAATTTTATATCGTTTCTTCATTTCAAGAAGAGTTTGATTAATTAAATTGTATTTTGTTTCTTGTAGTTCAACGTGATCACACACTACATATGAATCATTTGAATAAGGTAAAAATGTGACTTGAAGAGAGTCGTGAAGTTCAAGAGGAAGCATAACCATATCTAAATCATGGTAACCATCTTCTCTTTTTCCAATTACATCTAAATATGCATTAATCTTCGCGTAAGCTTTAACGTACATGACGAGTACCTCTTTGTTTTGGTGTAGAAACAAAATCAAGTGATTTAAGTTTATTAGATAAAGCGATATAAAATTCAATACCAAGTTGTTCTGGTCTTAAAGAAATATCAGTTTTAAGTTCTTTAAGAATTAGAGTCGCAAGAGCTTTATCATCAAGAAGTGACGCTAAGCAATTAAGAATTGTTTTCCTTCTATGAAGGAATATCTTGCACATAAGCTTATATAAATAATCATTATTAGCGTTTTTAATATTCTCATTTGGAATGATTTTAAAGACCGCTGAATCAACATGTGGAACAGGAACAAAGTTGTTTCTTCCAACAATGATTGATGGTTCGATACTAGCGACATAATTTAAAAATAAAGAAAGTGGAGAAACATCTTTTGTGTTAGGCATTAATTTCGCTAAGACTTCTTTTTGTGTCATAAGTACAATGGTTTTCGCATTTTTAGCGCCTAACAAGATGTGTTCAATAATTCCAGAAGTAATATAGTAAGGTAGATTACCAATAATTTTTGTGTAACTACTTAAATTTGCGGTTAAAACATTTTGTCTTTTAACAGTTACGTTAGAAAGACCACCAAAATCTTTTGTGAGTTTAACAAGCATTCTTTCATCAACATCAATCAAAGTGATGTTAACATTTTGGTTTTTTACTAAGTAATAACTTAATGAACCGAGTCCAGAACCGATTTCTAAAACATTATCATTATCTTCTAAGGAGAGTTGACTACAGATAACCTGTGCAACGTCGCATTTAATAAGGAAATTTTGACCTAATGATCTATTAGCTTGAAACTTATAAGTCTTTATGTCTTCAAAGAATTCTAATTCATTCATTATTAATTGCCTCCTTTAGTTCGTCTAGTGATATATTTAATGCATTTATTCTTTTCAAGAATGTCTTACCATTACAATGTCCTAGATGTAATGATTTTGCCACTTTATCTCTTTTAATGGAAGAGTCAAGTTGGGACAATAGTCCCAAATGATACAAATCACTCGATGTAATCGAACCTTTTTGTTTAGTTAAATTTGTAAACAAATTTTCTAAAGATTCATAAACTTCTTCAATATCGGCTTCTGCCACTCCAACTTTTCCATGTTTAATTGCTTTTTCTTTATTTATGAAGCAATGCTTTAATCCTGATATATTTTTATCAAGTTCATCGCGAATCTTTTTACCAGGGAAATCTGGATCAGTTAGGACAATGACATCTTTACTTTTAATGGCTTCCTTTAGATATTCGATTGTTCTAGTTGGTACATCTGAACCATTTGTAGTAACAAACTCAGCTTCAATATAATTCGATAGGAAGGCAACATCACTTTTACCTTCCACCACTAAGATAGCATTTAACTTTCTCTTCATAACTTAAATACTCTCTTAAAATTGTTATCAGCTTCTAAGATTACTTCTTCAGGACTTATTCCTCTTAAATTAGCGATTTCATCAACAATAAGAGGAAGGAATTTAGAATGATTTAGTTCTCCTCTATGAGGGGTAGGCGCTAAATAAGGGGCGTCTGTTTCTAAAACATATAAATTCTTATCAATATTTTTGATTACGTCTTTCGCTCTAATGGCGTTTTTAAACGTAACAACTCCACCGAATCCAAATAGTAATCCTAGTTTTGCATAATCTTTAACCATCTCAAGAGAACCAGCATAACAGTGCATAATTCCACCATGATGAGGTTTATGTTTTTGCATTAATTCAAGAGCGGCTTCACTAGCTTCACGACAATGGATAACAATTGGCAGTTTATGTTTGTTCGCAAGTTCAATTTGAAGTTTAAAATATGTCGCTTGCTCGCGTTTAACATCCTCATCTTTATCCCAATAAAAATCTAATCCTATTTCTCCAATAGCGATTACTTTTTTATCTTTGATAAGTTTTTCGATTTCTTTTAAATCGTTGTGACCAGCTTTTTTAATCTCAGAAGGATGAATTCCAATAGCAGCGTATACATCAGGAAACCTATTAGCGATTTCAACGGCGGCTCTACTGCTATTTAAGTCATAACCCACAACAAGCATCTTTGTGACACCTGCTTCTTTAGCTTCTAAAACATATTTTTCAGGATTAGAAATATATACTGGATCATTTATATGACAATGTGTATCAATCATTTTATTTTCCTACACAAAAACGAGAGAATATTTCATCACTTAAATCGTTTTTGTTACTTTCACCAAGTAAATCAAGCGCAGCGTTGTACGCTGACATAATACTTACCGAAACTAAATCTATTGGTTGATTATCGTTATTATCCTTAATAGCGACTTTCAAACATTCAACCATCTTTTCAAGAAGTCCTAATTGTCTGGAATTATTAAATGATGGAGAAATCTTATTAATAGATATTCCCATTACTTCTTTAATTTTATTAGTTAAAGGAGATATATCCTTATTTAGTGCACTTATATATAAAGCATTAGGATCTTTTTTAGAAATCTTATCGGATTTGTTATAGACAATAATGTGCTTTTTATCTTTAATTTCACTATATAAAGAAACATCGATTCCATTTTCATCTGCGACATAAATCACTAAATCAGCCTTAGATAAAACATCATTAATTTTCTTAATACCAATGGCTTCAATTTTGTCGCTCGACTGTCTAAACCCCGCTGTGTCAAATAATCTAACCGGAACTCCAGAAAGATTAATTTCACCTTCAACAACATCTCGTGTTGTGCCTGCGATATCAGTAACAATTGCTTTTTCTTCGTTTAAAAACGCATTAAGTAATGAAGATTTTCCAACATTTGGTTTACCAACAATCGCGATATTAAGCCCTTCATTATATAGCTTGCTTCTTTCTGCGTTTTTCACAAGTTCGTTGAGTTCATTAACTATGTTAACGCAGTATTCGTTAATCTTTTCTCGAGATACTTCTTCAATATCTTCATATTCAGGATAATCAATATTAACTTCGATATTAGAAAGAATCTCACCAATCTTATCTTTAATTGGCCTAAATAAAGCAGATGTATCGCCTTTTAAGGCGAGCATAGATAAATCTCTACCTTCAATAGTGGTCGCGTTAATTAAGTCATTAATCGCTTCGGCTTGCACTAAATCGAGTTTGTTATTTAGATATGCTCTACTAGAGAATTCTCCGTTTGAAGCCATTCTTGCTCCTTTAGATAAAAGAAGTTTAATAATTTCGTTAACAATTAACATTGATCCATGAGTAATAATCTCAATAGAATTTTCACCAGTGAATGAATGAGGTGAAACATACGCAAGTAGCATTACTTCATCAATGACTTTGTTTTCGTTAACAATATGACCATGAAAAATCTCGCGTTTAGAAATATTAGATAAGTCGTGATCAAAAACTTTATTAACAATTTCAAAACAATCATCTCCTGAAAGTCGGATGATTGCTAAAGCTGATTTTAATGGTGGGGTTGCTAAAGCAACAATAGTTTCAAACATAATCCAAAAAAGAGCCAATAAAGGCTCTAATTATTATTTAACGTATTTAATTGTGACAGCGCGATGACGTCCTTCTCCACTTGATTCGGTCATAATGTGAGAGAAGTTACTAAGAGCGTTATGAACAACTCTTCTTTCGTCTGATGGCATTGGATCTAAAGTGACATCAACTTTAGTCTTTTGGACTTCTTTTGCAGTTCTTCTTGCGATAGATGCAACACGTCCATATTTGTTATTTTTGTAATCTCCAATATCAAGAAGAATTCTATATCTTCTTCTAAACTTACCTGAAACAGCAAGTCTAACGATTTCATTTAAAGATTGAAGCGTGACACCATTTTTACCAATTAAGATTGGGTTATGGTCACTATCGATTTCAATGTGGATAATGTCATCGTTTAAATATGCGCTTGTGCCGACTTCACCGATGCCAAGGCTTTCAAGTACATTTTTAATGTATTCTTGAGCGAAAGCGACAACATCTGCAAATTCATAAACATTGATAACGGCTTTTTTACCGAATAAACCTTTCTTCTCTTCTAAAACATCGTAGACAAGATCGGTTGCTTCAATATTTAATTCTTTGCACGCTAATTCAATAGCTTCATCCACTGTTTTTGCAGCAAATTCTTTCATTTATTTATACTCCTAAAGATTATTTTCTTGGTTTTTTATTAGCAATAATTGCTTGAGTAATAAAGGATTGAGCTAAGCTCACTAAAGCGGAGATGAACCAATAAACACCCATTGCAGCAGGAAGCGAGAAGCCCATGAAGATGATAACTGCAAGCATAACATAGCTAACAAGTTTCATGGTTCTACTTTGTTGATCTTGGGCAGGATTCTTAGTTAATCTACCACCACGTTTTTTGTTTCTAGCATTTTGTACCCATTGTGGAAGCTTCATAGATAAGAATTGTGAAGCGGCCATGAGGAGGAATAATACTAGAGCGGTCCACCAACCTGGGTTAGCTGGCCAACCGGAGAAATTCATCAAAGCATTCATAATTGATGTTGAAAGGTGTAAACCGAGAAGTTCACCAGAAGAAAGGACTGCTGAACCTTGCATAGCACCCCAAACACAGATGAATACTGGGAATTGAACTATTAAAACAAGAAGTTGTGAAAGAGGATTAATCTTGTGCTTCTTATAAAGCGCAGCTTGCTCTTGAGCAACTCTTTGTTTTTCGGCTTGGTTTGTGTTCGAATTTGGATATTTGGCTTGAATCTTAGCAAGTTCAGGTTGTAATGCTTGCATCTTTTGTTGTTGTAACGTTGATCTAAACGAAACAGCAAATATCACTAGACGAACAATGATTGTAACTAATACTAAAGCGAGTAACTGAGGTAAGGCGTTACTTGTTGGACCACCAGCCATATTGGTGAATGTATCAATTAACCATGCGACTGGATAAATTAATAATCCTTCAAGGAATCCTTTTGACCATGCATAACTCCAATCTTTAGTGGAGAATGAGATAGGTGTACCATAGGTACCATAGTTTCCATAACGATATTCTTCGCCTCTATCAACTGTTGTAATACATGAACGAGTATTGCTCATTTGAGAATTTAAAGTGGAAACATAGTTGAGTAAATATTCTTCAGAGGCAGAGTGTTCCACACCATGTCCTGGGAATTTTTGCTCAAGTCTAAGAGTCGCCATACGATGATATCTTTCGGTGTTGGCAAACATTTTCTTTCCACCATCGACAGCCTCATCATATAAAAACTTAGCTTCACCGCAAGCATCCATAATTTCGGTAACTTTACTAGCGGTTAAATCTTTAAAGGCGATTTGTTGATCAGCTGGAAGCTTACTATTGTAATAGATTACAGAAGCTTCAAGGACAACTTGGTCATACATGTAAAAATATTCTGCATCTGGACGAGTTCCACCATTAGCGACAGTTCTATCATATGCAGATTTAACAATTACATTAACATATTCTTTTGGGTCGATTTTTTGGTTTTCACGTTGTTCTCTAAAGGCATCTAAAGCAGAAACAACAACTTTGTCTCCATTTTCACCTAAAATAGAAATCTTAACGTTTAAAGATTGGTAAAACGCACCGTCAGCGCGGTAAGCGACACGACGATAAAGTTTACCACCTTCGAAAACAGGTTCGGTCGAATAATAATAGTAGTCACCACTACCTTCTTTTTGAGCTTCTGCTAAGCTGCGATGCAAAGCATCATAGTCTTTAAATTGTTGAAGGTCGGCTTCATCAATATAAGTAGAAACTCCTGGATCGTAAGCGTAAAGAATGCGTGCTTTATCATATTCTGAACAAAAGTTCGCTGTACATCCACTGATAGCAACTACCGAAAGTAATAGACCAGCTAAACCCAAAGTAAGTTTGGTAGATCTTTTCATTAGTTACATCCTACTTTCTTAAGTAATTCTCTAACTTCGTTTTCACTAGTTGAGAAATCCTTAATGTTAAATCTTTTACGAGCCACAAAAATTAAGTCGAAAGATAATTCTTGATTTAACTCGTGGGCAAGTATTGCCCTAATTTGTCTTTTAATTCTGTTCCTAATAACAGCGTTTCCGCTTTTCGTAGGAACCGAGATACCCACACGAGGGTATCCCAAATCATTCTTAAGGTAATAGAGGTTTAAACAATTGGTACGTTCCAATAAGCCGTTTTCGATAACTTTTTGGAATTCTTGATGGGATTTAACTCTATTCTTAACCTTCATGAAATTAGATAGAGACTCTGGCTCTTCCTTTTGAACGACGAGCAGCTAAAACCTTACGGCCACTGGCAGTTGACATTCTGCTGCGGAATCCATGGACATTTTTTCTATGTCTCTTGCTTGGTTGATAAGTTCTTTTCATAATAATTTTCTCCTGTGTCTAAACACGCGATTAGAATTATATATTTATACACACACCAAGTCAAAGACTTTGTACGTGTAGGCACGAATAACTATTTAAAATCATAAATATTTAGGTACGCACAAAATAGTTCCGAATCCATCGATAAATTCTATAGTTATCAAGGTTTTTCGATTATTTTTTGAAAAAAAGACAAATCACAAGAAAAGTTATCCACAATTCATGACAAGAATGTTGCTCAAAAATGGCAAGTTATCCACAATTGTAAACGTTTACATTTATACGTGGATTGACTGTTGTTAATACGGTTAATATTACAAATATAATCATTTTATGATTACTTTTGTTTACTTTTAGAGTTGATAACTGTAATTTTGACTCAATAGTGTTAATTTCGTTTTTCCACTAATATTCACATCCGTTAAAATTGCTTTAATTATTGTGGATAACTACCCAAAAATTATCTATTTTCCTTCAAAAATTGCCATAAATTAGTGGAAAACTTTTGTCAAGAGAAAAAATAATTAATTTATTTGTTTTATTTTGCGTTACTTGCGTATATACTTTATACGAAAATGAGGTGTTGATATGTTAGAAAGTGTTACTGAGTTAAATAACCTTTGGTCCAGGATGCTTGAACAAGTAAAAATAGAAATTAACGACCCTAGAATTTTTGATAGCTTTGTTGCAGATTCACGACTACATTCATTCGATTCAAATACGATGGTTGTAGCGGTTAATTCCTCACTTGCTGTTAGAATTCTAAAATCGAATTACGAACAATCTTTCATCAAAGTTGCAAAAGAATTAACCAATCAATCAAATATCAAAATCAAATTTGATGAAATCGATCATCTAAAAACATTAGAAAAACCAGAAGAAGTTAAGCCAACCTACTTCTCTTCATCAATTATCAAAAGTAATTTTACATTTGATAACTTTATAGTTGGTAAGTGTAACAAGGTTGCTCAACAAGCCGCCTTACTTATCGCTTCAAATCCTGGCAAATTCTATAACCCATTATTTATTTATTCCAATTCTGGATTAGGTAAAACACACTTGTTATTCGCTATTGCGAATTATATAAAAGAAAAGGACCCAAAGAAGAAAGTTTTATATTGTTCTTCCGACGACTTTATTGCTGAAGTCGTGGAAGTTATGAGAGGTACCGATAATGGTATTAAACTCAAAAACTATGTCGCGCAGTATGATGTATTTCTTATTGATGATATTCAACTATTTGCAAGCAAAGAAAGAACTGGAGACTTCTTCTTCCAAGTTTATACAAGACTATTTAACGCTGGAAAACAAATTGTTATCACAAGTGATAAACACCCTGAACAATTAAAAGGATTTGAAGATAGACTCAGATCAAGATTCCAAGATGGTCTAACAGTTGAAATTGAACAACCTGACGCTGATACATGCTACGAAATTCTTAAAGCCAAGATTAACGCCAGCCCAATCAACATCGACTCGTTCGACGAAGATGTTCTCAGATTTATTGCTGAAAAATTCTCTAGAAACATTAGAAACATCAACGAAGCTTTAAACAAATTGTTGTTTTACACAACAAGTATCAACCCAACATCCAGAATTACAATGGAAGTTGCCCTCGAAGCTTTACAACCTCTCATCAACGTTAAAGATTCAAAGCAAAAGCTTAACGAACAAAAAATTATTAATGTTGTTGCGGATTACTATGGAAAAACTCCTTCCCAAATTACTGGTAGAGGTAGACCTGGAGACATCACTCTCCCACGTCACATTTGCTGGTATTTAATCAAAACAATGCTTGATGTTTCTTATGACAAAATTGGAGCATCGTTCAGTGGCAAGGATCATAGCACGGTTATGAGTGGTGTTAAAAAAGTGGAAAACGAGTTAAAAACTAACACCCTACTACAGAACGCTGTAAACGATATCAAAAAGATACTAAAATCATAGAATTTATTAATTTATAATAAAATTCTTAATTAGATACATGTTATATGCTAGAATAAATTTATCTTAAAAATAGACTTATCCACATATTCACCGTGTATAACTTAGAATTATCATTATTATTAATATAATAAATATAAACAAATAAATATTATTAAGTTACACGAAATTGGAGGAACTTAAAAAATGAGATTCACAATTAATAAAGAACAATTCTTAAAAGGATTAGGAATGGTATCGAAAGCTGTACCACAAAAAGTTGAGTTACCTATCCTTGCAAATATTAAAATAGAACTTTCCAAAAAAGGACTCGAATTAACTGGTAGTGATAATAATATGACTATCAGAACAATCGTTCCTTATATGATTGACGACAAAGAAATTATTAGAAATTACAAAGAAGGTGCGGTTTTAATCGGAAACAAAATCTTCTTAGAAATTATTCGTCACTTAGAAGGCGAAGAAGTTACAGTTGAACTTATTGATGGTTCAATGCTTAGAGTTGATGATGGTAAATCAAACTACAACCTCAACTGCATTGATGCGGATGAATATCCTGAAATCGATTTATCTAAATCTGGCGCCATTTTTGACGTCAAAGTTAGTGACATGGTATCTTTAGTCGACCAAACCGCTTTCGCGGCTTCTACTAAGGAAACTAGACCGATTTTGACCACTGTGAATCTTGACGCTCATGATCATGTTCTCACTGCAACTGCAACAGACACCGCTAGACTTGCTAGAAAGAAAATAGAAATCGAACACGATGTGAGATTTTCTGCCAACATCCCAGCGAAAAAATTACAAGATATTGTTCGTTCCTTCGAAGGTGCAGATATCGTCACTATCGCTATAAGCGATAAGAAGGCACTTTTCTCCTTCAATAACACTGTAATTTCCACTCGTTTGACTAACGGAGATTATCCAAATACAAAGAACATTGTTCCAAAGGCCTTCAACTATTATCTTGAAGTCAACGCTCGCGAATTTTTAAGCGCTATGGAACGTGTTTCTCTTCTTTCTGCTGAACATGATGGCGTTGTAAGAATTCTTATGTCTGATGAAGGAGTTGAGCTCAATTCTAGATCATCCACAGTTGGTGCTGCTAAAGAAAAATTAAGTGTTTATCGTTTTGAAGGTGATCGCTTTGAAATTAGCTTCCGCGCTATGTTTGTAGCAGACGCAATTAAAGCAATTAAATCCGAAGATGTGACACTTGCATTTATAGGCGAAATGAAGCCGTTTGTGGTCAAAAACCCAAAAGATGACACCGTCGATATGCTCGTCACTCCATTACGTGCTTAATAGCCTCAAAAACAGCAAAATTCACATATGTATTTACAAGGGAATAAAATATATTCCCTTTTTTATTTATATATGGTATAATCGCGTTGGAGAATTAATATAACCTTTTTTATGAATAAAAAACCTATTGTTATCTCTATTGCCTCTGAATATATCACGTTAGGCCAATTTCTTAAATTTGCAGATGTGATCGAAACTGGAGGTGAAGCTAAGATCTTCTTGGCCAGTAATAAAGTTCTAATTAATGATGAGAACGATAATAGACGAGGAAGAAAACTTAGAAGTGGAGACAAGGTTGAAATTAAAGGGGTTACTTATTTGATCAAATAGCGATGTTTGTTCAAAAACTAATTCTCAGGAATTTCCGCAACTACGATTATCTAGATTTAGAACTCGACCCTAAACTCAACATAATCGTTGGAGATAATGGTGCTGGAAAGACAAATATTGTTGAAGCAATTCAATTCTTGTCTTTAGCTAGAAGCTTCCGTACTCAAGAAACGACGGATTTAATAAAAGAAAAGCGCCAATTTGCGACAATTGAGGCTCGAGTGGTAGAAAGTACCACCCACAAAGATATCGTTGCTATATTGACGCCTACAAGCAAAAAGATTTCTTGTAACAATAAGCAAATCAAACGTATCTCAGAACTCGCGGAACTTGTGAACGTAATCGTCTTTGAACCAAAAGACGCACTTATGTTCTCTGATTCACCACTTGTAAGGAGGAACTTCTTAGACGTCAATCTATCAAAGAAATCATCCATCTATCTTTCTAAACTAATGATTTACGAAAGACTTCTAAAAGAAAGAAACAAAATTCTTAAACTCGAAAAGATAGACATGGTTCAACTTGATGTTGTTACCAAAAGGATAATTGAAGTTAGTGAAGATATCATAAGATATAGATCCCTCTATATTAGTGAAATCAATCGCGTGCTTTCTAAAATTGTGAGTCAAATTAAAGGCGATGAAGAGAAAGCGAGCATTGAATATCATCCTTTCGTGAAGTGTGACGAACACTTTGTGGAAAACGCTACACGCGCGTATGAGCGTGCGCTCGAAGGAGATATAAAAAGAAAAATCACCAGCGTAGGTATCCACCGCGAAGACTACACGATGATGTTAAGCGGAAAAGATGTTTCTGCCTTTGGCTCACAAGGTGAAAACAGAATCGCGGTCATTGCTCTAAAGCTTGCTCCTTACTTCTTAATTGAAGAAAAAGAGAAAAGACCAATCGTTGTTCTTGATGATGTAATGTCAGAACTCGATAATGAGCACAAAAACAGGCTTATAGCCTTCGTAAGGAAGTTTGAACAAGTATTTATAACTTCCACATCAACAAATGTTAAAAACGCTTCTATTTACGAAGTTGATAAAAACCAAAAAATTACAAGGAGGAACTCTTAATGGAAGAGAAAGAAGAAATCATCCAGACTGAACTAAACAGTCAGGAAGAGCTTGAAGACAAGGCTAACGAACAATATACAGCCGCTGATATTCAAGTTCTCGAAGGTCTCGAAGCAGTTCGTAAACGTCCAGGTATGTATATCGGTACAACCGGTCCTGCTGGCCTTCACCATCTTGTTTGGGAAATTGTCGATAACTCAATCGATGAAGCCCTCGCAGGATATTGTGACAAAATTATCGTCACTATTAATAAAGGAGAAACAATCACCGTTAAAGATAACGGACGTGGTATCCCAGTAGACGTTGTTTCAAAATCTGGTTTATCTGGTGTTGAAACTGTTTATACCATTCTCCACGCAGGTGGTAAGTTTGGTGAAACTGGTGGATATAAAGTGTCCGGTGGTCTACATGGTGTCGGTGCCTCTGTAGTTAACGCCCTTTCTGAATGGCTTGAAGTTACTGTTCATAAAGATGGAGGCGAATATTACATCAAGTTCGCTAATGGTGGAAAACCACAAGGCCGCTTACAAAAGATTGGTACATGTTCTGATAGAGGAACAACCGTCACCTTTAAAGCTGATCCAAAAATCTTTACTGAAACCACCGTTTATAGTTACGAAATCATTCGTGACCACTTAAAACAAATGGCCTATCTTAACCGCGGTATTGAAATCGAGGTTATTGATGACCGTGGTGAAACCCCAGTTAAAGAATCGTTCTGCTATAAAGGCGGTATTGTTGAATACGTCCAAGCAATCAACGCAGGTAAGACTCCAATCATGGAAGAAACTATCTATTGCGAAGGTCGTGGTTCAGTGCAACTTACACCAGAAAAATCTGGTCACATCTATTGTGAAGTTGCTATGCAATATAACGAAACATATAACTCATTTGTGGCGTCATTCTGTAACAACATTAACACCCATGAAGGTGGTACACATATTGAAGGTTTCAGAATGGCAATGCAACGTGTAATCAATGATTACGCTCATGAAAAGAAATACATCAAAGAAGGACAAGAAAACCTCACTACTGATGATATTTTAGAAGGTTTAGTTGCTATCGTTTCAGTCAAGCACCCAAACCCACAATACGAAGGACAAACTAAGACAAAACTTGGAAACACTGAAGTTCGTAAGATTGTTTCCCAAGTTGTCGGCGAATCACTTAAACGATTCCTCCTTGAAAATCCTAAAGTCGCTGACATTATCTTAACAAAAATCTGCCGTGCTGCTGAAGCTAGACAAGCTGCCCGTATGGCTAGAGAAAATGTCCGCCGTAAATCCGGCTTAGATGTCACAACCCTTCCTGGAAAACTTGCTGATTGTTCGAGCAAAGATCCAAGCAAATGTGAACTTTATATTGTTGAGGGTAACTCCGCTGGTGGTAGTGCTAAAAACGGTCGTGACCGTGAAACACAAGCTATTCTCCCACTTCGTGGTAAGATTCTTAACGTTGAAAAAGCTACGCACGAAAAAGCGTTTGAAAACGCTGAAATTGGTAACATGATTGTTGCTATCGGTGGCGGTGTTGATCCAGAATTCAATGTCGAAAAAATCCGTTATCACAAAATTGTTATCATGACCGATGCTGATGTTGATGGTAGTCACATCCGTATCTTACTTTTAACATTCTTCTATCGCTATATGCGTGCTCTTATTACTGAAGGTTATGTTTACATTGCTCAACCTCCACTATATAAGATTGATTTCCACGGAAAACAATATTACGCCTATAACGATGAACAACTCGAAGTTCTTAAAAAACAACTCAACCTTAAACCTGGATATCCATTCCAACGTTATAAAGGTCTTGGTGAAATGGACGCTCAACAACTTTGGGAAACAACAATGGATCCTAAGGCACGCAAGATGCTCCGTGTCACACTTAGTGATGCTATAGAAGCTGAACAAGTCTTCACTGACTTAATGGGTGACGAAGTTCTTCCACGTAAAGAATTCATCCACAAAAACGCTAAGTTTGTTAAGAACCTTGATATTTAATGAAAGGAGACAGAAATTATGTCAGAAAACGAAAAGAAAGACGTTCTTCCAGAAGAAGCTAACGAAAGCGAAGAATCTTCTGTTAATGAAGAAGAACTTAATAAGATTGAAGAAGGCATTGTTCCTGGCCTCCGTGACACTGATCTTTCCAAAGAAGTCAGAAGTTCATTCTTAGATTACGCAATGTCTGTTATTGTCTCTCGTGCAATTCCAGATGTTCGCGATGGATGTAAACCTGTTCACCGCAGAGTCATCTATGGTATGCATGCCTCAGGTATGTTCCCAGGTTCTCCATATAAGAAATGTGCGCGTATCGTTGGTGACGTCATGGGTAAATATCACCCACATGGTGACCAAGCCATCTATTCAACGCTTGTCCGTTTAGCCCAACCATTCGCGATGAGATACACCCTCGTTGATGGTCATGGTAACTTCGGTTCTGTTGATGGCGATGAACCAGCTGCTATGCGTTATACCGAAGCAAGA
Organism: uncultured Erysipelotrichaceae bacterium; assembly: GCA_902797855.1. Classification (GTDB taxonomy): domain Bacteria; phylum Bacillota_I; class Bacilli_A; order RFN20; family CAG-826; genus Fiminaster. The sequence goes on from CADBUI010000026.1 coordinate 36,497, forward strand.
ATGACCAAACTTGCTGTCGAAATGGTTAGAGATATTAACTGTGATACAGTTGATTTTGTCGATAACTATGATGGTACTGAACAAGAACCAGCAGTCCTTCCATCTAGATTCCCTAACTTACTTGTTAATGGATCTAATGGTATCGCTGTTGGTATGGCAACTTATATTCCAACTCATAACTTAGGTGAAGTTATTGATGCAGTTGTCGCTATCGCTCATAACCCAGACCTTACTCCTCTTGAAATTATGTCCAACTATTTATATGGACCAGATTTCCCAACTGGAGCACTTATTTTAGGCCGTAGTGGCATTAAAGAAGCCTACGAAACTGGTACTGGTAGTATCGTTATTCGTTCACGTTGTGAAATTAAAGAAAACGAACACTCTGGTAAAAAACAAATTATTGTTAGCGAAATCCCATATCAAGTTAACAAAGCTGCAATGGTTGAAAGCATTGGTAAACTTGTTAGAGATAAAGTTGTTGAAGGTATCACCGATATTCGTGATGAATCCTCAAAAGGAAAAGTCAGAATCGTTATCGATGTTCGTCATGACTGTATCCCAGAAGTTATCCTCAACCAACTCTTCAAACTAACTCAACTTCAAACAAGTATGGGTATTATTATGCTCTGCTTAGTTGATGGTGCACCAAAAATTCTTCCAATTAACGAACTTCTTAAAGAATATTTAAATTTCCAAACATCCGTTATTGAAAGAAGAACCAAATTCCTTCTTGCTAAAGACGAAGCTCGTGACCACATCGTTGTCGGTTTACTTAAAGCAATCGACGTTATCGATGAAGTCATTCACATCATTCGTCATAGTGACACTCCTGAAGATGCAAGCTCATCACTTATGAGTAAGTTTGGTTTTGATGAACCTCAAACCGCTGCCATCTTAGCGATGACACTTCGTAGATTAAGTGGTCTAGAAGCTCATAAACTAGAAGAAGAAAGAGCCGAACTTGAAAAGAATATTGCTGAATATAAACGTATTCTTTCTAGCAAAGAAAATATCATCGAAGTTGTTGTTAAAGAACTCAAAGAAATTAAAGAAAAATTCGCTGATGAACGTCGTACAGAAATTTCTGATCAAGCCGCAACCATCGAAGATGAAGCTTTAATTCCAGAACAAGATATCGTTATCACCTTAACTTCTAATAACTATGTTAAGAGAATGACAAGTGATACATTCCGCACTCAAAATAGAGGTGGTCGTGGAGTAAGAGGTATGGCCACTAATGAAGAAGACAAAGTCTCCATCATGGTCCACACCAAAACCCACACTGATATCTTATTCTTCTCTTCACTTGGTAGAGTCTATCGTTTAAGAGGATATATGATTCCTGAAGGTAGTCGTATTTCCAAGGGACTTCCTATCCAAAATTTACTTGATTTAGAGAAAGGTGAAAAGATTATGTCCATCATCTCACTTGATGAATATAACCCAGAACACTATCTCTTCTTCGTCACCAAAAACGGTATTGTTAAAAGAACAAAACTTTCCGAATTTGAATCAATTAGAAAAAACGGAAAGATCGCTATCGTTTTACGTGAAGGCGATGAATTATTTGATGTTAAACACATCGATGAATCCACAATTGTTAGCTTAGCCTCTGCTAAAGGTAAAGTTGCAACATTTAAAGTCTGGGAAGAAGTTAGACCAATTGGTAGAACTGCTTCTGGTGTTATCGGTATGGACACCGATGGCGCTCCAATCGTTGGTGTTGCCACCTCTAATGAAGGTGAATTCATCCTTGCCATTTCTAGAAATGGTTATGGTAAGATGACTTTAGCTAATGAAGATTCATATAAGTGCAAACATAGAGGCACCAAAGGTGTTACCACTCTTAACGCAACCGCTAAAGTTGGTAAACTTGTTGCCCTTAGAGCCGTTCATGGTGATGAAGATCTTATGATGGTTACCTCAAATGGTACAATTCTTAGAATTCCACTTGAACAAGTTAAAGTCGCAAGTCGCAACACCCAAGGTGTTCGTATTATTAGACTTGAAGACGAAAAACAAAAAGTCGCTTCAATTACCGTCGTTCCTCATGAAGAAGAAACTGAAGGTGAAGAAGCACCTGCTAGTGAGGTCGTTGCTGAAAACGAATAATATTCATGAAGGTTTGTGTTTATTTTGAACCTAGTGAAAACCGTGATAATTTTGAGGGCGCTAGATTAAGAAAAAATATCAAAGGCGCTCTCGAGATCATGGGTATTCCTTATTGCAACAATATTGTGAATAAGTATGATTTAATTCACTTTATTTCAATTAAGGATGAAGAAAAAATAAACGATGCAATCGAAAGCCACATTCCAACTGTAATTTCAGCGTTTATGTGTGAAAACGATATAACCGCTCGAATTACAAATGTTAGAAACGAGAATGTTGGCTTATCTTTAAAAGCTATTCGTGTCTTAAATAAAGTTGACCGTGTTCTTGTTCCAAATCAAACTGGTAAAGAATTCCTCTTAAAACATGGAATAACTTCAAAAATTGATGTTGTTACTCCAGGAGTGAAACTTTCTAGATTTGAAAAGACAAATCAAATTGAAGATGATGTCTTCTATCGATATTATCAACTTGAAAAAGACGCAAAATTTATTGTCTCAATTGGAACTTATGACGATAAAGAATGTCTAAAAGCTCTTAAAGAGGTTGCAAGAAAATGTCCTAAATATAAATTCTTCTTTTTCGGAGTTGGTCAAAACGCGAAGAAATTATATAAAAGTAGAAACGTTCCTTCTAACTTAAAACTTGCCCTTCTTATGAACGATGAAGTTTATTGTTCAATGATGAAACAGGCGAGTATCTATCTTTCTTTTGATAATTCTAAGCATTCTCCTATTACTCTTCTTGACGCTGCAAGTAGCAAAACTCAAATTGTTGCGCTTGAGCCATTATCATATAACGAAGAAATATTAAAAGAAACGCGTGCGTACACGTGCGCGAATGTGGGAGAGGTTGTTCTAACAATCGAAGGTCTTATGAAAGGCTCTCTACCATTTAAAGTAGAAGAAGCTTATGAATTCGCGAAAAAGAATTCGCTTGAAAAACTCGGAGAAGAACTTAAAGAAGAATATGAAAATATAATTACGGAGGCAAAAAAGAAATGATTGATCAAAAAGTAATAATTGATAATCCAGAATTAATTGCTCAAAAATTAGCGAAAAAAGGATGTAAAGTAGACTTTGGACCATTCTTAAAAATGGTTGAAAGAAGAAAAGAACTCCTTTTGACAGTTGAAAACGCAAAAGCGGAAAGAAATAGATTATCAGCAAGTGTTCCACAAGTTAAAAAAGAGGGTGGAGATGTCCAAGCAATTTTTGCAAAAGTTAAAGAGATCGCTGCAAAGAGCGCTGAAGACGAAAAAGAACTACTTTCTTTAGAAGAAGAAATTAAAAATTTCTTACTTCCACTTCCAAACCTACCAGATGACGACTTACTTCCTGGTGGAAAAGAAAACAATAAAGTCATCCATGAATACGGCAAAGTTCAAGAATTCTCATTTAAACCAAAAGATCATGTTGAACTATGTGAATCCCTTGGCTTAATTGATTATGTTCGTGGTGCGAAGATGAGTGGACACGGTTGTTGGGTTTATACCGGACTTGGTGCTCAACTTGAATGGGCCTTACTTAACTTCTTCATTAGTGAACATCTTAAAGATGGTTATAAATTTATTCTTCCTCCACACATCCTTAACGAACAAAGTGGATATGTTGCAGGACAATTCCCAAAATTTATTGATGATGTCTTCTCTTTAGAAGGTATTTCTCCACGTAAGTTCATTCTTCCAACTGCCGAAACCGCTCTTGTAAATATGCATAGAGATGAAATCCTTTCAGAGGACGAATTACCACTTAAATATTTTGCCTACACTCCATGTTACCGTAAGGAAGCCGGAACATATCGTACTGAAGAAAGAGGCATGATTAGAGGATATCAATTCAACAAAGTTGAAATGTTCCAATATACAACCCAAGAACAAGATCAAGCAGCCTTTGAAGAACTTGTTACAAAAGCCACTTCATTAATGCAAAAACTTGGTCTTACATTCAGAGTTTCTAAGCTTGCTGCTGAAGATATTTCTGCTTCAATGGCAAGAACCTATGATATCGAAGTTTATATTCCATCCATGGGCATATTTAAAGAAGTCTCTAGTGTTTCTACCGCTCATACATATCAAGCTCGTAGAGGTATGATTCGTTACCGCGATAAAGAAACCGGAAAAACCAAATATGCTTGTACACTTAATGGTTCTGGACTTGCTACTTCAAGGGTTTTCCCAGCTATTATTGAACAATTTCAACAAGCTGATGGAAGTGTAATTATTCCTGAAGTTCTCCGTCCATTTATGGGTGGACTTACTAAACTTGAACCTAAGAAATAGTTAATTTAGAAGACAACCTAACAAAATAGGTTGTTTTCTTTTTATCTAATTTTCTATATAATTATTTCGCCATCGCGATACATAACTACGAACCAGGTCAGGATGGGAACATAGCAGCCTTAAGTAACTTGTGCATGTGCGATGGTTTTATTAATATGAACGTCGATGAAAAATATATGTCTATCGCTATTAAAGAAGCTAAAAAAGCTGAAGCTTTAGACGAGGTTCCAGTTGGATGCGTTATTGTCAAAGACAATAAGATAATCGCGAAAGGACACAATTTAAGAGAGCAAAAACTCGATCCAACAATGCATGCTGAAATTGTCGCAATTAGAAAGGCATGTAAGAAAAATAAAAGTTGGAGACTTGAAGGCTCAACTATATATGTCACTATCGAACCATGTGCAATGTGTGCTGGGACAATTTTATGGTCTAGATGCGCAAAAATTGTTTATGGTGCTAGTGATCCAAAAGGTGGAGCAATTGAATCATCTTTGCATTTATTTGAATCTAAAAATATCAATCATCATCCTGAAATTGTTGGTGGCGTTTTAAAAGAAGAATGCGCCCAAATTATTAAGGATTATTTCAAAAACAAAAGAAAACAGTAAATTATATAATAATTTGACACTGTATGAATTATTTAGTTATACTTGTAAGCGAAAAGTATAACTTTTATTTTGCTAGTATTTATGCGTGAATTATCAAATAAAATTGAAACAAGAATATCTAACGCAACACAAATAGATGTTGATTTAAATACTGGTTTAAAAGATAAAGATGTTGAATTAAGAATTGAAGAGGGTCTAACAAACAAATCTCCAAAACGTGTTACAAAATCCTATTTCAGAATCTTTATTGATAACTTTTTAAATTTCTTCAACATTCTTTTATTTATTATTGGAGCATTTTTACTTCTTGCCCAAGTGGGCTTTGATGATATTAGCGATATTAAATACTATTTCTTCTTAATCATCTTATTTGCGAACATCTTTATTGGCTTTGGTCAAGATGTACACGCTAGAAAACTAGTGGATAAATTAAAAGTTGTTTCTAGCCCAACTGCTATTGCACTTAGAAATGGTAAGTCTCTTGAGTTAGCTTCAAACGATTTGGTGCTTTCTGACATTGTTATTCTTAAAACTGGTGATCAAATTGTCGCGGATGCGATTGTTGTTGAAGGATTTCTTGAAGTTAATGAATCTTTATTAACTGGAGAATCAGTTGATGTTAAAAAACCTGTAGGATCTACTGTCTTTTCTGGTTCTTATGTCACTAGTGGTAAGGCTAAAGTTCAAATTATTAAGGTTGGCAAAGCTAATTATGCTGAAAAACTACAAGATCAAGCTAAGGCATTTAAAAGACCAAAATCTGAAATTATTAAAAGCTTAAATAATATCTTCAAGGTTATTGGCGGAACTGTAATTGTTTTTGGAATTGCTCTTGTTATTACCTTCGTATCACAAAGTAAGATTATCTATCCTTTCTATAGCGAGGTTTCACAAGAATCAATTAAACAAATCGCTGGTTCTTTAGTATCCATGATCCCAACTGGAATGTATCTTCTTACGTCCACCACTTTGGCGCTTGGAGTCATTAGACTTGCTAGAAGAAGAATGTTGGTCCAAGAACTCTATTGTATTGAGATGCTCGCTAGAGTAGATGTTCTTTGTTTAGATAAAACAGGCACATTAACAGATGGCACTATGAAGGTGTCTGATATCCTTCCATTTAGTAAAATCTCTAAAGAAGAACTTAAGAAAATTCTTATTTCAATTGTTAAAGGTACAAAAGACACGAATAGTACTGCAAATGCGATTAATGATGCATTTAAAGATAATGAATCCTTTAAAGTTGTAAAATCTTTCCCATTCAATAGCGCTAAGAAGATGTCCATGATTCAAAGCGATAATGGATATACTTATGTTTTAGGTGCAAGAGAATTCGTGCCTTTCAAAAATGAAGTAGTTAATAAAAAATGCGCTGAACATGAAGCAAATGCTGAAAGGGTTTTAGTTGTTGGAAGAACTAGTAAACCTGTAACAGGATTTGATGATTTACCAACATTTGATATTGTTGGAATAGTTTTGCTCGAAGACCATATTAAAGATGATGCTTATGAAAACATTAAGTGGTTTAAAGATAATGGAGTTCATATCAAAATTATTTCTGGTGATAATGCTTTAAGTGTCAGTAAAATTGCTCAAAAAGTAGGCGTAGAAAACGCTGATAAATATATTTCCTTAGAAGCGATGCCTTTAGATGAAGTCGCTAAAATCGCTAATAATTACACAGTATTTGGCAGAGTTTCTCCTGAGCAAAAAGAAGCTCTCGTTAGTGCTCTTAGAGCTGAGAAACATACAGTTGCTATGACTGGTGATGGAGTTAATGATATTTTAGCGCTTAAGAGTGCAGATTGTTCTATCGCTATGGCTAGTGGATCTGCAGCAGCTAGAAACGTTGCTCACTTAGTTTCTCTTGAATCAAATTTCTCAACACTTCCACAAGTTGTCGCGGAAGGTCGAAGAGTTATTAATAACTTACAAAGAACATGTGCTCTTTTCTTAGTTAAAACCACATTCGCTGTATTAGTTACACTAGTGTGCTTAATTAGAGCCTGGTCATATCCAGGAGTAAATATCTTCCCGTTTGTTACGCCAAACTTGTTCGTGTGGGAATTTGCTACTATCGGAGTGTCTTCACTCTTCCTATCATTCCAACCAAACGATGAAAGACTTTCTGGCGGGTTTGTTGTTAACATTTTAAAGAAAGCCGCACCTAATGGCTTAACAGTTGTTTTAGTGACATTATCAATTCTTGCTATTAGTTGGGTTAATCCCGAATTCTTATCAAACGATGGTGCAATTACCTTAGCGACACTTGCATTTACAGCCTATAGCTTTGTAGTTCTCTTCCAGATCTGCCGTCCATTCGATATATTTAGAATCGTTTTGTTTGTTGGAGTAGTTCTTGTTTCATCATTAGCGATATTTCTAGATGCAGTCGTCTTACCAGCAAAACTTGTCAATGACGTATCTACGTCGTTTATTTTAGCGCTAAACTATAACGTCTTATCTCAAAGTGGTTTCCCATGGTGGATAGGAATGATTGTTTTTGGTTTATCAATACCAGTTTGTATTGGTCTAACTTTCTTAACTAGAAAGCTATTTGACCTATTAATTAAATATCATGAAAAGGAGCTTATGAATTTATGAGAATGTCTAAAGAAGTTGAACTAGCATTAAAGAAAGGCGAACCTGTTGTAGCGCTTGAATCTACAATTATTTCCCATGGTATGCCTTATCCAAAAAATGTTGAAACTGCAATGCTAGTGGAAAAGACAATTAGAGATAACGGAGCAGTACCTGCCACTATTGGAATTATCGATGGTGAACCAGTTATTGGTATGTCACCAGAAGAAATAGAAGAATTTGGAAAAAGAAAAGGTATTAGAAAAGTATCTAGAAGAGATCTACCAATTGTTTTTGCTAACAAAGAATGGGGTGCAACAACAGTTGCCGCCACAATGATATGTGCAAATATGGCAGGAATCGAAATCTTTGTTACTGGTGGTGTTGGAGGTGCTCATAGAGGAGCGCAAAACACATTCGATATTTCTGCTGACTTAGAAGAACTTGGTAAAACTAATGTCACAGTTATTTCTGCTGGAGTTAAAGCTATCTTAGATTTAAATCTCACCTTAGAAATTTTAGAAACTAAAGGTGTTCCAGTTCTTTCTTATCAATCTGATGAATTTGCAGATTTCTACACACGTCATTCTGGAATAAAAATGGAGAACGTTGTGAATTCACCTCTTGAAATCGCTAAGATTATCAAAGCAAAAAGAGAAAATAAACTTGATGGCGGCATGCTTGTCGCTAACCCAATTCCAGAAGAATTCGCAATGGATGATAAAGTCATCAATACTGCAATTGAAAAAGCTTTAAAGATGGCCGATGAACAAGGAGTGAAAGGTAAAGATGTCACCCCATTCCTTCTTAAAACCATTGTTGAACTCACTGGTGGAGATTCACTTGAATCAAATATCAAACTTGTTTTAAATAACGCAAAGTTGGGCGCGAAAGTCGCTAGAGAATTATCTGAGATTAAATAATTATGAAAACCGAATCAAAATACCGCGAAGGTTTAAAGGAATTGCTTAAAGAAAAATCACTCGACGAAATTAATGTCGTGCTTCTTTGTAAATTCGTTAATTCCAATCGTCAAACTTTCTATTATCATTATCGAGATATCTCTGATGTTGTTGAGAATATTTTTCTTAAAGAAAAAATTGATATTTCGAAGAAAGCAACGGATTTTGATTCATTTAATAGATTAACGATTAACTATATCAATAGTAATTACAATTTCTTATCGAAGATTGCTAAGTCATATACTTCAAATAAACTTAGAGAATTTTTCTTCTCAAATTACTATCGAAAGATTTCTCAATTCTTAAAGAAATCTAAGATTAGTTCAAATGACATGTTTGTGATTAATCGATATATTTCAAATATTGTTTCTACTGAACTATTTTTCTATGTTTCCACAAAACGTAAAGAAAAACCTGCTTCATTATTAAAACGATTCTCAATTATATGGGATTATTTCACCAAACAATATCTACTAGATTTAAATGCAAAGAAGGGCGCTAAACGTGATTAATTTTGATTTTGTTTCCCCAACTAAAATTTATTTTGGTAAAGATCGCGAAAACGAGATTGGTAACATTATCTCTTCTTTTGGATTTAGTAGAGTCTTACTAGTTTATGGAATGTCTTCTATTAAAAGAAGTGGTCTATACCAGAGAGTAGTAGATAAATTAGATAAATCTAAAATAACTCATTTTGAAGTTTCAGGAGTAAGAGCTAATCCAGAGATATCATTATCTAGACTAGGTATCGAAATATGTAGAATGAATAACATTGAACTTGTTCTTGCAATAGGAGGAGGTTCAGTTATCGATACCGCTAAATCAATTGCCTGCGGAGTGTTTTATGATGGTGATACTTTTGATTTTAATCTTCATAAAGCGTTACCTACTAAGGCTTTACCAGTTGGAGTAATTTTAACTATTTCAGCATCAGGTTCTGAATTATCTAATTCATGCGTCATGATGGATGATAAGACTGGAATCAAGCAAGGATTTAATCACGATTTAAATAAACCTTTATTTGCTGTTTGTAATCCAGAACTAACTTATAGTGTTGATAAATATCAAACTGGATGTGGGATAGTTGATATTATTTCTCACTCACTTGAAAGGTATTTTTGTCCATCTAATGAACTAGAATTCGCAGACTCTATCGCTTTAGCGATTATTAAAGATATGGTTAAAGTTGGACCTATTTGCATTAATGATCCAACTAATTATGACGCTAGAGCGGTGATGATGCTTGATAGCTCATATTCTCATAATGGTTTAACTGGTCTAGGTAAATCATTTAGATTCCCAATCCATGCGATGGAACATATTCTTTCTGCTTTTGATATTAAGATCGCTCATGGAGCAGGATTATCCGTTCTTATTCCAGGTTGGATTAAGTTTACTTATAAATATGATATTGATAAATTTGTGCGCTTCTTTAAGGAAGTGTTTGATATTAATGTTGCTGATAAAGAAGAGTGTGTTAAAATTGGTATACAATCTTTGAAGAACTTCTTCAAATCGATTGGAATGCCTATCACTCTAAGCGAATTAAATCTTCATGAAAGTGATATCCCTAATTTAGTGAATTTGATGACTCTAGACGGTACACGTTTGATTGGCCAAGGAACAATCAAAACACTAGATAAAGAGGAAATTACCTTGTTGTTAAAGGATTTGCTCTAGAGGAGGTAAGTATGAAAAAATCAGATATTGCAGGATTTGTTATATATATCTTGATGTTTGCTATCGCCATTACCATTGGCATTTTTGTTATTAGGACATTATTTAATCCTAGCCCATTTGGTGGCGGTGCTTTCATGCCATATTTATGGACGCTTTTAATTATATTAAGTGCTTTAGTAGTGAATTCGTTTGGGTTAGAACTACTTCATTTACTAGGTGGCAAACTTGGTGGATATAATATTGTCGCATTTAATGTCTTTGGATTATGTTTTTATAAAGCTCTTGGAAAATGGAAATTTGGTTTTAAATCATTTGATGGACTTACCGGAGAAACTGTTCTTGCTCCAAAAAGCGAAAAGAGCAAACCTCACGCCTATGTGTGGTTCCCAATTCTTGGATATTTAATCGAATTAATCGCGGGTATTGTTATCTTTACAATTTTCAAAGGAAAAAGCAGCGAATCATGGAAGGCGATAGTTGCCTTATTCGCGATTATTTATATTACCGTCAGCTCGATGATTGCCTTATATAATTTCTTCCCAGCTAGACTTGATTCTATGACTGACGGATATCGTTTAACTTTAATTACTAAACCAGTAAATGTTGAAGCTTATAACGAACTTATGAGAATTGAGAATTTACAACGTGAAGGTAAAGAAGTTGGATCAATCAAGGTCTTTGAAGAAATTACTGAGTTCACCACTGCGATTAACTTAATGTCAGTGTATGAAAAACTTGGTAAACACGAACTTATTGAAGCTGAGAAGATGATTGATAAAATCATTGAATTCCCAGAAAAGATTTCTTCCACTACTTACAATAGACTCATCGCTCAAAAGCTATACATCAAAATTATGACTCTTCCAAAAGCTGAAGCTCAAAAATATTATGATGAAAATGTTGATGATAAGATTCGTAGATTCATTTCTAACGATACATCCATGGAATCAATTAGAGCCTATGTTCTTATCGCTGGTATACTTGATGAATCAAGTGCGGAAGTTAGCTATGCTAACGCTAGCAAAGCAAAAGCAATGAAGAAGACTCTTCCTGCTAGAGCGAAAGTTGAAGAAGAATTATACGCTGAAGCAATTGCCTTTGTTAAAAAAGCTCATAAAACTTGGGAAATTGAATAAGCAACAATAATAATTAGGGACGCGACGCGTTCCTTTTTATTATAATTAAGTTATGTCTAAGCAATCTCGAGGTGAAAGAGGCGAATTATTAGTAACAAGTCTTTTAAATAAAAGAAAAGATTATTTTAAGTTATTAAATAATATTACCTTTATTAATAAGACTAGCGAGATGTCTCATCAGATTGATCATATTTTCATCAATAAATATGGTGTATTTGTGCTTGAAACAAAAAACTATTTTGGCGTAGTTATTAGTGATACGAATGATTCATTCTGGCTTAGAGTAATTAGTGGTAAAAAGGAAAAGATCTCAAACCCAATCAAGCAAAATAAATCTCACGCTGTAATAGTGAATAGATTACTTGATAAAAAGTACGATGTAATTCCTGCTGTAATATTTGCGAGGGATAACGCGCCTTATACTGGGGATGAAAACGTTATTAATTTAAGTGATTTAAATCTATTAATTGATTCGTATCCCTATAAGAAACTTTTATCAAACAAAGAGATTGATGAAATCGCTAGCAAGATAGTTAATAGTTCATCAAATATTTCATCAAAAGAACATGTTGAGAATATTTCTTATTTAAAAAAAGTTAAAAAGGAATTTGTAAAAGAGATGGAATATGCGATTGAAACTCGTAGATGTCCTAGATGCAATAGTCCAATATTGAATTCACGTAATGAGTATAGATGCTCTAAATGTGATTTCAAATTTAAATTATAAAGAAAAGCTACACCATAACGATGTAGCTAATTTTATGACTAACTATTTAGTCCTTCTCTTCGTATCGGAAGTTGTCTTCCCTTGGGAAATCCTCAGGAACTGCTTCTTCCTCATTCATTGAGAAATTACAGAACTTATCAGCATTCTTTAAGAAGATGATACGTTCTTCATTTAGAAAATCTTGAATATTTAAGTGGAAATATTTACAAATATTTTTCACATCTGCTTCGTTAGGGTTAACTTCTTTAGATCTCCATTTTTCTAGAGAATCTTTCTTTAAATAAAACTTTCTGGTGAATCTTTTTTCAGACCACTTAAGTGTCTTAATTATGAAATCAATCTTTTCGATAGCAGTCATAATATTCTATTATTTTCCTTGTTTTTCTCTTAATAAATCACGAATTTGGGTGAGAAGTTCGGCTTCAGTTGGAGCAGGCACACCTGGTTCAACTGGTGCTGGTCTATCTTCTGGGTGTTTCTTGTAGTGTTCTTCGAGAGCTTTTGCTTCGAGTGCGGCTTTCTTAGCTTGTAATGATGCAACAACTTTAACAATGATGAATAAAACGATTGCAATAATAATGAAGCTAATGACAGCTGTTAAAAGTGCGCCCCAGTCAATAACTGCTGATCCGTTAAATGTGTAGGTTGTACCATGAAGTGTATATTTGCCTAATAATGCAGTTTGCCATTGGACAAATGTATCGCTTTCTTTGGTAATTGTGACACCTTGTGATTGAGCAAAAGCAATGGTCTTATCAACGAGTTCGTCAGAAACGAATTGTTGTCCGACTGGACCTTGTTGTGCAGCATTAAGAGCTGGTAAAACGGTAACTAAACCTTTTAATCCACCTGGAACTGCCCAAGTTGCTAAGCTAAGTAAGATGTTAACAAATGCTGTAACGATTGCACCAAAGGCACCACCAATAACAACACCAACAGCGAGCATAAAGGCATTACCCTTATTGATGAATTCTTTGAATTCTTGGAATATGCCTTTACCTTTTTTACCTTTTTTTGCCATAAAATGATTTTCCTCCGTGCGATAATTATAATTCAGTTTTATTGGAAATAAAATAGAATTAAAATATAATTAACAAGTTAGTAAGGAGAACTATATGAATAAAGTTAAAGTCATTGCTGATTCAACAGTGGATTTAAATAAAGATATGTATGAATCGCTTGATATCGCCGTTTTACCATTAGGAGTTAATTTTGGTGAAGAAGTATATCAAGATGGTGTCACTATTGGACCAGATGAATTATATAAAAAGGTCGCTGAAAAAGGTGAACTTCCTCACACTGCTGCAGCATCACCAGCTGCAATCGAAGAAGAATTTAGAAAATATCTTGATCAAGGTTACGATATTGTCTTCACCGGCATCGGTGGTAAATTCTCCACCACAATTCAAAATGCGAATATCGCTAAAAACTCAATTGATGGTGCAGAAGATAGAGTTTATATTCTTGATTCGGCTAACTTAAGTTCCGGTACAGGATTACTTGTCTTAAAGATGTGCAAACTTCGTGATGAAGGTAAATCTGCCAAAGAAATTTATGATACAGTTTTACCACTTGTACCAAAGGTATCTTCTCAATTCGTTGTTGATTCATTAGATTACCTTCATAAAGGTGGAAGATGCTCAGGCGCAACAAAATTATTTGGTCACTTATTCCATGTTCACCCAGTCATTAAAGTTGTCGATGGTGGAATGATTGTCTATAAAAAGCCAAGAGGAAAACTTAAAGCTGGTATCGATGAACAAATTGCTGAACTTAAAAACGATTTACCAAATGTTGATATGGATAACATTATGATTACTGATTCTGGAGTGTCAGAGGCTGACAAAAAATATTTCCATGATGAAGTAGCAAAACTAGTTGATCCAAGTATCATCAGACATACACGTGCAGGATGTGTTGTATCTTGTCACTGTGGTCCTGGCACAATTGGAGTACTTTATATTAAAAAGTAATTGTTACTATGTAACAAAAAAGACGGAAACTGAATTCCGTCTTTTGTTTTATCAGTGATTATTTACCACCAACTGCAAGTTTCTTAACAATTACACTTGGGAAAGTATTTCCACCAAGTAAAATCTTAGAATCGTTACCAACTTCGCTAATGTCATTCATGACATCGACTAAGTTGCCGGAAATGGTAATAACATCTAATGCTCTATCAAGTTTTCCATCTTTGATGAGGAAACCAGTTGATTGAAGTGAGAAATTACCTGATTGTCCGTTCATACCAGCGTGCAATCCTTGAACTTGGGTGATGTAAACGCCATCTTTAACTTTGGCGAATAGTTCTTCTTGTGATTTTCTACCAGGTTTTAAGTAAAGAGCGAATGTATCGACACCAATTTTAGAACCACTGCTTGCACCATTACCTGTTGATTCAACACCTGCTTTAGCAGCAGTAGTTAAATTGTGGAGATAACCCTCTAAAATACCTTTCTTAATAATTGGTTTGTTATAAGTTGCAACACCCTCGTCATCAAACCATCTAGAGAATGGACTTCCTTTTTGAAGTGGTTTATCTTCGATAGTAATTTTCTTAGATGCGACTTGTTGGCCTACTTTACCAATAAATAAAGATGATTGTTTTTGAACGTTTTCTGCACTAGCGTGATCGACGTAAACTGATGCAAAAGCAGAAATAACTTCAGGTGCTAATACAGCTTTATATTTTTTAGATTTACATGGTTCACCACCAAGTTGTGCAAGAGCTTTGTTAGCAATAACTTTTGCAAGTTCATCAATATTAACTTCACTAAAGTCGTTTCCTAATTTTATTTCATAAGCGGTTTTGACTTGTTCGCCTTCTTTAGCGACAACAGAACCCATAATGTAATAGTAATTAAGCTTTTGAGTAAGTTTTAATCCGTGAGAATTATAAATCGACATTGATGTAACAGATTCGTTATATTCAACACCTTCAACTTCAACAATTCTTGGATCAATTTCTTTAAGTTTCTTTTCAAGAGCGTATAGTGCTTCAATCTTTTTATCAATTGGAGTTTCTTCAAGTTTTTTATTAAAGGTATTAACCCTATGGTATTTTGGACTTCCTTTAAATAAAATTGCTGGATCTTCGTTTTGAATAACTTTTGCGTTTTTAATGATTTCATCCACTAGGAACTCGGCTTTTTTGGAGTTATAGACATCACAGGACGCATTACCAAATTTGCCATTAATAATGCCTCTAGCAATATAGTTAGAACCATCTTCAACTGTGAAATTGTTGATTTCACTATGGAAGAGAGAAACGTTTAATGAATAAGAAGTAGAAACTTTTAATTCACTTTCTTTAATGCCTTTTTCTTTGGCAATAGCAAAAAATTTATCGTATTTCATTATTTTAATTCTCCTCCTCTTCCACCGACATAGACTTTTGAGATTCTAAGTGTTGGTTGGCCAACATTGGTTCTAATAGAACCGCTTGCGGCACCACAAACGCCTTGTCCAAAAGCTAGGTCATTTCCTACCATATCGATATCTTTTAAGATTTCGTAACCTTTTCCAATTAAGGTTGCACCCTTAACTGGTTCACATATTTTTCCATCTCTAATGATATAAGCTTCACTACAACCAAAGTTAAATTCTCCGGTTGCAGGATTAACTGAACCACCATTAAATCCAACCGTATATAAACCAAGTTTTGTGGCAGCGATAATTTCTTCAGGAGTGTTCTTACCGTTTTCGATGTATGTGTTTGACATACGGGATGTTGGGCAGTACTTGTAGTTTTGTCTACGAGACGCACCGTTACCTTCCATATTTCTACGACGGCCATTAAAATCATCGATCATATTTCCAACTAATACACCATTTTTAATGAGTTGACGTTTTTGGCCTGGATTTCCTTCGTCATCAATATCGATTGATCCCCATTCTCCTGGAATTGTGGAATCATCGACTGCAGAAACAACTGGGCTAGCGATTACTTGACCATTTTTGTCAGAGAAACATGAAAGTCCTAGGAAGGCTGAACTAGCTTCAAGAGGGTGACCACATGATTCGTGGAATAAGACACCACCCCAACCATTGCCAATAACTACTGGCATGATACCTGATGGACATTCTTTTGCTTCTAGGTTTTGAAGAGCAACACGAACAGTATCAAGAGCAATTTCTTTTAAATTGAGTTTGGTCGTGAAATAAGAAATATCTGTTTGAGTTCCTGGTCCATTAAAGCCAGTTTCAAATCCTTTTTCATTCGCAGCGACAACCATATATGCAACACGAGCGAATTCTGTTTTTCTTCTAAACCATTTTTGTTTGGAATTGTAGACAGTAACATCTCGATGATGATACATAAAGGAAGAAATTGTTCTAACTAGTCTTGGATCGTGTAATTCTTGAATTGCATCATCACCAATTCTTAGTAATTTGATAATCTCTTCACGAGAAACGTCGTTATAAGATCTAATAATTGGATTTCTATTCTTTGCTTTAACTAAATCAAATTTTTCAACTGTGAGAATTCTTTCTCCATCAAAAGATTTGTTTAATGTATTAGCGAGTTTAAGTAATCCACTTTTTGTTAAATCAGTAGTGTAACCATACACTGTTCTATTTTCTTTAAGTAAGCGAAGACCGCATCCTGTTGTGGTATTTGATGATGAAGTATCAACTTTACCATTTTCAATCGAAATACCGCGGGACAAAGAATCTTCTAAAAAGATTTCTGCGTAGTCTGCACCCGTAGCTAAAGCAGCATTTAAAACTTCAATTGCTATTTTTTTACTAATCATTTTTGCCCTCCTATAAATTCGTTTATTGATTTTATCATATAAAAATTAATTTTTGCATTTTAATGATGCAAAATTAGTTATTAATATGCTTAATATATGCATGTAAAAAGAAAAGCATTCTATGAATGCTAATCTTATTTTGCGTATTTTTGATACTGTTTTTTAGTAATTCTATAATGACGTTTTTCTTGTTTAAGAATTCTTTGAATTGAGAATTTCCCAGAGCTAAGTGCGAACGGAATCCCACCAGGCATAAATGTCCATTGACCAGAAATGAATAGATTTTTCACTCCTTTAATCTTGCCATTATGCATAAGCAAGCTAGCTTTATTAGTGAAGGCGAATGGCATATATGCTCCATGATAAGCATTGCAGTATCTTTCGTATGTTACTGGTGTTGCTACATCAAGTAGTTCAATTTTATCTTTTAGCGATGGGAATTTCTCAATAATTCTTTGTTTAATTTCATCCGCAACAATTTGTTTTCGAATACTATATTCGGTTGGATCTTCTTTTAGCTTTTTCCAATATAAAAAGTCTTCATCATCTTGATGTGTCATAACATTCATGACGAGTTTACCATCTTTCACAAACATTGGATCATAAGAATAATCTCTCATTTTAATAAGTGAAAATGATGATGCTCCCGCTTTGAATGGTTCACATTGGAATTGGTATGTGGTTGTTAAACCCAATTCTTTATAAGCGTTATAGTCCACTACAAATGTAGTGTATACACAAGAAGGTAAAGGATATTTCTTGGTTTCTGCTAATCGTTTTTCGATTTCTTTATCTCTATATTTTCCTTCTAGTAAAGAAGTTAGTGTATAAGCCGAATCTAAAGCGGAAATAACATAGTCTGCTTTATGAATAGTGCCATCAGATAATTCAATTCCTTTGCACACTCCATTTTCAATAAATAATCTTTTAACTTCTGAGTTATAGTGAATAACACCACCTTCTAAACGATATTTTTCCACCATTCTTTTGATGATGTAATTTGATCCACCTTTAACAACCCCACCATTACCAACACAAGCTGTGCCATAGGCAAATAGTGTCGAATATAAATTATTATGACCAGGGACAATCTGAGTCAAAATATATTTAATGACTGGTGATTTAAATCTTTTTGCATATTGTTCGCAAGTTAATTTTGTTGTGTTTAAATATGAGAATAATGATGGCGTTAATTTGATACCAACATCCATGAGTCTCCATATTGACATGATTGAAGTAGGCATGTCTAATGGAAGTTTCATGTTTTGAATCTTAATAATTAATTTAGTTAAATGTTTAATTTGTCTTTTATCTTGAGGTGAAATTTTAATTAAATCTTCCTCAAGTTTATTTAAGTCACACCAAAGAGTAATTTTTTGATTTAAAACTTCAATTGTGCCAAAGTTATCATCTTTGATGATATCTTCTTTATCGAAGGCATCAACATCCTTCCACATTTGATTAAGTTCTGTACCTTCTTTTGTGCCCGTTAACCAGTGGATACATCCATCGATTGGATAACCTTTTCGATACCAAGTAAAACATAGTCCTCCTGGAAGAGGATTTTTCTCAAAAATTTCAGTAACAAACCCGTTCTTTTGGCCATAAATGCCACTTGTGAGGCCACTTATTCCAGCTCCAATAATGATGATTTTTTTAGGTTTGTCCATAAGCGTTAGTAATAAGTATAATCCAAAAAAATGATATGTCTATAAATGTCTAGGTAAAAAGAAAAACTTGTTAAGTTTATTTGTTAATGTTAATATTTCACATGCAACTTTCTTTAGAACCCAATCGAGGTCTAAGGCGGAAGGAGTTATTTATGAAAAAAGGTATTCATCCAAAAACCCATAAGGTCACAGTCACATGTGTCTCTTGCGGAGCGACATTTGAAACACATTCAACATCACCAGATCTTCATGTTGATACTTGTTCAAATTGCCATCCATTCTACACCGGTAAACAAAGATTCGTTCAATCCGATGGTAGAATCGACCGTTTCAATAAAAAATACGGAACCAAGAAATAATTGGGATCAATATAGAAGAAAATCCACGATAATGTGGATTTTTTCTTTTGAACAATTAGTATATAATATGTAAGAGTTTTATATAAAACTCGCAAGTATTCTTAGAAAGGACATTAGTTATGAAGAAAAGATTCTACATCACCACTCCGATTTATTATCCAAGCGCTAATGCTCATATTGGACATGCTTATTGCACAACAATGTGTGATATTTTAGCTCGCTATAAACGAATGCGTGGAGTAGAAACTTACTTTTTAACTGGCACTGATGAACACGGTGAAAAGATTCAAAAGAATGCTGAAGCAAAAGGTGTAAGTCCACAACAATTCGTTGATGAAATAGCGAATAATTTCCAAAACTTATGGAAAGCTATGAAAATCTCCAACGATGACTTTATTAGAACAACTCAAGATAGACACGTTAAAGTCGTTCAAGATGTTTTCTCTAAGTTATATCAGAATGGTGATATTTATTTAGGGAGATACGAAGGATGGTATTGCACTCCATGTGAATCATTCTGGACCGATACTCAAGTTGGAGAAGAACACCTTTGTCCTGATTGCCATCGTCCAGTTCATAAAGCCAGCGAAGAATCATATTTCTTTAAGACTCAAAAGTATTTGCCAAATCTTTTAGAAATAATGGATAAAAATCCTAAATTCATCCTTCCTATTAATAGGAAGAATGAAATGATGAACACTTTCATCAAACCAGGTCTAGATGATTTATGTGTATCTCGTACATCATTTGACTGGGGTGTTCAAATTAGAGAGAATCCTAAACATGTTATCTATGTTTGGATGGATGCTCTAACAAACTATATTTCCGCTTTAGGATACGATTCAGATAATCCAGAAAAATTCAAAAAATTCTGGGAAGATCCTGATTGCGAAATTGTTCATATTGTTGGAGCGGATATCTCTAGATTCCATGTTATTTATTGGCCAATGTTCTTAATGGGACTTGGCTTAAGAGTACCTGATAGAGTATTTGTTCATGGTCTACTTGATTTAAATGGTGAAAAAATGTCTAAGTCTAGAGGTAACGTAGTTTCACCTCTTCCATTAATTGATAAATATGGAGTTGATACAGTCCGTTGGTTCTTAGCAAGAGAATTCTCTTTTGGTAGTGATGGCAGATTCTCTCCAGAATTATTTGTTGAAAGAATCAATGTTGACCTCGCGAATAACTATGGAAACCTCATCAATAGAACTTCAGCAATGATTAACAAATATTTTGATGGCGTTGTGCCAGAACTAAAGAATCCATCACAAAAAGAAAAAGATCTTCAGTTCTTAACTGAAAAAGTCATCAAGAATTATGAGAACTTAATGGATGATTTAAAAGTTACTGAAGCTCTTAGTGAAGCAACCGAATTACTTAACGCTGCAAATAAATACATTGAAGAAAGTCAACCTTGGGTGCTTTCAAAAGAAGGTAAGATTGAAGAGCTTGGAAATGTAATGGCGGTGTTAACAAACTCAATTATTGTTGGTACCAAATTACTTAGCCCTGCTTTAGTCGAATCTAGTGAAAAAGTCTTTGATCAATTTGGACTTCCAAAAGAACTTAGAAGTTATGAATCAGTTTATAAATTCTGCCCATATACTGGCCTAAAAGTTAGCAAAGGAAACCCTCTCTTCCCAAGACTTGATCCAAAAATTGAGACCGAATATATTGCTTCTTTAGCGGCAAAGTAAAATCTACTAATAACTGAAAATGCAGCCATTATTTGGACTGCATTTTTTGATATAAAGCGATACACATTTTTTGATATGGAGAATATAAAGATATTCGATATGTTTTAGTGCCATCATCATTATCAATCACTATAGTTTGAGTGTGATCGATATAATAGTCAGTATTTTCATTTCCAAATATTTCTAAATATATATTATTAAAGAAGTTAGATGCTTTGCTTAAGAAATCGTGTTCTTCCCAATAAGAATAAGTATAATGTCTATCTTCACTGATACGAGGATCTAGTGTCTTTGTTATTTCTAAAACCGCTCCTTCAATATTAGATGCTTTTGCGAATGGCAAAACACTAGAGTAGGTACGGCAAAGTCCGGAATATTTTAAATATGCATCTGAACTATTTAAACAGATATAGGCCGCTACTAAATTAGCTTCATCTTCTTTCATCACTCCTTTGGAGTGTGCTATCTCATGAGCAATGGTAAAAGGAAGTTCCGAATTTGTGCATAAGTTATTAATTGACGCTTCACCAAGAGGAGCAAATGAATAACCAGTAATTTGGAATTCTCTATATAACCAATTGAATAGATACATCGGTTTTGAATTAGTTGTGAATTTGGTGAAATAATCGCTTTCAAGTTTAGCGTATTCATTTGAAATGATTCTGTTGAGTTGATCTATTGTATATGGACGATTAACTTCTCCTGTTTCTTCATTAAAGCCTAGTACAGTAGCGCATGCATTATATTCATCATGGTAATACTTAATCATGTCGTATAAGACTTGCCCATCTTCAATTGGTTCGCCTTCATATTGAGGAATATCGACTGGATAACGGTTGTATTCCATGCCAGCGGTTCCAACATATGTTAATAGGAAAGAGACAATGATAATACCAGACTTTAACCAAAGATGACTCGAACCTCTAAATGAAAGACGATGAAGATGTCTAATTACAAAAAATAGCCAAGTTCCTATACCTAAAATTGCAACAATGATAAACATTTCTGTTAATGAAAAAGGTATATATTTTGTGATTGGGGCAAACACATAATAAAATCCTCTAGATACGGTTCTACTCCACCATTCACAGATGTCTGTAGATAATCTAAGAAGCAAAAGAATCCCTAATAAAGTTATTAGTGAGCCAAGTATGATAAGACTTCTCCAGAATCTTTTCTTATATACGCTATTCATGTATATATTATTTTAATCTAATTTTTCGTAAACGAAGAAACATATTATTGTTTTATATGCTACAATGTGAATATGTTTATTAAAGTTCCGAAATCATTCTTTGTTCGCTCTATGGCAAAAGGAGATACCAAATTTCTTAAAAACCATAAGACTTTTGGCAATATTAATATCCGTGCGGATGTTTCATATAAAAGTGATGAGACACAAGAGCATAAATTAGATATCATCTATCCTGCTGAATATTCAAATGGAGTAACAATTTTACTTATTCATGGTGGCGGATATATTTATGGATGGAAAGAGGCATCACATGTCTTTGCTTCATATTTTGTTTCAAAAGGATTCACTGTTGTAGTGATGAATTATCGCTTAGCGAATCATAAAGAAGGCACAACTTTCAAAGAACAGATTCATGATGCTTTCTGGTGCTTAAATTTCCTAAGGAAATATCGCACATACTATAAACTTGATACCGACCATTTATGCTTAATGGGTGATTCTGCGGGTGGCCATTTAGCGATTATGACCGATATTATTTATAACGACAAAGAAGCACAGGATTTCTTTGGAATTAAAAATTTACCTGATGTCAAAATTAAGTGTGTTTGCACGAACTCACCAATGTATGATTATCCTGCTATGCTTACGATGGCTAAAAAGATATGCAGTAAGAAGCTAGTGAAAGATCTATTTTCTAGTGATTATAAAAACGAATATTATATCAATCATTGTTCATCAAGATATTACTTTAAAAAGAAGATCAAACTTGAACCTATATTCGCTAATACATCACTTCATGATTTCTTTAATTCTCAAGCCTATACTCTAAAAAGAGATTGTGACGAATTAAAGTGTTACGATCTTGACTATTTCTGTGAGATGTCTCCAGATAAGAAAATTGGTCATGTATATAATCATTTTATCTTTGATAAGGAAGGTAAATACTGCAATGATAGAATGATTGAATTCGTGCTAAAAAACGTTAAGAATTGAAAAACATATATTTACAAAGTAAAATAGTGCGGTATGAAAAAGTTCGATCAAAGCAAAACTCCTTATTTAGACGCTCTTAAGGAGTACGTAAATACTGACATTCTTCCATTAGATGTTCCAGGACATCATATGGGTAATGTTTCTAATGATTTTAAAGATTTCATTGGAGCAAAAACTTATAGATGTGATGTGAACGCTCCAATTGGGCTCGATAACCTTGCTCATCCTTCTGGAGTGCTTCTTGAAGCTGAGAAAATGTTCGCTAGTTTTTGTAAAGCTGATTATAGCTTCTTTTTAATTAATGGTACATCAAGCGGAATCATCGCAATGATTATGGCGTGTTGCCGTGCGAATGAAAGAATTATTCTTCCAAGAAACGTTCATAAATCAATCGCCAGCGCACTTATTCTTTCTGGTGCTATTCCAGAATACATTATGCCTAAGGTTGATAACGAACTTGAAATCGCAAATCAACCATCAGTGGATGATTATATTAGAGCAATGCAGAGATATCCTTCTGCAAAAGCGGTATTTGTTATTAACCCAACATATTTTGGCGCTGTAACAGATTTAAAACGTATTGTTGATGAGGCTCACTCTAGAGGAATGGTAGTTTTGGTAGATGAAGCTCATGGTGCACATTATTACTTTGATGACTTAGGACCAATCTCCGCTATGGAAGCTGGAGCAGATATGTCTAGTGTTTCCTTCCATAAAACTGGAGGTTCTTTAACTCAGTCTTCAGTGCTATTACTAAAAGAAGGTTTAATTGATGTATTTAAAGTTCAAAGAACATTAAATATTATTAATACAACCTCACCTTCTACCCTTTTGTTAGCGAGTTTAGACGCTGCTAGAAAATATGTTGCCTTAGAAGGTAAAGAAAATATGAAACGCGTTCACGAATTAAGCAAATTTGCTCGTGAACAAATTGCAAAAATTAATGGTTTTACACCAGTGAATAAAGAGCATTTCATTGCTAAGGGATGCTTTGATTATGATGAAACTAAATTAGTTATCAAACTTGATCATCTTGATATTAATGGTTTTGATCTTTATCACCTACTTAAAGATAAATATGACATTCAAGTTGAACTTGCAGAAACTTATGTCATTATGGGTATTCTCGCTATTGGTTCAGATATGAAACAAATGCGTAGACTTATTAAGGCTTTGAAAGATGTTTCAAAAGATCACTACAACAAAAAATACGAGAATGAACAACATTCTTTCGGAATAGATTTCCCATTCCAAATCATTCGTCCAAGAGCAGCCTATCACGCTCCTGGAAAGAAAATTCCACTAGAAGATGCCGTAAATTCTATTTCTAAAGAATCAATTATGGTTTATCCACCAGGAATTCCTTTAATTGTTCCAGGTGAAGTTTATACCAAAGAACTTGTCGAACGTATTAGTGAGTATAAATCTCAAAAAGGTGTAACGATGTTATCTGATTATGGTGTTGATAATGTTCACGTTATCGATACTGATAAATGGGTTAGATATAAATTTTACAAAAATAAACTTCAAGATTTCCTTGAAAGAAGAATTACCACTCCTCGTGCTGATGGTTATTCAATGCCATTTGAAGGAAATAAACATAGCGGAACAATTGTTCTTCTTCCATTTAGAAGAGATACTTGGAGAGATGGTGCTAAACCAGCTTTAGAAGAATATAAAAATGTTATTACTTCTATTGCTAAGTTTGAGCCAGTATACGTTGGTATTTCACCACGCATTTATAATAAAGTTATAAAAGAGTTCTCACATCTTAAAAATGTTCACCCAATCAAAATTAAATATAATGATGCTTGGGCAAGAGATAACACACCTATATTTGTCACTAATGGTGAAAATATGAGAGCAGTTGATTTTAGATTTAATGCTTGGGGCGGAGATGTTGATGGACTTTATTCAAACTATAAGGATGATGATTTACTTTCAAAGAATCTATGTAAACACTTTGGTGTTGAAAGATATTATCTAGAAAACTTTGTTCTTGAAGGTGGAAGTATTCATGTTGATGGAGAGAAGACATGTATGGTAACCGAAGCATGTTTACTTTCCAAAGGTCGTAATCCAGATTTAAACAAGAATGAAATCGAAGAAGTTTTAAAAACTTATTTAGATGTCTCTAAAGTCATTTGGATTCCACACGGTATTTTCGAAGATGAAACAAACGAACATATTGATAATATGGCTTGCTTTATTAAGCCTGGAGTCATCGCTTTAGCCTGGACAAACGATAAAAATGATCCTCAATATGAATATTGTCAGTCAGCGTACAAGGTTTTGAAAAACGAAACAGACGCTCAAGGAAGAAAGTTTGAAATTATCAAAATTAAACTTCCAAAACCTTTATACATGTCTAAAGATGAAGCTAAGAGCATTAAGGTTGGTAGATACGATGCGAAAGCAAGACCAGAAGGCTCTCGTTTAGCGGCATCATATATAAACTTCTACCAAGGCGATAAGTTTGTAATTATGCCTGCTTTTGGAGTGCCTGAAGACGCTCTAGCAAAAGCACAATTAAAGAAACTATATCCGAATAAAGAAGTTATCCAAGTTTATTCAAAAGAAATACTTTTAGGTGGTGGAAATATCCACTGTATCACCATGCAAATTCCATATATGAAAGGATTTAATAAAGATGAAGATTAAAGTTGCAATTACTCAAATGAGTTGTTCTTCTAGTTATGAAGAAAACATTAAAAAAGCCGAGAATATGGTGGAAAAATGCGCGAAAGCAGGCGCTAACATCATCCTTCTTCAAGAGCTTTTCAGCAATCTCTATTTCTGTCAAGTTGAAGATTATAACAAATTCGATTTAGCTGAAGAAAAAGAGAATTCATATCTAATTAAACACTTTCAAAAAGTTGCAAAAAAATATGGTGTTGTTCTCCCTATTTCTTTCTTCGAAAAATCAGGTCAAAATTACTTTAATTCTTTAGTGATGATTGATGCAGATGGAAAGAATTTGGGATTATACCGCAAGACTCATATTCCAACTGGTGAATGTTATGAAGAAAAGTTTTATTTTTCTCCTGGTGATACTGGCTTTAAAGTTTTTAATACAAAATATGGAAAAGTTGGTATTGGTATTTGCTGGGATCAATGGTTCCCAGAGACCGCTAGAATTTTAGCCCTTAAAGGCGCTGAGATTATTCTTTATCCAACTGCTATTGGTAGTGAACCTGTACTTGTTAGAGATTCTATGCCACATTGGAGAAACACTATGTGTGGACATGCTGCTGCAAATATTCTTCCAGTTTGTGCCTCTAATCGTGTCGGCAAAGAAGTTGCTGGTAATTCTTCTATGGTCTTCCAAGGATATTCATTTATCGCTAACCAATATGGTGAAGTAGTTGAAGAAATGAACCGTACTGAAGAAGGATTCAGAATTCACGAATTCGATTTAACTGAAATTGATAAAGAACGCGTTAATTGGGGAGTGTTCCGTGATCGTCGTCCAGAATGCTATGGCGAAATTAAAAAATATTCAAAGAATAAATAATGAATAAAAACGACAATAAAGCCAATATTAAAAGAGGCAAAGTTGATCCTAAATCTATTAAAGAGTTTAAAGTCCACGAACCTTGTGAACTATTAACTTTTCTAATTCAAAAATATCCATCATTATCTAGAAATAATGTGAAATCTTTACTTAGTAATCACCAAGTTGCGGTTGATGGCGCCCCTATTAGCCAATTTAACTTTATGCTTGCTAAAGATGATATTGTGATTGTTTCTAAAAGAAGAATCGCAAAAAAGGAAAGAAGAGATTTACCAATTATCTATGAAAATGATGAACTAATTGTTATCAATAAACCTAGTGGTCTACTTAGTGTCGCTAGTGATAACGAAAAAGGACGTACTGCGTATCGACTTGTAACTGATTATGTTCAACAAAAAGATAGACATAACAGAATCTATGTTGTCCATCGTCTTGATGAAGATACATCAGGTGTTCTTGTCTTTGCAAAAAGTGTAAAACTAAGGGACGCTTTACAAAAAGAATGGCAGAACCTAGTGAAAAAACGTGGTTATTATGCGATTGTAGAAGGTAAGATGGAAAAGGATTCAGATACTTTTATTGATTATTTAAAAGAGAATTCTTTAAACCTAATGTATGTAACTAAAAACATTAAAGAAGGTAAGAAGTGTGTTACCCACTACAAGGTTATTAAAAACACAAAAGATTATTCGTTATTGGACATTAATATTGAATCAGGAAGAAAGAACCAAATTAGAGTTCAATTAGGACACCGTAACCATCACGTTATTGGGGATGATAAATATGGTGAACCATCTAATCCACTTAAAAGACTTGGCCTACACGCTTATGAACTTAGTTTTGTTCATCCGTTTACAAATAAACTTTTAAAATTTGTTGCTCCAATGCCAAGCGAATTTAAAGGATTGATGTATTTAGAAAAAAACTAGCCAAAGGCTAGTTTAGATGATAAATTTTGTAGATATAATTCTTATTTATTGAGGTTAGTTCGCTAACCTTTTTAATTGCGTCTTTCGTGGATAAACCGCTTTGTTGATATGAATTGACCATCTTAATTAGTTCATCATCATCAATTGATGGAGATAGTTCATCATAAGTTCCCTCAACAACAATGACCATTTCTCCTTTTAACGATTCTTCATCAAGTTCAACCATTTCACTTAAAGTAGCGCGTATATATTCTTCGTGGAGCTTAGTTAGTTCTCTAGCAATACAAGCTTTTCTATTTCCTAAAACATCAAGCATATCTAAGAGTGTCTTTTTAATTCTATGAGGTGCTTCATAAAAGATAAGAGTTTCTTCTCGATGAGATAGATCAATCAGTTCCTCTTTTCTTTCTTTATCTTTTGCACTTAAAAATCCATGGAAATAGAAGTGTGAGCAATCAAGACCACTTGCAATAAGTGCGGACAAAGCAGCGTTAGGGCCAGGAATACAAGTTACGTTAATTTGATTTTTTAAAGCTATTTCGACAAGTTTCGCGCCTGGATCAGAAATACATGGATATCCAGCATCTGAAACATAGGCTACTTTCTTGCCTTCAAGAATCTCTTTTACTATGTGTTCTGAAGCACTTACTTCATTATGTTCTCTAAGAGAAATAAGAGGTTTTTTAATAGAAAAATAAGATAATAATTTCCCAGTAACTCTTGTATCTTCACACGCGACTAAATCAACTTCATTAAGTGTTTTAATAAAGCGAGGCGAAGCATCTTCTAAGTTTCCAATAGGGGTAGCAAGAAGATATAAAAGAGGTCTTTTACTTAGAAAATTTTGCTCTCTCATTTTTATCTCCTAATAAAGGTTTAACATCTTCTAATTTCGCAAATTCAATATCTTCATCGGATTCAATCTTTAATGTTCTTGATAAGACGTTAATTCCAGTGATTTTGAAGATTTTATCACCACGTTTAAATGTTTCACCAATACGCGGGAATTCTTTTTTAATTTCACTATATGCTTCATCTTCATATAAAAGACAGCAGATGAGCTTTCCACAATGTCCACTTAATTTTGGAATATTTAATGAAAGCATTTGGTTTTTAGCTCTATTAATGGAAATACCTTCCATCGATGGAAGAAATGTTGCACAACAAAGTGGAAGTCCGCATATTCCAATTCCACCGACCATCTTAGCTTTATCTCTTGAACCAATTTGTCTTAGTTCAATACGACAATGGAATTTTGATGCGAGAATCTTTAATAATTCTCTAAAATCCACTCTATCATCTGCGACGTAAGTAATTGTTAATTTACTTCCATCAAGAGAATATTCTGCCTCAATAGGACGCATTTCTAATCCAAGTTTTTCTATTTCTTCAATTGAAATCTTAACAGCTTGAACAGAACGTTTTTTATTTTCATCATAGATGAGTAGATCGTCATCTGTTGCTTTTCGAATTATTTCTTTTAAAGCAAGTTCAGATTTATATGTTGAGATAGGAAAAGATTCGGTTGCGATTGTGCCAATTTGAATTCCTCTAACTGAATCAGCGACGACTTTATCACCGACAGAAAGATCATCGATATCAGTTCCGAAATAATATGCTTTACTGGCTTTTTCAAATTTAACGCCGACATAGTATTTAATTTCCATCTTATTCCTCCTCCTTTGTAATTTCGTAAATAATGTGGTCTAGCAATAATGCTACATTAACATTTAAATCAAGTTTAGACATTGCAGACATAATCATCAATAGTGATTTATCTAAATGAGATAATTTGTTTGCAAGCTCATTTAATATTGTTTCGTAATATTTAAGAACAATTTCTCCGCCAGCTTTAAGGTTTACTAAATCTTGAAACACTAAGATTAGCATTCTTATATAAAACCTCGCTGCGTCGGGAGTTTTTATAACTTGGATAACAAGTTTTTCACAAGTAAACACTGCATCGCTTGGTGAAATAAGTAAGGCGTTAAGTTGATCGTCTAGAGCAGTCTTTGCGGACTGATACACAGGACTTTCTATAGTCTTTTTTATTGTTTCAGTATCGTTATAGAATCCGCTTAATATCTGCGCATCATCTTCCATAACACCATCATTAATAGCTTCATTAATTACGGTTTGTTGATTGATTGGTTTAAGTTTTAAAACTTGAGTTCTAGACAAAATTGTTGGAAGAACCTTGCTTTCATTTTCAGTTGTTAAGAAAGCATATATGTTTTTTCCAGGTTCTTCTAAAAATTTAAGTAACGCGTTAACAGCGGAGTTGGTCATTGTTTCCACTCCGTTAAGGATATATATCATAATTCCTTTATCTTCTAATGCTGTTTTATCAAAATTTGAGATGATTCTGTCTACATCACCTTTTTTGATTTTGCTTCCATCATCACCAAACACTAAAATGTCAGCGTAATTACCTTCATCAATTCTCATGCATGTAATGCAGTTATTGCATGCAAGTGGATGTCTATCATCACAAAGAATCGATTTTGCTAAATACATAGCAATATCTTTTAGTGGCATTCCTGGCGCGCCAGAAAGAAGATAAGCGTGTGAAAGTTTATCTCTACTTAGAGCGTTCACGAATGTTTTATAAATAGCTGGTTGATATTTTTCTAAATAGGTTTCTATTTGCACACTACTTTACCATTCTATCTTTGATAGCTTTATATGCATCTTCAATTACTTTTTCAAATGGTTGAGATGCATCAATAATGACAAAACGATCCTTAAACCTTTGAGCGAGATCTAAGAATGTTTGTCTAACTTCTCTATGGAATTCGATCTTTTCTAAATCGAGTCTATTTACTTCTCTTCCTTTGTTTGCAGCAATACGAGCTAATCCAACTTCAGGCGCAACATCGAAAAGTAATGTTAAATCTGGATAGTATCCTTCAGTTGCAGCCATATTAATTTCTAGAACTTTATCAATTCCGATTCCTCTAGCGCCACCTTGATAAGCTAGCGAAGAATCAAGAAATCTATCGGAAATAACTAATTTGCCTTCTTTTGTAAGTGGCCAAACTTTTTCAACAAGATGTTGTCTTCTACTTGCAGCATAAAGAAGTGCTTCAGTAATTTTATCCATCTTAGTGTTTTCTTTATTAAGAATAACTTCACGAATTTGTTCGGCTATTGGAGTGCCTCCAGGTTCTCTAGTGAGCACTACATCAAATCCTTCTTTTTGTAGTCTTTCCGCAACGCGTTTCATGACGCTGCTTTTTCCGCTACCTTCTGGTCCTTCAACTGTTACAAACATAATTCCCCCTCCTAGATTTTCTTTCTACCTTCTAAAGCTTTTGATAAGGTTAAACTATCCGCGTATTCAAGATGTCCTCCCATAGGGAGACCATACGCTAGTCTAGATATATTAATGTTTAAATCTTCTAAAATTTTAGCAAGATATAATGCGGTTGTTTCCCCTTCTGTTGTTGGGTTTGTAGCGATGATGATTTCTTGAACGTTATCTTCTTTGATTCGTTTGATAAGTGATTCAATATTTAAATCTTCAACTCCCACTCCATTAACAGCGGATAAAACACCACCAAGAACATGATATTGTCCCTTATATGTACCGAGTTTTTCAAAAGCGTTCACATCTTTTGGATAAGATACGACAACAATCTTTGATTTATCTCTTGAAGAATCTGAACAGATTTCACATACATCATCTTCTGTAAAAGTCCCACAGATTGGACAATGGTGAATTTTCTGTTTTACATCTTTAAGTGCATCGCAAAAAATGTCTACCATTTCAGTGTCCATATCAAGGACTGAATAAGCCATCTTTTCTGCGGATTTATGACCTACTCCTGGTAGTCTAGCAAAAGCATCAATTAAGTTATTAATACTTTTGAGATCTTTCATTATTAGAATAGTCCTCCGGCACGTCCAGTGATTCTTTCGTTGAATTCATTGAATTCGGCTTCGATTTGTTTAATTGCTTCATTGATTGCTAAAGCAATCATTTCTTCAATCATTTCTTTGTTTGATGGATCGAAAGCATCTTTATCAATATCGATTGATTTAACTTCCTTAGAACCCATCACAGTAACGGTGACCGCTCCACCTTTAGATACTTTGAATTCTTTGGCGTTTAATTCTTCTTGCGCTTTTTTAAGTTCGCGTTGCATTCTTTGCGCTTGTTGAATCATTGCTTGCATTTGGTTCATTTTTTAATATCCTCCAAATTAATTTTTACTTCATTAGCCTTTGGTAATTGAGAAATCTGTCTCAAATTATGGAAGGCTGTAATTAACCTAACTGTTTCACTTCTTGGTAAAGAATATACGAACACTTCTCTTCCAAGCATCTGTGATAATACTTTAGAAATATTTTCTTGATTGGATTTGATATTTGCTTTGTTAGCAAGTTTTTCAAAATCATATTCCATAACAAGAACTTCTTTTGTAACGATGAATGGTCGACCATCTTTAATTAAAGCGACGATATCCCCAAGTTGAGGATGGGTGAGATAATTATTTAATTCACCCCATCTATTAATAAGACTTTTTCTACCTTCTTTATCTCCGATAACCATAAGTTTAATAATCAAGTTATCATCTAAAGAATATTTCTCACCTTCAGCTTCAACGACTTGTTGAGAACTTTCATCCTCAAGTAGCCAATCAGGTGCGCTTTCAATTTTTTGAGGTTCGACTTTCTTTTCTTCTATCTTAGCTTCTGTAGCTTTAGGCGCTTCCTTAACCGGTTCAACTTCCTCTTTAATAATTGGAGTTTCAACTGGTTTAGGAGTTTCTATAGTTTTTGGTTTTTCTATTATTTTAGGTTCTACCTTAACTCTCTCAGTTTGTTCATCATTTAATGTACAAAGCTTAAGTAATGTAACTTCAAATAATGTTTTAATGTTATTTACTGTTTTGAAATCAATTTGACTCTTGAGGAACGCTCCAATCATGGTGTTTAAAGTTCTTATATCAATGAGCTCGGATAATTCTTTTGCATCATCTTCTTTGATTTGAGTTAGTTCTTCTTCATCATGAGTTTTCTTATAAATAAGAACATCTTTAAGAATTTCTAGTAAATCACTATTGAGACGTTTTAAATCTACACCACCTTCACTGAAAGCATTCATTCTTTTAAGAGTGGATGTAACATCACCGTTATAGATGTCTTTTAGTAGCTCAAGTTTTTCACTTGTGGATGCTAGTCCATAAAGTGTATATACATCATTTTCATTTAATGAATCGTTACTATAAGCAAGGATTTGATCAAGGATAGATAAAGCGTCTCTCATTCCTCCATCAGCAAGACTAACAATGGCGTCAATTGCTTTGTCTTCGTATGTGATTTTTTCATTTTCAAGTACTGTAATCATTCTTTCTTTGATATCAGCGTCGCTTACACGAGTAAAATCGTATCTTTGGCATCTAGAAAGAATAGTTGGAATGATGTTATGAGGTTCGGTTGTCGCTAAGATAAAAACAACATGTGCTGGTGGCTCTTCAAGAGTTTTTAACAATGCATTAAAAGCGCTTGTGGTCATCATATGAACTTCATCGATAATATATACTTTGTATTTTCCTTTCAAAGGAAGATAGTTAACTTTATCAATTAAATCACGAACTTGTTCAACACCATTATTACTAGCAGCATCAATTTCAATAACATCTGGATGAGTTCCTTCAGTGATTTCTTTACAGTTATCGCATTTATTACATTGGTGTCCTAAACCTTCTTCACAGTTGAGTGCTTTTGCAAAAAGTTTTGCCATAGTGGTCTTTCCTGTACCTCTAGGTCCACAGAAAAGATAAGCATGAGCAATCTTATTTTTCTCAAGAGCGTTTTTTAAAGTTCGGACAATATGTCTTTGTCCTGCGACTTCTTCAAAAGTTTGAGGTCTATATGTTCTATATAATGCTTTATACGCCATAACAATACCAAATATGATTATACATATTTTAAGCAGTTATTAAAAGGACAAAACAAACTATTTAATTATAAATTAATGTCTCAATATGAACGCTTTGTTTCTATCTAATAATGTGATATAATCACTGACGCTTATGGAAACATCTTTACAAAAACGATTAGAAATAACAAAAACCCGTTTAGCGGAGATCGACGCTGAACTATCAAAAGACGACGTCACAAGGGATATCAAAAGGTTCAGGGACCTATCAAAAGAAAGGGCTAATTTAGAACCAATTGTGGAAGCTTATGATAAGTTTTTAAAACTTGATAGCGATCTTTCTGACGCTGAAGTCATGATGGGTGATTCCGATGCCGAGATTTCTCTTCTTGGTCATGAAGAACATAAACGCATTCTTGAAGAAGAAGAAAAACTCATTGAAGACATCAAAATCATGCTTCTACCAAAAGATCCAAACGATGATAAAAATATCATTGTTGAAATTAGAGGTGCTGCCGGAGGAGACGAAGGCAATATCTTCGCTGGTGACTTATTTAGAATGTATGTTAGATACGCTGAAAGCCAAGGATGGAAGGTTCAAATTATTGATGAAAGCCCATCCGAAGCTGGAGGATTTTCAAATATATCATTTATGATTAAAGGAAATGGAGTTTATTCAAAGCTCAAATTTGAAAGTGGTGCACACCGCGTTCAAAGAGTTCCTAAGACTGAAGCTTCTGGAAGAATTCATACATCAACCGCGACTGTTTTAGTCATGCCAGAGATGGAAGAAATTGAAGTTGAATTAAATCCAGCCGATATTCAAGTAGATACATATCGTTCTCAAGGTGCGGGTGGTCAAAATGTTAATAAGACTGAATCTGCTGTTAGAATGACACATATTCCTACTGGTGTAGTTGTCTCTTGCCAGACCGAAAAATCTCAAATTCAAAACCGTGAAATCTGTATGCAAATGCTTAGAGCAAAAATCTATGCAAAACTACAAGAAGAACAAGAAGAAAAAGTGGGTTCTGAAAGAAGACTTAAAGTTGGCACCGGTGAAAGATCAGAAAAAATTAGAACTTATAACTATCCTCAAAACCGTGTTACCGACCATAGAATCAATTTCACAATTCAAAAATTAGATAGAGTAATGGAAGGCGATTTAGACGAAATTTTAGAAGCCTTAAATCATTACGACCAAGAAATGAAAATGCTTGGTGAACAAGCTTAAGATGAATACTGTTTTTGAGGTTTATAAAAAAGCCTGTCAAAAATTAGAAAATATTCAAAAAGACGAAATCAATGTTCGTATTCTTTTATGCTATGTAAACAAATACTCTGAGATGAGTGAATTTTATTTAAAAAAGGACCAAGAAGTCCGCTCAATTGATCTTTTTAATGAACTTTTTGGTAGATACTTAAAAGGCGAACCAATCCAATATATCACTAACGAAGCGTACTTTTTGGGTGATATTTTTTATGTTGATAACCGTGTATTAATTCCAAGGATGGAAAGTGAAGAAGTAGCGACATACGCAATTAATAAAGCGATTGAATTATTTGGAAACAGTGAAGTTGAAATCGCTGATATTTGCACTGGTTCAGGTTGTTTAGGTATTGAACTAGCCAAACATCTTAATTGTAAGAGACTCTTTTTAACAGATTTATCTTTAGATGCTCTTGAAGTTGCTCGTATTAATTGTGAAAAATTTATGAATCAACTTCCTAAATATAATTTAAGAAATGGTGATGGTTTATCTCCACTATATTTTGAAAAGAAATGTAGTCCAAATATTATTATTGCTAACCCACCATACATCATTGATAAAAACGCTGTCGATAAATCAGTTTTAAATAACGAACCACATTTAGCATTATTCACTGATGATAATATTAAGATTTATAAAGATATTATTTGTGACGCTTCTAAGTTTGATAATGATCCAATCTTGCTCGTCTTAGAAATATCTGATGAAATCTATCCTTTATTAAAAGAATTTATAAATACCTATTGCCCAATGTGGAAAGTAGAATATATTAAAGATATAAATAATAAATGGAGAATTGCCTCCATTATTGTTACAAAGAAAAAATGAAAATACTAAAACAAAATCAACTTAATGAAGCCGCTAAAACACTAAAAGAAGGTGGTTTAATAGCGTTCCCAACTGAAACTGTATATGGTTTTGGTGTTATCTATGATAACAAAGAATCATATGATAGATTAATTAAGGTTAAAAGACGACCGCCAGAAAAACCATTTACTCTGATGTGTGCGGACTTAGAAGATATCAATGAATACGCTGAAATTAATGATGTTGCAGAAAAGCTTATTAAAGCATTTATGCCTGGTCAATTTACTATCATTTTAAAAGCTAAAAAATCTCTTCCTTCTTGGGCGATATCAAAAGAAGGAAACGTTGGAATAAGAATTTCTTCAGATGAAATGGTTAGAGAACTTATTAGAAAAGTTGAAAAACCATTACTTGTTCCATCCGCGAATCGTTCTGGAGAAAGTCCACTTAATCATGACTATGAAGTAAAAGAAAAATTTGAAAATGAAATAGATGCACTTATTGAGGGTTCATCAACATCAACTGTTCCTTCAACAATTGTTCTTGTTGATAAAAACATTACAATTATTAGAGAAGGTTTAATTACTAAAAAAGACATACTTAAAGTCTTGGAGGATAAATAAATGAAAATCGCTATTGGTTCTGATCATGCAGGTTATGCTAGAAAAGAAGAAGTTAAAGAATATTTAGAAAAACATGGCCATACAGTAATTGATGTAGGTACTCATTCACTTGAATCATGTGATTATCCAATTTTTGGAATCGAATGCGCTAAAAAAGTTGCAAGCAAAGAAGCAGATTTTGGTGTCCTTGTTTGTTCAAGTGGTGAAGGGATTATGATGGCTGCTAACAAAGTTAAAGGTATTAGAGCAGGACTTGCTTATAATGATGATGTTGCTAGATTGATTAGGCAGCATAATAACGCTAATATGATTGCTTTTGGAGCAACATTTATGTCCAAAGAAGAAGTCATTAGACGAGTTCAAATCTTCCTTGATACTCCATTTGAAGGCGGTAGACACGAACGTCGCGTTAACGAAATTATTGACGCTGAAAAATAATATAAAATATTATTAAGAGAGAAATCCGAC
Source organism: uncultured Erysipelotrichaceae bacterium (assembly GCA_902797855.1). Taxonomy (GTDB): domain Bacteria; phylum Bacillota_I; class Bacilli_A; order RFN20; family CAG-826; genus Fiminaster. The sequence goes on from CADBUI010000026.1 coordinate 72,762, forward strand.
TGGGTTTCTCTTTTTTTGGACCTTTTTCTTACTTTTAACCCCAATAAATTATTAGGAGATAAAAGTGGAAAAATATATTTGCCCAAGATGTGGTAATTCAAATCCTAAATACATTGGTTATATCAACAATAAACCATATTGTAGATTTTGCATTTCTTTAAAAGGAGAATCGGCACCACCAAATATTCATCATGGTGGGTCGGTTGTTTTAGATCTTAAATACTCTCTTTCAAAAGAACAAAAAGAGATATCTGATAGAGTCATTAATAATTTTAAAAATCATATAGATACTCTAATAAATGCTATATGTGGAGCAGGTAAAACAGAGCTCGTATATGGTGTAATGGCTTATGCTTTAACCAACAATATGTCAGTAGGTTTTGCAGTACCTAGAAGAGATGTTGTTATTGAACTATTTTCAAGAATCAAAAGCGCATTTCCATCTAATAAAGTTGTCGCTGTTTATGGTGGATCAACAAGTAGGTTAAGTGCAGACATTGTTGTCTTAACCACTCATCAATTATTTAGATACGAGAATTACTTCGATTTATTGATTCTTGATGAGATAGACGCCTTTCCATACAAAGGGAATTTACTTTTATACACAATGTTTAAAAAGGCGGTGCGCGGGAACTCTGTTTTAATGTCCGCTACACCAAGCGAAGAAGTGTTAAAAGAATACAGTAAACCAAACCGAGAAATACTTGAGCTAAATGTAAGATTTCATAGACACAAATTGCCAGTGCCAAAAATTAAAATTGGTTACGGAATTTTTAAGTACATTTTGCTTATTGATATTTGTCGAAATTTTATCCATAAAAAGAAACCGTTTTTAGTCTTCACTCCAACGATAGAAAAATGTGAGGAAGTATATCGTAGAATCTCAATATTATTACCTAAAGGTAATTATGTGCATTCTAAAGCAGAAAATAGAAGTGAAATTATAGATGGTTTTAAGCGTGGAAAATATCAATATTTAGTGACCACCGCAGTACTTGAAAGAGGTGTCACAATTAAGGATTTACAAGTAGTGATTTTCGAGGCTAATAATTCAATTTATGATGAGGCCTCTTTAGTGCAAATTTCGGGCCGTGTTGGTCGAAAATTTGATGCACCTGATGGGGAGGTAATTTATGTTGCAGAAAAGACTACATTTGCAATGGAAAAATCTATTCAAACAATTCGAAACAAAAACAAGAGTTTGCAAGGTTTGTTTCAAAACGATAAATGAGAATTCATTATATTCTTTAATTAACTCAAATCCTCAAATTTGTTCGACTTGTTATAGTAAATTTGAACCTATTTATGAAGAATTTAATATTGCTGGGTGTGATGGTTTGGCGATTTATAAATATAACGAAGGAATTAGAGAATTAATCTATCAATTCAAAGGTTGCTATGACTATGAACTTGCGCCTATTTTTCTTAATCGTTGTTTGAACTATTTAAAATTCAAATATCGTGGTTATGTTATAGTACCTGCTCCATCATCAAAAGAAGGTGATGAAGCTAGAGGGTTTAATCATGTCGTTGAAATATTCAAATATCTTGATAAACCAATCGTTAGAAATATTGAAAAAACTAGTGATATTAAACAAGCAGATTTATCCAAAAGCGAAAGAAAACAGATTTCAAATTATCTTGAGATTAAAAATCGTTATCTTTTAACAGGTAAAAACGTTTTGATTGTCGATGATGTTAAAACTACTGGATCAACTTTAAAGGCGATGGTGAAACTTATAAAAGAATGCAAACCTAAAAAAATCAAAATACTGGTTTTGTCGCGAAGAAGAGAGGATGAAAAACTTTGATTTTTCATACGAATAATAAATTATTTGTTATACCATTTCGTAAATGGTAGAATATGGAAGATTGCCGTAAAGGAGAATGTAAATGTCCAATATTATTGAAAAGATATTCCGCTTTGACGCTAGAACGTTAAAGAAATATGAAAAAGAAGCTGATAAAGTTCTTGCTTATGAACAAGAAATGGCTGCTTTAAGCGATGAAGAATTAAAAGCAAAGACACCTTACTTTAAACAAATGCTTGCTAATGGAGCAACTCTTGATGAAATCAAGTACGAAGCTTTTGCTGTTGCTAGAGAAGCTGCTAAACGTGTCCTTGGTTTATTCCCATTCAAAGTTCAAGTTATTGGTGCTCTTGTTCTCCATGATGGCGATGTCGCCGAAATGAAAACCGGTGAAGGTAAGACCTTAACCGCTACTATGGCAATCTACTTAAATGCACTTAAAGGTGAAGGTGCCCATGTTGTTACTGTTAACGAATACTTAGCGCAACGTGATGCTAATGAAATGGGTCAAATCTATCGTTTCTTAGGTTTAACAGTTGGATGTAACTTAAGAGATCTCACAACCCAAGAAAAGAAAGCTGCTCACCTTTGTGATATCACATACACAACTAACTCAGAATTAGGCTTTGATTATCTAAGAGATAACATGGCTAAGACTCCTGAAGGACGCGTCCTCCGCGGACTTAACTATGCTGTTATCGATGAAGCTGACTCAATTTTAATTGATGAATCTAGAACGCCTCTTATTATTTCTGGTGGATCAAAAGTCTCCGCATCACAATATACAGTTGCGGATAGATTTGTTAAGACTCTTAAAAAAGGTAAAGACTACGAGGTTGATATCAAAGATAGAACGGTTAGTTTAACTGATGAAGGTAACGCGAAAGCCGAAAGAATGTTTGGTATTAGAAATCTTTATGATCCAGAATACCAAGATTTAGTGCACCGTATCCAACAAGCTCTTAAAGCTAACTATATTTTCTCTAGAGATGTCGAATACATGGTTGACTCTGAAGGAGAAATTCAACTTATCGACCAATTCACAGGTCGTATTTTAAAAGGTAGAGAATATTCTGATGGTCTACATCAGGCTATTCAAGCTAAAGAAGGTGTTGAAATTAAATCTGAAACAGTTACTGTTGCGACTATTACATATCAAAACTTCTTTAGATTATTTAAAAAATTATCAGGCATGACTGGTACTGCAAAAACCGAGGAAGAAGAATTCCAAAAAATCTACAACATGAGAGTTGTTTCTATTCCTACAAACGTTCCTGTCATCCGTGAAGACGCAACCGATTATATTTTTGCTCATAAAGATGAGAAACTTAAAGCCTTAGTGGCGGAAGTTAAAGAAAGACATTCTAAAGGACAACCAATCTTGATTGGTACAGTCTCTGTTGAATCTTCAGAAGAAATTTCAAATTTATTATCTGCCGAAGGATTAAAACATGAAGTGTTGAATGCTAAAAACCACGCTCGTGAAGCTGAAATTATCGCTCGCGCTGGTGAAAAAGGTGCCATCACACTTGCTACTAACATGGCTGGTCGTGGTACCGATATTAAACTTACTGATGAAGTTAAAAAACTTGGTGGATTATGCGTCTTTGGTACTGAAAGACATGAATCAAGACGTATTGATAACCAGCTTAGAGGTCGTTCTGGACGTCAAGGTGACCCAGGATTCACAAGATTCTATATTTCTTTCGATGATGAACTCTTAAAGAGATTCGCTGCAGAAAGTGTCCAAAAACGTGTTGAAGAATTTGGAGAAGGACCTCTTGAAAGTAAACTTTTCTCATCTGTTATTACAAACGCTCAAAAACAAATTGAAGGTAAAAACTTTGATATTCGTAAAAACTTGCTTGATTATGATGACGTTATTTCTAGACAAAGAAAAGCTATCTATGAAAAACGTGACGCAATCATGTTTGCAAAAAGCATTGATGATTTAATTCAAGAATTCTTCACTACATGCGGTCTTGTTTTAGCAAGAAAAGCTGTCACTAGTAATGGATTCATTGATGGTGAACAACTTAAGAAACTTGTTGAACCAAGATATATGCCAGTTAGTACATTTAAAGCTGAATCCTTCGATGGCGCGCCTGTTGATGCAGGTGAGGATTTAGGTGATTTGTTATATGGTATTTATCAAATTAGACGTAAACAATGGACCGATGAAATCGCTGATAAAGTCGAAAGAGAAATCGCCTTACAAACCATTGATCAAAACTGGACAAAACAAATCGATACAATGGACCACCTTCGTGAAGGTATTCATCTTCGTTCATATGGTAACACCAACCCACTTCAAGATTATGTTAACGAAGGACAAGCTTTATTTAGAGAATGTTTAGAAAACATTTCTAGCGAAGCTGCATTTAAACTTCTTAATGTTGTCGTTCAAATTAGAACAAAACATGAAGAACAACCAACTGAACAAAAACCAGCAGAGAAACCTGTTGATATTGAATCAAAAGATAACCCTGCTCCAGAGGTAAAGGAATAATGAAAGAGCTACAAGAACTTCGACAAGACTTTAATCAAGTCTCCGAAATGGTCTATAGACTCGGTGATTCTCTTTGACCTTGATTATTTAAATAATAAAGTTGCTGAATTAGATAAAGTTCAAAATCAAGATGGCTTTTGGAATGATCAAAAGTCCGCTTTAAAAATAATTGAAGAATATAACGACGTAAAAGAAGAAAGAGACACTTACGTCAAAATCACACGAAGTCATAAAGACATTGAAGAGCTTCTTTTTAGTTGCACGGATAGCGACGAAGATATGAAGTCTCTTATCGAAGAGATGCTTAATGAACTTAGTGACACCGTGAAGCAATTTAGACAACGAGTCCTCTTTAAAGGTGAGTTTGATAAACTCAATGTCATTTTAGAAGTCCATTCGGGCGCTGGTGGAACAGAATCCCAAGATTGGGCTGATATGCTTTCTAGAATGTATGTAAGATGGTGCGAAAGACACCATATGAAATTCCAAGTAATTGATTCTCAACCAGGTGAAGAAGCTGGCATTAAATCAATGGTTCTATCGATTAAAGGTAAGAACGCATACGGATTACTTAAAAGTGAAAAAGGTGTCCATAGATTAGTGAGAATCTCACCATTTGATGCTAATAAAAGAAGACACACTTCCTTTGCATCAATTAACGTGATCCCTCAATTTGAAGATGATGTAGATATTAAGATTGAAGACAAAGATATTCGAGTTGATACATATCGTAGTGGAGGAGCTGGTGGACAAAATGTCAACAAAGTTGAAACCGCTGTCCGTATCTCTCATATTCCAACTGGAATCGTTGTCTCTTGCCAAGTTGAACGAAGTCAATTGCTCAATCGTGAAATGGCAATGAATATGCTTAAAAGTAGACTCTATCAACTTGAGATGGAGAAGAAGGAAAAAGCTCTTCAAAATATTGTTGGAGAACAAAAAGATATTGAATGGGGTAGTCAAATCCGTTCGTATGTTTTTTGCCCATACACAATGGTTAAAGATAACCGCACGAATTATTCAGAAAGCGATGTAAGTGCTGTTATGGATGGAGAAATCGATGGATTTATCTTCTCTTATCTTGAACTTTTAGCGAGAAACACAGAATTAAAATAACGGACTTGTTATATAAAAAAATGGAAGAACATAGATTTGAAATAGTATCTAAATTCAAACCTACTGGAGATCAACCTGAGGCTATTGATAAACTCTGCGAAGGTCTTAAAGAAGGTAAAAAAGTTCAAGTTCTTTTAGGTGCGACCGGAACTGGTAAAACTTTTACTATTTCAAATGTTATTGAAATGGTTCAAAAGCCAACTTTAGTTTTAGTTCACAATAAAACTTTAGCGGGTCAACTATATGGTGAGTTCAAAGAACTCTTCCCAAACAATAGAGTGGAATATTTCGTTTCTAACTTCGATTTTTATCAACCAGAAGCTTATCTTCCTAAGTCTGATACTTATGTTGATAAATCGGCAGTGATGAATGAAGAAATTGAAATGCTTAGAACAAGCGCCATTAACTCAATTTTGGAAAGAAAAGACACAATTATTGTCGCTTCAGTTGCTTCGATTTATGGCTTAACCGATCCTGATGAATATCGAAACTTAGTGTTTGAGATTCGTGAGGGAGAAACAATTAATCGCAACGAATTTTTTGCTCGTTTGATAGACGCTCAATACGTTAGAAATAATATGGATTTAAAACCAGGTTCGTTTAGAGTTAGAGGCGATGTAATTGAAATCGCGCTTCCTGATGCAAATGAAACGGTTTTGCATATTGAGTTATTCGGAGATGATATTGAAAGAATCTCTGTTATTGACTATTTGACTGGAGATATTAAGGGGATTTTTAAAACATTTCCAATTTTCCCAGCATATGACCACGCCTCAACAAGAGAAAAAATTAAACGTGCTGTAGATACAATTTCTGAAGAGCTTGAGGAAAGACTCAAATTATTTAAAGATAATGGAAAACTATTAGAAGCTGAACGACTTGAAATGCGTACCAGACAAGATATGGAAAACATGCTTGAATTTGGTATGTGTCCAGGTATTGAAAATTATTCTAGACATATCGATGGCCGTAAACCTGGTCAAAGACCTTTCACACTTATGGATTATTTCCCAAAAGATTTCCTTTTAGTTGTTGATGAATCTCACGTTACATTTCCACAAGTTAGAGGAATGTATAATGGTGACCGTTCAAGAAAAGAAACGCTTGTGGAATATGGTTTCCGTTTACCAAGTGCACTTGATAATAGACCCCTTAATTTTAACGAATTTGAATCGCTTATGCCTCAAACCATTTGTACATCTGCAACACCTGGAGATTATGAACTTGAAAGAGCAAATCATGAAGTTGTTGAGCAAATTATTAGACCTACTGGTTTACTTGACCCAGAAGTTGAAGTTCGTAAGACACTAGGACAAGTTGATGATTTGATCTACGAAATTGAACAAAGAATTAAGAAAAACGAAAGAGTGATGATTGTCACTTTAACAATCAGAATGGCGGAAGATTTAACCGAATATCTTAAAGAAAGAGGATACAAAGTTGCTTATCTTCATAACGAAACCAAAACTCTTGAAAGAACAGAAATTATCTATCAACTTCGTAAAGGAAAATACGATGTACTTGTGGGTATTAATCTTCTTAGAGAAGGTTTAGATATTCCTGAAGTATCTTTAATTGCAATTTTAGATGCTGATAAAGAAGGTTTCTTAAGAAGCACACGCTCACTTATTCAAATTATCGGTCGTGCGGCGAGAAACAAAAACGGCAAAGTCATAATGTATGCTGACAATATGACCGATTCAATGAAAGAAGCAATCGAAGAGACAAATCGTCGTCGAAGCATTCAAAACGCTTATAACGAAGAATACGGAATCATTCCTCAAACAATTGTTAAGGAAATTAGAGCTCCATTATCTAATATGGAATCTAAAGATGATAAGATTCATAAAATTAGCAAAGCTTCTTCGCGTAGCGAAATTGAACGCGAGATCAAACGTCTAGAATCTGAAATGAAATCTGCTGCTAAACAATATGACTTTGAAAGAGCAGCTGAAATCAGAGATATTATTTTTGAAATTAAGGCATCACTTGATAAATAAAGCATTTGCTTTACGAACTCAGTTGTGTAATTATATTTAAGTGAATCTTAAGAAAGGAGAAAACTAATATGCTTCAATGGTATGACTATGTGTTCCTAGTAATAGCATTAATCATCATTATTTTATCCTTGCTTCAAGGTGGTAAATCTGAAGGTGCTTCCGGTGCTATTACTGGTGGTGGAATGAACATCTTTGTGAAAACAAAAGAAAGAGGATCTGAAAAGGTTATTACTTATTTAACATTTGGATTCGCTATTGTCTTTATGTTCATTGCAATCCTTGTCAGCGCTATTCAAGGTTAACAAAACAAAATTAGTTATTAGAAAGTATCAAAATTGATACTTTTTTATTTTATTTTTGTATAGAATATAGATATGGTTATTAAAGAATACGTTAAAGCTCTTAAAGAGAATATGAAAAAAGAAGTTTCCTCTTTTAAAAGGAAACCATCTTTAGTCATTATTCAAGTTAATGAAGATGCTGGAAGTAATGCTTACGTTAAAGGTAAGTTAAAAGACGCTGCTGAAATTGGTGTTGATGCTAAATTACTTAAATTACCAATTGATATTTCTGAAGAAGAACTTCTTAAAGAAATTGATAAAGTTAACAATGATTCAAGCGTTGATGCATTAATTGTTCAAATGCCACTTCCTAAAGGAATTAACGAAGAAGCTGTAAAACTAAGAGTTGATCCAAGTAAGGATATTGATGGATTTCATCCTTTATCAAAATTCTCACCTTGCACACCTCTTGGAATCATCAATTATTTAAAAGCTGAAGGCGTTGATTTTGTCGGTAAAAACGCAGTGGTTATAGGAAGAAGCAATATCGTTGGTAAACCAGCCGCAAAGCTATTACTTAAAGAGCACTGTAATGTTACCGTTCTACATTCAAGAACTAAAAAAGAAGATATGGATTTCTATCTAGCTCATGCTGACATTATTGTTGTGGCAATTGGAAAGAAACATTTCTTAAGTGATCAACCTCTTAAAAAGAGTGCGATAGTTATTGATGTTGGAATCTCAAGAGATGAAGATGGTCTTCATGGAGATGCAAAACCAGGATTAGATGTATTCTTACAAACACCAGTTCCTGGAGGAGTTGGTTTACTAACCAGAGTTACATTAATGGAAAATTTGATAGGGGCATACAAAAATGGAATTTAATATTAAAAATACTGAAGTTTATGGCATTGAAAAAGCCGTTAAAGCAAGTGGCAATCCAATGAGAACAGTTATTCAAAGTTCTCCATGTGATGAAAAAGATTTTTTAAGAGCAAACAAACTTGGTTCAACCCGTTCAGGTGAAGGCCACGACAATTTCCTTAAAGGAATTCTTGTTCAAATGGATGTTACCGCACCTTTATATTGGTGGAAACAGGCTCAAAGATATCATTGGTTTGATTTCGTTTCTTCTCAATCCACAATGCATTGTCTACTTAAATTTGATCCTGAAACACAATGTGTTCCAGAAACAAATAAAGAAATCTTAGCAATAATTCGTAAACTTATTGAAGAATATAACGCACTTGATAATGAAGATCCTAAAAAGAAAGCAAAATGGAGAGAACTTGTCGCGTCTTTACCATGTGGATTCTGTTTAGGAGCAACAATGACCACAAATTATCAACAACTAAAGACTATGTATAATCAAAGAAAAGCGCATAAACTTCAAGAATGGCACGTTTTCTGTGTGTGGTGTGATTCACTTCCACACTTTAAGGAACTTACAGGTGTTGTTCCACTAGGTGAATAATATAAGAAGGCTATCGATTGATAGCTTTTTTAAAGGAGAGTATGAGTATATGAAAAAATCAGTTTTAAAGAAATATGCAAGACTTATTGCAGAAGTGGGTGGCAATGTTCAAAAAGGACAAGATGTTGTCATCTTCGCAAACGTTAATCAAGAATTACTCGTTAACTATGTAATGGAAGAATGCTATAAATTAGGCGCAAGAATCGTTACTGTTGAGTGGTCAAGTGACTTAACTGCCAAGACCACATATAAAAAGGCAAAAGTTAACGATTTAGCAGAAATTCCTGAATGGAGAATTGCAAAAGAAAAATATAGAAATACTAGACTTCCTGTATTTATTTTTATCGATTCTGATGATCCAGATGGTCTAAAAGGAGTGAATCAAAAGAAGATTGCTCAAGTTTCTCGAAAGGTCTATCCAATTATGAAACCTCTAAGAGACGAAAGAGACAATAAATATCAATGGACAATTGCAGGTGCCTCTTCACCAGCCTGGGCGAAGAAAGTTTTCCAAGATTTACCAAAGCGTAAAGCTGTCGAGAAACTTTGGGAAGCTATTTTATATACATCTAGATGCAATGAAGACCCAATTAAAGCTTGGAAAGAGCATAACGACACACTCGCAAAACATTCAAAGGCTCTCAATGATTTAAATTTGGATTATCTTGAATATAAATCATCAAATGGAACAGACTTTAAAGTCTGGTTAAATGAAAAAGTTATTTGGGAAGCCGGTGGAGAAACTACTCTTGGTTCAAACATTTATTTTAATCCAAATATTCCAACTGAAGAATGTTTTACCTCTCCAATTAAAGGAAAAGCAGAGGGTATTGTCTTTTCGACTAAACCACTCTCATATAATGGTCAATTAATTGAAAACTTCTCAATTAGATTTAAAGATGGAAAAGCTGTGGAAGTCCACGCTGAAAAGAATGAAGCTTTATTAAAAGAAATGATCGCTATGGATGAAAACGCTTGTTACTTAGGTGAAGTCGCTTTAGTACCATTCACATCTCCAATCAATCAAACAGGCATCTTATTCTATAACACTCTCTATGATGAAAATGCTGCGTGTCACCTTGCCTTAGGAGCAGGCTTTACTAATTTAGTTAAAGACTACGAAAAATACACAAATGATGAATTACACGCGATGGGTGTCAATGATTCAAGTATCCATGTTGACTTCATGATTGGTAGTAAAGATTTATCAATTGTTGGCACAACTCGCGATGGTAAAAAAGTCCAAATCTTTAAAGATGGAGTCTGGGCTATCTAATTTGAATAAAAAAAGAAGTTCCCACTTAATGGGAACTTTTCTTTACCAATCGTATCCTAGTGATATCCACCAATCGTAGAATTCGTCTTCCCATCCGCTTGGTTCACTATGGAAGTGATTGTAGTCATCATCATCTCTATGACCATGACCGAATTCTCCGTCTTTAATTCTTGTGAATATATCATCAAAGTCCATATCGATTTGAACTAATGATTCTTCTCTAAATAATTCAAGTAAGTATTGATCGTGAATCACAATATATAGGTTTTCTTCATCACTAACAATTGAAGATGGATTATCGTAAGCTTCTAAATCATGTTTATACCACTCTGGTAGTTCAGGAAGTGGTTTTGGAGGTCTATGTCCATTTCTATGGAAATCATCATCAAAGAATGGATTGAAGTGACGAACACCATTTTCCCACCATTTCCAGGTCTCAGGATTATCGTTAGGAGTGTATCTTAATAAGTCTTCAACTTCTTCACCATAATAGAGGTTGTAATATTCGTCATCAAGATAAGCAATTAGCTCAGGATATGTAGGATATTTAGCTTTTAAATCATTTCCGTTTACCTTTAAGTCGTTAAAGATTCTTTCTCTAACTGCAACAACTTTTGGTAGATAGTTGTTTAAGTATTCAACCTCTTTCTTAGGGGTCGCGATTCTTTCTTCAAAGAAATCGAGAGTTTCATCAATTTCAGAATCGGTGGAGATGTTGTCGCTGATATAATAGAGGAATTCAACAATATCTTCCATTTGGGTAACTGAATAATCTTTAAATGTATCTACCCAAACAGAAAGATCATCTGAAATATATGCATCTTCAAGTGGTGTACCATCACTATAGACAAATATTCTACTTGCTACCGTATATGCTTCTTCAATTAATGAAGCGAGTTCAGAATCTTCAATTTCAGTTAGAACTTCATCTTCAGTTGATTCGCTGATTTCGATTGTCGCGACAACCTTATTATTCTTAATAAAATTAAGAAGAGTATTGTTTAAGGAATCCTTAATAGCGTTATAGTATTGTCCACCATCGGAAAGAGTTTCAACAAATAATTTAATTGAATTAGTTTGTGATGTATTTTGTTTTTCAATAATTCCACAGTTTAACGCAGATGTTAGATATTTTTCGGTGAAAGATGAAACTGTTTCATCCGAATTAATTAAATATTTCACAAGCGAATTTGGAGTGACACTATTACCGATATTATCAACAACATATGCTGATTGATCATCGGTTGTAACAATTTTATTTGTGTTTACTAGTCCGTTTGTGTCTACTACAAATCTAACACTTGAAGAATATGATCCTGATGCAGATTTAACATCGATGCTCATCTTATTTTCTTTACTTGGAGTAATGCTATTTGGAGTAACATTATTATCTAAGTTAGTAGGTTCAACAATGTTTTCTTGGCTAACATCTATGACGTTAGGAATAACAATCGCGGAAATAAATCCAGCAATTAATAATGACGACACAATTGCGATTGTAGTGTGATTATGAATGAATAAATAAAATTTATTATGTGGGTTTTTCGCGTGTATTGAATGATAGACGTCATCCATTACATTAGGAACAAATTCAGACTTCTCATCAATAACTCTATTTTCAGTTTGCGAATCTTTTTGAATGTTACTTGTGATTCCTAAAGATGAATAGACATCTTCTACATTATTCTTAACAAATTTTTTGCCTTCTTCTTTAAGTTTATTTTCAACTTCAATATTAACTTTGCGAGATGAAAAATCTAAGCCAAGTTTTTCATAAATGGCTTCGATTTTGTTAGGAGCAAGTTTACTTCCTTCTAACTTAAGCTGCTCTTCTAAGTTTTTCTTCTGCATGCTTCTCTCGCTTTTCTATTTCTGTTTTTAGTTTTTCTAAAGCGTTTTTATATTTCCAAGTCACCGTTCCTAAAGGAAGATTCATAATATCCGCTATTTCACGATGCTTATAATCACCAACGGTGTACATGATAACGATCTTAAATTCATCTTCAGCTAAGATTTCATTTGCAAGCTTAATAACAGGTGTATCAAGTGACTCATCTAATGAATAAAGACCATCAGGAGTAAGCTGATCTGAATCATAATCAAAACTAGCGACTTTCTTTGATTTGTTGAATTCGTTAAGTGCAAGATTTTTTGCAATTGTGAGAATCCAGTTTCTTACGTTTGTTCCTTTTGTGTATGATTTAGAGTTCTCAAAAACAGAGATATATGTTGCTTGCATAACATCTTCTGCGATTGAATAGTCTTTCACAATCGGAAGCACGAATGTAAAAACGCCTTTATAGGTGAGATCATATATAGTTGCTAATGCGTTAGTATCGCCATTTTGTAAAGCGATCATTGCCGCGTTGAGCTTTTCTTTCATAATCAAATTATAACTTTGATGCTATAATTTGAAAACTTTTTATAGAAAAGCGACGTTGAAGGGGAATAACGCCGCAGTTCTATTGGATAGATCTCTTATCCATAGTATTAACCGGATAAAAATTATTTTTATTGGAAAAAATTAAAAATCAATTTGCTCTATATCAATAATTGCACTGAAGGGTAGTGTGCCATTATCGAATATTAGTCTTTTATTTAGTGAATCAATTCTTTGAATTGTTTTCTTGATTGAATAAATATAACCATCGTAATAATAATGAATTTCTAAAAGTTCACCATGATAATTTTGAAAAATCTCATTTATCTTGCTGGCTCTTTCGCTAGATATTTGAGGTTTATCTTTTTTGTTCTTTTGGTAGTGCATTTTTTCTAGATAAGTACTTTGCTCAATCAAAGAAGAAAATGGCGCCCATTTTTTCATTCCACGGTCAGTGCTCATTTTCTATGCCCTCCAATTTGATTGTGTCTCTCTTTTGCGGTGCTTTCTTCTAATAAAGAAGATCCTCTAAGAATTATATCTTTTCCGTATTTAGTTTTTAACCTATCTGATACTTTTTGTAAATTGCGCCTTTCCTCTTTGCTAATTGCATCTTCGAATAAGGAAAGTTGTTCGATATTTGATGTCGATAATTTACCAAAGGTTAGATACACTCTTCTGATTGGAAGTGGTTCAACATATTTTTCATAAATTTTAAGCAAAACATCGAGAATTTCTTCGGTATCATCGCTTGGGTTTTCAAGCATCATTTGATGAGAAAAACCACCATAAACCGCCATCGAATATCCTATAGAAAGTCCAACGGATTGAGTGTATTGACCTCTTGAACGAAGTCTCATACACAAATCATCGTTCATCTCTTTGATAATTGTTCTTGCTTCATGAACCTTATAGTCTCTAAAAAGAACCTGGCCAAGAGATAAACTGTTGTCTTTAGGAACATATTTTTTTCTGATATCAGTTTCATCTATTCCATTAGCGTGTTCCCAAAGCTGTTCGCCCATAATACCAAATTCGCTTCTAAGAAGGTCTTTATTGGAGTTCGCTAATTGGCCAACGGTGTATATGCCTAGATTATTTAGTCTACGTTCATAGTTAACTGATATACCCCACATTTTTGATAATGGTTTAATTTTCCAGAGCTTGTTTTTGATATCGCTTTTTCTCCACTGGGAAATGTATGGTGGTTTGTTTTTAGCATCGGTATCAAGCGCTACCTTAGCCATGAGCATATTGTCACCTATACCAGCAGTGGTGGTTAACCCAGTTCTATCATAGATAGTGTCTTTTATTTTCTTTGTTAGTTGATATGGTGTTGCATTATACATTTTTAGATATGGAGAAAGGTTCACAAATAATTCATCAATTGAATATACGTGAATATCATCTTCGCCAACAAAATCTAAAACAATTGATACTATTTCTGCAGACTTTTCAACATATAGTGACATCCTAGGAGTCGCGAATATCATCCCAGGAATATTTGGTAATTCTCTTTTTCTACATCTAGATGGGACACCTAGTTGCTTTAAATATGGACTAACAGATAAGACAATTGCCCCATTGCCTCTTGATTCATCACACACTACTAAAGGTGTGGTGAAAGGATTGAGATTTTTCTCAACACACTCTATAGAAGCATAAAATGCTTTCATATCAATAACAGCAATTTTTCGATTCATTAGAAATAATATATAACAAAATTATCTTCATTATCAGTCTTGACATGATTTTTATATTTATTTTCTTTATAACAAGTATTAAACTAGATAACACTTGGGCCAGTAGCTCAGTTGGGAGAGCGCATCGTTCGCAACGATGAGGTCGCCGGTTCGATCCCGGTCTGGTCCACCATAAAAACTAATTGTCGTTGTCCTTAGTCACTTATTCGAAATTGGACAAAATGGCTTATCCAGCATAGAAGAGGCCTCTCGCGAAGTCTTTTCTTATGTTTCGAACTCCAATCTCTTGCTAACTAAGCAACTTTATAATCTTTTCTGAAGCGAAAAACACATGTGATAAATTTAGATATACAAAAGTCAATTTGACTTTTTGAATTGTTTAATCTAATGTTAAGTCTATGAAAGTATTATTTGTTATTAATGGTTATTATACAAAAGGTAATGGTTTAAGCGGTTCGGCAAGAAGAACTGTTAAAAAACTTAAGGAAGC
>CADBUI010000027.1 GCA_902797855.1 uncultured Erysipelotrichaceae bacterium
CCATAAAGAGTGTGGTTAGGGACAAGCCCGTTGACCCACCGACAACCCAAGTAATGTTGGGTGCCAAAGCTTGAACGATGGGAACTATAAAATTGTATATTACTCCTGTCGTAACGATGGGAGTTTTTAATTCCTCTTTATGGTAGAAAAGAGGATTTATATGGAAAAACAAAACTATTTTAATGGGGAGATATATGCCCTATTACTACCAGAAAACGAAAGTAAATTTGTCCTTAAAGAAATATGCGATAGATTTGGTATTGAATTTACTTATCCAGAATTACTTGATGATGATGTTCACTACTATAGATGGTTAATTAGTGATCACGGAATCGGATTAGTGGGAACCAGCGTCCTACTAAACGAATTCACAAATAAAAAACGAACGGATAAGATATTTCGTTCGTTAACTCAACTAGAGGATTTTCTTTTAGAAAAACTATCCACCAAAACTGGAAGAAAGATAACTAATAAATTGATATAGTGATTCTAAATACACTAAAGCGATTAAAGATACTCCAATAACTGGGATGAAAATATCGATAAGTGTGTTTTTGTGTTTCTTTGTATATGAATATAAAAGAATAAATGGAATAGCAATTAATAATGGAGCTGTTTGACCTAGTTTAAAGGCACCCATAGTAGTTGCAATGCTTTCATCAATGCTCATCTGCTGAGAGACTACAAAGGCGACCAATAACACTACTGACAAGATAAAATCGATAGCGATGAATACAGCAATAATTATTGATAGATGAACTGAGAACGATAGTGAATTACGGTTTGTGGCTAAATACTTTTTATATTCTTCTTTTGTAATTCCATATTTAGCGAATACAATTTCGCGGTACTTGATCCAAAGAGTTACCACTACAAAGATTGAAAAGACAATCGGTGATTTAGTGGTTAAAAATGGGAAGATAAAAAATGGAACACTAACAATAGATAACCCAAGTAGAACAATTAATATATAAGAAACAATGATATATGCGATTGGGAGAATCGCAAATAATCTAAAGATTAATAGTTTCTTTCCAACAAATATCTTCTTAGGAGTGTAGCAAAGGAAGAATTGGAAAAGCACGAACATAAATAAGTCCGCGAAAACATTTAATTGAACTCTTCTAGAAATAAATAATTCAATCGAATGGAGCATTTCAGAAGAACCATCAAATCCCGCTGCGATAAGTAATCCATTAACGTACCTATAGTAGATAAGTATCACTGCAAGAGCAAAACCTATAAAGCCTAATCCATAAGTTAGCATGAGTTGTTTATAATTCTTTTGTCTAGATAAAACTAGACCAAAAGATGCCACTAAAAATAATGGCGTGGATAAGGTAGCAAATAAGTTAATAAAGGTTTCGCCAACGTCATTGACAAATCCTTCAATACTTAAAACATGAGCGAGGGTAACAAAAACACTTATTTGACCTAACGCAAAGCATATCCAGGCAATAATCCTTAAATAGCGATATGAAAGAGGTCCTTTATATTTAATATCGTCATTAGAAAGAACTATATCTCTAACGCGTTTCATGCGTCGATTTTTTCTTTCTTCTTTTCTCTGGGACTTATTATAAGCAATCTTCATACTTATCAATTATTTTATGGAATTTATAAAAAGTAGGCAATTATTAATGAAACTTTAGCAAAGTTTTTATTTCTAATTAAAGATAGATTGATATAATTTTTCTATCTATGAAACAATTAGGCTATTCACTTTTAAACTATTTAAAGAATCTTAAATTCGTGATTATTCCTATAGGAATATTCACATTATTTGCTCTACTAGGTATCGGGGAATTTTTCTCTCATGTTGCTATAGCAATCGATCAGTTAGTGAAAGACGCGAACGCAACTTTATCAAATGGTAATTTTGACTTAGGTTCATATTTAAGTGTTCTTGTAAATAATTTATCTAAGCTTGATTGGAGCAATCCAAATGAGTACTTATCAAATATTGCAAATCCTGATTTCCTCCAATCATTATTTTCTGATTCACTCAGAAACTTCCTATCTCCTGAACAAGTAAGTGGTCTATCTAATTCAATTCAAAACTGTATTGGGACAATATTCCTTTGGCTTGCCTTATTACTAGTAACTTTAATTGCTGGAATTATTGTTGGTAACTGGGTCACTACAATAGTGATGCATAAATCAATGATGAACACGAAGTGGTCGAAGGTTATTATCTACGCTCTATTTGATGGAGTGTTCATGGCACTTATTGCTCTATTTATAATATTCATGAATTCACTTTGGAATTATGCAGTGTTTATTATTGTTCCAGTCTCAATTGTTCTTGCAGAATTCTGGCATATTTCTCTTTCATATATTATCTACGCTAGAAAGAAAATTAAATTTAGAGAAGTATTCAACACAAAAACTACTTTATTTTCCATTTTAGCGAACTTTATTATCACTATTATCACCGCTGGATTATGTCTTTTACTTTGGTTCTTTGTTTCTAAGCTTCTTGCAATCTTCTTAATTGTTTCACTTATTCAAGTGATGTTCGCTATCAATGAATTCAACACTTCAAGTTATGTAAAAACGATCGCTGAGAGAAAAGAAGCTCCTAAAAAGAAAGAAAAAAGCGCCTAGGCGCTAAAATATTTAACTGCATAAGAACAAACTGGCTTAATTCTTAGTTTGTTCTTTTTTGCTATTTCATCACATTTTTCCATGAGCTTTTTAGCTAAGCCTTGTCCGCGATAAGACTCATCTACAAATGTGTGAAGGATGATGAGTTCATCACCACTAATTTCAAAAGAGACAACTGCGATTACCTTATCAATGTCCACTAAAGAATATGAATTAGATGTTAAAAGTTCTTTCATTTAATTTTCTCCTTTATTGCTAAAGCAATTTCCATTGGAACAAGTTGAGAGAGTTCTTCAACGGAGGCAGACTTTAAAGCATCGATATTGTCATAGTGACTTCTAATAAGTTCTTTGCGTTTTTCCCCAAGTCCTTTGATATCATCAAGCACTCCTTTAGTGAATGCCTTGGATCGTTTTTGATGATGGAAAGAAATCGCAAAGCGATGAACTTCATCTTGCATTCTCACAAGCATAAAGAATAATGCTTTATTATCATCAAGAGGATATGTTTTTCCTTCTTTATCCATCATTCCTTTCGTGGAATGTTTATCGTTTTTATATAGTCCATATACTGGGATAGGTAGTCCTAGTTCGCTTATGATTTCATTTCCAGCGTGAATCTGAGTGATGCCACCATCAACAAGGATTAAATCAGGGAGAGATTCGTTGTTATCTTTAAGTCTTTTGTATCTACGATACATGACTTCTTTCATAGAGGCAAAGTCATCTCGCTTTTCAATATGCTCAATATTGTATTTACGATACATCTTTTTAACAGGCTCACCATTAATAAAGACCACTAACGCACCTACTGGAGCGTCCCCTTGAATATGTGAGTTATCAAATAGTTCAATTCGATATGGAGTTTTTATTCCTAGTCTAGAACCTAAATCATCAAGAAGGGATGACATATCATCACTTAAACGAGCACTGACAAAGTGAGCGTCTAATCCTTGTCTAGCGTTCATATTTGCCATTTCGATAAGTTCGACAAGGTTACCTTTACTGACAGAGTTAACACTCACTCCATCATAGATGGATTCGATAGATTCTTTTAAGTTAGGAATATTCGCGAGTATCTCTTTTGGAAGAGGATGGGATTGATAATATTGAAGAATGAGTTCATTTATCTGTTCGTTTTCTTCACCAAATTCTTCAACAATGAATGTTTCTTTTCCTAAAAGAATTCCTCTACGATAAGTTAATACTGCAATTGAGATATATCCGTTTCTACTTGTGTAACTAAATACATCACGAGAAACGTGATCTTTATTTTCTACACCTTGATGAGATTGAATATGCTCAATTGCTTTTAAGATATCTTTATATTCATTTGCCTTTTCAAATTCGTATCTTTCTGAACACGCTAGCATCTTTTCTTTGATATCTTTTTTGATATCTTCATTATGTCCTTCTAGGAAGGATTTGATCTTTTCTTTTAGTTCATCATATTCTCTTTCATCAATTTTATTGATGCATGGAGCGAGACATTGCCCTAAATGATAATATAGACATGGACTAGATGGGATATTTTTACATTTTCTTGTTGGGAAAAGTTTATTAAGTAAATTAATTATTTCATAAGCATATGAAGAAGTTGAAAATGGTCCGAAATAATAATAATTTTTATCCTTATCATTTCGGGCGATTTTTAAATATGGATCACCTTTCTTTTTTAAGGCAATATACGGATAATGTTTCCCATCTTTAAGGAGAATATTGTATCTAGGATAGTAAGTATGAATTAGATTCTCTTCTAATAGAAAAGCTTCCTTATCAGTCTTAGTCATTATCGTTTCAAAATGGTCAACGTTTAAGACCATCGCAGCGACCTTACCAACTTGAGGACGAAGGAAATATTGAGACACTCTATTATATAGATTAATAGCCTTACCAACATAAATGACTTTGTCATCTATGTTTTTCATTAAATAGACGCCTGGAGAGTGAGGGAGTAATGGGATGGCGTTTTTTACTTTATCTGTCATTTTAAAGTAACGATGGTCGCTCCATCGCCTCCATCATAATATCCCGCTACGTGATATTCTTCGACAAATGAACATCCTTTTAGATAGTCGTGGACTGCTTTACGAAGCGCTCCACTACCTTTTCCATGGACAATTCTAACTTGTTTAAATCTTTTTATTCTTGCGTCATCAAGATATTTGCTTAATAAGATGATTCCATCTTCAACATGTTCACCGATGATATTAAGTTCAAGTTTAACGTCACCTTTGATTTTAATCATTTCATCAACGTTGCTTTTAAATACTCTAGTGTTAATTGGCTCACTAGTGAGCATAACTTTATTTTTCTTAGTGGAAACACTCATTCCATCAGTAGTGATGAGTTCAAGTTTTTCTCCTTTAATCGCTTTGACTTTTCCAACTAGTCCAAGAGAATCAACTTTAACGTAGTCTCCTACTTTTATATCTTCATCGCTAATTTCTTCAGGAACGATAGATAATTCACTAAGTTCTTTCTTAGCCTTAAGAAGTTCACCTTTGGTGACACTAGGATTTTCAAGAAGTTTTAATACTTCATTTATCTTTTTATTTGTGTCGCTTAAAAGAGCTTCTTTAGTGTCTTCAACATCTTTTAAAAGATTCTCTTTTTTATAGTTTAGAGTTTCTTCTTTAGTTTTTAGTTCGTTCTCTTTAGCAAGAATTAATCTTTCTTTCTCTTTAAGAGACTTATTTAGTTCGTCATTTTCTTTAACGACTTCACCAAGTTTATCTAAGATATCGTTAACATCATCTTTTTTAGATTTATTGATGCGAGCTTTCGCGTTATCCACTATCTCGTTATTAAGATGATATCTTTTAGCCATTTCAAGTCCATATGATCTACCAGGTAGACCAATTTTAAGAACATATGTTGGAAGAAGATTTTTATCATCAAAAATCATCATTGCATTCACGATTCCATCTTTGGAATAGGCATATTCTTTGACTTTGTCAAAATGCGATGAAATAACTCCAAAACATTTCTTAGACACTAAATAGTCAAGAGTCGCTAAAGCGATGGATTCTCCTTCAAGAGGAGATGTACCTGTTCCAAGTTCATCAATTAAAACTAGGTCACTACTTGTGACAAAGTGAGTGATTGTTGAAATATTTGATATATGAGCAGAGAAAGTAGATAAATTATCACTAAGTGATTGGTTATCTCCAATATCTGCAAATATTCTTGGGAAATATGATAGATGGGCGCTTTCACTAGTAGATAGAGCTAGTCCCATTTGATTCATCATGACCATTAGTCCAAGAGTTTTTAAGGCAACTGTTTTACCTCCAGCATTTGGACCACTGATAATGATGAGCCTTTGCTTTTCGTCTAAGTAGAAAGAATTCGCCACTACACTAGATTTATCAATTAATGGATGTTTAGCGTTTTTTAGTTCGATAATTCTTTCATCGGTAAGAGTAGACACGACACAATCATTATCGTTAGCGTATCTAGCTTTCGCATGGATAAAATCAAGTTCAGCAATAACATTGTTATTGTTTCTAATTTCATTAGCGGAAACCGCTACTAAATTAGTGAGTTCTTTAAGTAGTCTATGAATCTCTTCTTGCTCTTTCTTTTTTAGTAAGTAGATATTGTTAGAAAGTTCCACCATTTGAGAAGGTTCAATAAAGGTTGTTTGTCCACTATCACTGACATCATGAATAATACCTTCAACCTTGTTTTTATCTGAACTTTTAAATGGAAGAACATAGTGATCATTTCGAAGTGTGTAACTAGATTCACTTAGGTTATCTTTATATCTATTTATCAAAGATAAAAGAAGCTTACGAGCGTCATTTTCTTTCTCTTTGATACTTCTTCTAATACTTTGAAGTTCTTTGGATGCATCATCTTTAATATTTAGATTTGGAAGCACTACTCTTCTAATGGAGCTAGCTAAAGAAGATAAATCAAATAACGTTGATTCAAGAGCGATTAGATTTGGATATAGATTTTTCTCAACTTTATGGAAATATTCATTTAGCTTTTCACTAAGAGAGATATCACTAACAATACGGTCAAGATCAAGAGGAGTTAAGACGCCTCCTTTAAGCGCTAAATCGATATAATTAGATAAATCTAAGGATGAGTCAATAGGAAGTAATGAGTGTCGATATATAAGCGACATCATCTCGTTAAGAAGAGTTAAAGATTCATTAACTTCTTTCTTACTTGCTAGCATTTTTAAAGAAAGAATCTTATCGTGAGCAATCTCAGTTTTTGAGTAGTCACTAATAAGTTCTAAGACTTTTTTAATTTCTAATGTCTCATATATATCCAACATAGTAGATATATATTATCACATTTCAAATTCTTAAGTTATTAATGCTTTTTACTATCTTAGAAAATGTAAACAAATGAAAACCTTATCAACCGATAGAATCGAATGTTTTTGATGGTCACTTTTCAAAAATAATAATTCTTTTTCATGTATTTTTAATAGTTTTATGTTACTATTAAATCGTATGAGTATCGAAATGGTGACAATCAATACCGATCTTAAACTTAAGGATAAGATTGTTTCCTATTACCAAAAATACCAACAAGATAATTCTGGTGAATATATTGATTTCTTCGCGAAATATGGAGAAGTTAATATTACTGTTTATCATTCTAAAGATGATAAGCATCGTGTCTTTTTCGCTGGAAAAGGAGCCCTTCAAGAGGCTCGTAAATGGGACGAAAACGCTCAGCTTATTGAGATGAAACTTAAGAAAGAAGGCGCTAAAGCAAACTGGATTGATGTTGGTTTACAAATTGGTAGCGATGAAGTTGGTACTGGTGATTTCTTTGGTCCTATTACTGTCGTTGCTTCTCTTGTTACAAAAGATGATATTACATTCCTACGTAATTTAGGTGTGGATGACTCAAAACGTTTAACAGATGCTGATATAAATAGGATCGCTCCAATCCTCATTAAAAAAGTGCCATATGCTCATATTTCTTTAGAAAGTCATAAATACAATATGCTTGTGGAACGTGGCCATAATATGAACGCTATTAAGGCTATTCTTCATAATAAAGTACTTTCCACATTAATTGAAAAACATCCAGAAGTTGAAAATATCTACGTTGATCAATTCTGTGAACCAGTTAAATACTTTGAATATCTTGAAGGGACTAAGAAAATTATTTCTAACATCATTTTCCGTACGAAAGGTGAATCCTATTACCCTTCTGTCGCAGTTAGTTCAATCATTGCTAGATATTCATTCTTACAAAAAATGAAAGATATGGGAAATTATTATGGTACTGAATTCCCATTTGGTTCATCTTCTAAAGTTGATGAATTTGCAAAGAAATTCCTTGAAGAACATGGATTAGAAGAATTTAATAAAGTTGTTAAAAAGAACTTTGTAAATTATAAGGAAATTGTTGAGAAAAAATAAAAGGCCTATGGCCTTTTTATTTAAGTGTATTAATTACACTAGTAAAATATGTTGGAAGAGGGACAGAGAATTCCATCCTCTTTTTTGTTTTAGGGTGAATAAATGAAATCTTATAAGCAAATAAAAGTTGACCATCATTATAAATGGTGCGGTTACCTTTTCCATATAATGGGTCACCAACAACTGGATGAGAAATATATTCCATATGAACTCTAATTTGATGAGTGCGTCCAGTTTCTAAAGAACATTCAACAAGGGTATAACCCTTAAATCTTTCAATTACTGTAAAATGAGTGACGGCCTCTTTACCGTTTTTTAAATTTACTGCCATTTTAAGGCGGTTTTTAACGTCTCTTCCGATAGGAGCAATAATTGTTCCATCGTTTTCACTTATAGTGTCCATTACAAGCGCGATATATTTTCTACCTAGAGTGTGATCAGCGAGTTGAGAAGCTAAAAAGGCATGAGCAGTGTCGTTTTTCGCCACCACCATAAGTCCGGCAGTGTCTTTATCAAGTCGATGAACTATTCCTGGACGAAATTCTCCATTAACACTAGAAAGGTCATCGCTATAAAACTTAAGTGCATTCGCAAGTGTGTGATTATTTACTCCTGCACCTGGATGGACAACTAGTCCCTTTGGTTTATTTATCACAATTAAATCATCATCTTCATAGACAATATCAAGAGGAATTTCTTCAGCTTCTAAGGTTAGATTTTTGATAGGAAGATCACCAAGAGTAATCTCATCATTTTCATTAACTTTATAGGAAGCTTTTTCCACTTTAGAATTGACTAAAACAAGTCCATCTTTAATTGCATCTTGAATTTTACTTCTAGATAGTTCTGGATTTAAGATGGACAAGACTTTATCAAGTCTTTGTCCGACAAGATGATTTTCACTTATGATATATTTATTCATCTTTGCTTTGTTCTTGTTTTTCGTTGACTAATTTTTCTTCATCAACTTTTTCTTCTACTTGAGACTTTTCTTTTTCAAGTTTTTCTCTTTCTTTTGGAGAAATAGAATACTCTCCATCAAGAGCTTTTTGACGGGCTTCTTTAATTAAGTCAATCACTAAGGCAATGATTAAAACAATCGCCCCAACAACTAAACTTGCATCAGCGATATTAAATGTTGGGAAAACATAATTTCCGAAGTGAAAACTAATCCAGTCAATAACTCCGTTTGGAGCACCATTTTGTCCCCAATATAGTGCGCGGTCCACTAAGTTACCAACTGCACCTGGAATCATTAAGGCTAAGCCAACTTTGTACCAATTATTGAGTGAATTATATTTTTTAATATAAATGAATGTTAAAGCACCACTCATAATAACTGAGATTAAAAGGAGAACAATTCTACCTCCAACACCCCAGTTAGCTAAAAATGACCATGCCGCACCAGTATTATGAGTTAAATAAACATATAAGAATCCATTAATTAAAGGAATTCCATTTGATCCAACAAAACCTGGATTAGTTTCTGCCCAGTTATAATAGTTATTTTCAACCGCCCATTTAGAGGCAATATCAAGCACAAACATTAAAATCATTAGCCACACTAATGAATGAAAAACGCTGAGCCAAAATTCTTTGGTAACTAGTCGATTAAAGAAGGATTTAATTTTATTCATGGCGATCCTCCTTTAAAGCGTGAGCGCATCTTTCACAGACTTCGTTTTCATCATCAATTTTGACGAGTTTATCAACGTAGTTCCAGCATCTTGGACATTTATGTCCACTTGTTCGTTCTGCCTTATTTAAGTCTCCTAAGCTAACTTTAGAAACAATAAAGAGTCTAGCGAGTTCTTCAAGGTTATTATCTAGATGAGTTTCCTTTAAGATTGGAGAGTTTTTAAGAGTTAAAGAAACTTCTTGAGAAGAACCAACTTCTCCTTTAGCGCGTAATTCTTCAATGAGCTTATTTGCTTCATTACGGAGCATTAAGAAATCCTTATATTGTCTTAAAACATCTTTAGAGAATTTGTGACTTCTTTCTTTCATAAGTAGGAGCGATGCGCTCTTACCATTATAGTCTGGCATATTTGCATGCACTTCTTCCATTGTAAATGGAAGGATTGGAGTAAGAAGTCTAAGAAGAGTAGATGCAACTTCGTAAATTACTGTTTGCATTTGTTTTCTTCTTAGAGAATCTTTTGAAGAGCAATATAAAATGTCTTTGCCAATATCAAGATAGAAGCTTGATAGGTCAGTTGACATAAATGTCATAATCTTTGTTATCGCACTAGAGAAATCAAAATTATCATAGTCATCAAGGACTGAATTATTGATGTCTTCAAGAGTGGCTAAGATGAAGTTATCCACCACTTCAAGATTTTCGACTTTGTCAGTTATTGGATTAAATTTAGATTCATCTCCATTAGAAAGATTTCCTAAAAGGAATTTAAATGTATTTCTAATCTTACGATATTGATCGCTTACTTGAGCGATTAGACTATCGGACAAACGAACATCTTGACGATAATCAACAGTCGAAACCCAAAGTCTAAGAATATCTGCTCCATATAGGTTAGCGACCTTAATTGGATCGATACCATTTCCTTTGGATTTGGACATCTTTTCGCTCTTTTCATCAAGCACCCAGCCATGAGAGACAACAGTCTTATATGGGGCCTTATCATAGCAAGCAACGCTTACTGTTAATGAAGAGTTAAACCAACCACGATATTGGTCACTACCTTCTAAATATAAATCAGTTGGGAATGGGTGATTTCCTTTCACCATAACAGCGTTAAAGGAGGAACCACTATCAAACCAGACATCCATGATGTCTTTTTCTTTGGTAAACACTCCATTTGGTGAATGAGCGTTTTTATATCCTTTTGGAAGGAAATAGTTTGCATCTTTACTAAACCAAACATCACTACCTTCATTTTTAAAGATAGAAACGATGTTATCAAAGACTTCTTTTTCGATGATTGGTTCACCGTCTTCACAATATATAACTGGAATTGGTACACCCCAGATTCTTTGACGAGATATACACCAGTCAGTGCGGTCTTTAATCATATTTGTCATACGATCTTTACCCCACTCTGGGACCCATTTAACATTATTCACTTCTCTAAGAAGTTCGTTTTTAATTTTGGAAATTGAACAGAACCATTGAGGAGTAGCTCTAAAGATGAGAGGTTTACCTGTTCTCCAGTCATGAGGATAGGAGTGAACAATCTCATCTACTTTTAGTAGACTTCCATTATTTTTTATGATTTCAAGAACTTTTAGATTAGCGTCTTCATAGAATAATCCTGCTAGTTCAGGACCGACTTCCTCGGTGAGTTTACCATGGTCATCAACTGGACAATAAACTTCAATTCCATATTTTTGACAAACAACATAGTCATCTGCACCTAGTCCAGGAGCGGTATGAACGCATCCAGTTCCACTATCGCTGGTAACGTGTTCACCAAGGATAATAACTGATTCACGGTCATAGAATGGATGCTTTGTTTTAACAAATTCGAGTTCTTCACCTTTAAATTCTTGTTTTAATTCACATTTAGTTAGTCCAAGAGCACTTACAAGGTTATCTTTAAAGTCTTTTAAGAAAAGAAGATCTCCTTTATCTGTTTCAAATACACCATAGGTGAATTTTGGATTAAGTGAGATAGCAAGGTTACTTGGAAGTGTCCAAGGTGTAGTTGTCCAAATAACGACCTTGGTGCCTTCTTTTAGTTTTCCTTTTCCATCGATTACTTTAAAGGCAACATAGATTGAAAAAGACTTAACATCTTTATATTCAATTTCAGCTTCCGCTAAAGCAGATTCACTACTCCAAGACCAATAAACTGGTTTAAGTCCTTTATAGATAAGTCCTCTAAGAGCCATCTTAGCAAAGACTTCGATTTGTTGAGCTTCATAGTCTCTATTAAGTGTTAGATATGGATGCTCGTAATCCCCAAGCACTCCTAAACGAACAATTTGTTCTTTTTGATGAGCGACTTGTTTTAAGGCGTATTCACGACATTTTTGTCTGAAGACATCTGGAGGAGTAAGTTTACGGTTAACACCTTGTTTAATAACTTGGTTTTCAATAGGTAAACCATGTGTATCAAAACCAAAAGTGAATGGAACATAATATCCTTCCATTGATTTACTTCTTACAACGATATCCTTTAGGATACGGTTAAGCATATGTCCACAGTGGATATCACCATTAGCGTATGGTGGGCCATCATGAAATGCATATTCTTTATTTCCTTTACGAGACGATAAAATTTCTTCGTAAAGATGTTCATCTTGCCATTTCTTCACTAAGAGGGGTTCTTTAGTAGCTAGATTACCTCTCATTTCAAAGTTAGTTTTAGGCATTAATAGAGTTTTCTTAAGTTCCATAATTTGCTCCTTATGCGCAAATAAAGCGCCCTCTTAAGGACGCCTTAGCGCGGTACCACCTTAATTCTACAACTATGTTGTAGCGCTTCATTATTCTCTATATCGGAGAGATCCGGTCTTCCTACTAATTTCAGAAGGCGTGCTCAGAAGTGATATTTCTAACAAGTTGATGAGCTTGCACCATCCTCATCTCGCTAAAGGGGGTTAGAAACGTGTCTTCGTCATCGCGAGTTTATTCAATGTGTTTACTTTTTAAGAAATCAGTGAGGAAGTTATCTCCAAAGTCATCTTCTTGTAAATCTGGCTCTTCGTTAACTTTTTCTTCAACTGGTTTTTCTTCACTATTTGTTTCACTAGCGTTTTCATTTGAAAGAACTAAATCAGATGGTTTAGATACTGGTCTAACTCTTTCAGCAGGAACTGTACTAGCAAAATCATATTCTTTATCGAAGTCACTAGCGATTACACTAACTAAGATTTGATCGCTTAGTTGGTCATTGATTGATACACCAAATTTGATATCAATTGCTTCTCCAGCAGCTTCAATAATTCTTTCAACTGTTTCTTGTGCTTCGTAAAGAGAAACGTTTGGTCCACATGTGACAGCACATATAGCGCGTCTAGCTCCTGCAATAGAAGTTTCAAGAAGAGGTGAATTAATAGCGTTATTAGCGGCTTCTTCGGCTTTCTTTGGACCTTGTCCCATACCAAAACCAATAAGAGCCACTCCACTATTCTTAAGAGTGTTTCTTACATCAGCGAAATCAAGATTGATGACCGCTGGCATAAGAATTAAGTCAGTGACTGTTTTAACGCTTTGAGCGAGCACTCGATCAGATTCAGAGAATGCTTCTTGAATCGAATTAGTGCCGTTAACCATAAGTAATTTATCGTTAGAAACGATAATGATGGAATCCACTGATTCTTTAAGTTCATTTAGACCTTCAACTGAATTAGCGATTCTCTTCTTACCTTCAAATCCGAATGGACGGGTAACAATTGCAACTGTAAGCGCACCTTCTTCACGGGCAACGCGTGCAATGACTGGGGCCGCACCGGTACCGGTACCTCCACCCATACCTGCAGCGACAAAGACCATGTTTGCGCCTTTAACGATATTTCTAATATCTTCAATGCTTGCTTCAGCAGCTTGACGACCAACTTCTGGTTCGCCTCCTGCTCCTAAGCCTTGAGTGTAATCTCCACCTAAGACAAGTCTATTTCTAGCTTTAGAGGTTGATAAAGCTTGTTTATCGGTATTAAGAACGTAAAATTCGACTGATGAGATATCTTCATCAATCATTCTATTAACAGCGTTATTACCTGCGCCACCGACACCGATGACAACAATTCGGGCTACCGCTTCAAAATTATCTAAATCATCATAACCTTCCATAATTACCTCCAATAGACTATTTGTCTTCACTGCTTTCTCTACTTACTTGAGCAACTTTCGCTCTTTGATCAGTAAGAGAACCTCTGTATTTATTTGATAAATAGAGTGCACCAATCGCATTGACGAAACGTGGATAACGTACGCCAAGAGATTTTGGGCAAATAAATTTGATTTCTTTTGAATTTGTGAATTTATTTTCTAAATAAATGTTTAGTCCATGAAGCCTAGAAAAATCACCACTAACGATAATTGGGAATCTATTAACTTCTTCTGGGAATCCTTTTGTGAGACTTGTCAAAGCAACATCAATTTGTTTAAAGTAATCATTCATGAAGCTAGCAATCACATTATTTAAGTCACTAGTCTTATAAACGGCTTTCACTCCGCTTTCATTAACTGAACGGGTAATAGCAGGACTAAATTCACTAATAGAATCATCCACACCATATAGTTCGATAATTCGTTTTGCTTCTTCTTCACTAATTTCAAATGTTTGAGCGACTCTTTCACGTAAATCTTTTGCACCCATAAGTATGGACTGGGATGCGTATGGATAATGCTTACCCATAAGTGTGAAGGATGTGACACCTTCACCCATATCCATCACAATTGCATCAGCGTACATACCTTGAACGTGAGATGTGAAGTGCGTAAGAGCATATGAACTCACGAATGTACGCTTAGCAACAATGCCAGCGCCTTCGAACGCACGACGATACGAATCAACGATGTGAACTGGTAAAGTATGGACAAATGCTTTAAGAGTTACAGAAGATGATTTTTGACCTAATGGAGGTTCACCAAACATTCTATTTCCTTCAAGAAGGAAACTTTCAGGAATAATATCGATGACATCACTGCCATTAGGAATTGTTTCTTTAGACACTAAAGAGATAGCGTTTTGAATATCGATTGGTTCGATAGTGCTAGTTGAGGAAACAACATTCGTGGTCTTTGTAGTTTGGAAAACTTCAAAACCAATTGGAGGGAGAATAACAGCGGCTTCTTTAACATTGATACGAAGCTTTGCTTGTGGATCAGAGATAGTTTTGAATTCAGAAAGAATCTGGACTAAGCCATTGTGATCTTTAATTTCGCCTCTTTCGACAGTTCCTTGCGTAGGCACCTCGCGCGTATAAATAATAGCTGGCTTGCCATCAACGACATAGCCAATCACTATTCTAATAACACTATTTGTAATTTCTATAACAGCTGTAGGTTGTTCCATAATTTTACCTGTTATATTTTATATATAACTTTTGATATTAACAAGTACTTTCTTAAGAAAGACTATTATTGACGATTTTGCACTTGTGGATTAGATGTACTTAAAGAGACACTTACTGGGATAGCTACAGCCGCAACAGAAAAAGTTATCGCTAAAGCGATTATAAGCAAATTACGTAACACGAAATAGCTTGGCTTTTTGTGATGCTTTGTAAGCTTATCTTTCATAAGACCTCCTTATCTAATTTTTTCGATCACTCTCATCTTTGCAGATTTTGAGCGTGGATTTATATTCATTTCTTCTTCGCTAGGAAGAATAACTTTGTTATTCACTAATTTAAAATTGGTTTCCTCTTCCTGGCTAGGAAGGCTCCAAACATTTTTCCTGGAACCTTCCTTTTTAGCCACTTCTTGGAAGGCATTTTTGACAATGCGATCTTCCAAACTTTGGAAGGAGATTATAACTAGCCGTCCACCGATAGAAAGGATTTCAAGTGCGTCCTTTATCGCAGCTCTTAGGGCTCCAAGTTCATCGTTTACTTCGATACGCAACGCTTGAAATATTTGTTTAGCTGGATGACCCTTTTTAGCTAGTTCTTTAGCCGGTTTAACCGACTTGATGAGGCTAACAAGTTCATCTGTAGTGACAATTGGTCCGTTTTCCCTGACTTTGACGATACGCTTGGCGATTTGATATGCGTATTTATCTTCGCCGTACTCCCGAAAAACCCTCGCAAGATCTTGAGCGCTATAAGTATTGACTACGTCATAGGCCGTTAATGATTGGCGAGAATCCATCCTCATGTCGAGTTTCGCTGACTCTCTATACGAGAAGCCACGTTCGGCACAATCGAACTGAGGAGATGAAACTCCTAAGTCCATCAGGATGCCATCTACAGAATAGATGCCTAGTCTATGTAATTCTTCCTTGAAGTTTCGGAAATCATTCCTCACCACAACGAAGTTATTACCAATTTTAGATAAAGTTGAAGTTGATTCATTTATCGCTACTTCATCTTTATCGATTCCGATGAGCTTTCCACCATCAGTGAGTCTTTTAAGAATCTCACTGCTGTGGCCTGCTCTTCCAAGTGTTAGATCAACATATGTTCCACTTGGCTTGATGTTAAGATACTCAATTGCTTCATTAAGAAGCACTGGAATATGCTCAGTCATTTTTCTTAAGAAGAGATTCGGATTTTTCTTCGAAATCCTTCTCGTTTTCATTAAGGTAGTTGTCCCATTTGGATTTATTCCAAATTTCTATGTGATCGAGCACACCTAGAACGACAACTTCGTGACCGATTGAATATTTTTGAGATAGTGCAGCAGGAATTTGGATACGATTCTGTGAATCGATTTCAAGTTCAGCAACTGTCGATAATGCTACACGCTCAACATCACGGGAAAGTTTTGACGCGAAAGATTGTGATTTGAGATTGGCTAAATAGTTTTGGAAGTCTTCTTCACAATATAGTGAAAGTGCACCGTCATAACCCTTAATGATGTAAAGCTTTGAGCCAACTGCTCCACGAAGCTTACTAGGAATGACTAAGCGGCCTTTTTCATCAACTGTGTGAACATAGCTACCGAAAAACATATTCTCCACTTTCTCCCACTTTCTTCCACTTTGTAACTACATTATATTTTCTGGATTTTGTTTTGTCCACACGAAATTTCATTTATACACGTAAATAAAAAGACCAACTCTCGCTGGCCTAATTATTCTATAACTATGTTATACGTATTTTGATTAGTATTAAATTAGTTGATTTTTGGTATTGTAATTATTTTTAATTATTCTACTAATCTAGGTCTAAATCCGCTAATTTATCGAACTTATCATTACCTTTACTAGACTCTTCTAAAAGGAGATCATCTTCGCTTATCACGCGATAACCTTCACCACTTTTAGGAAGAGTTGCGCCTGGGGCTTTAGGTGAAGTAGGAACACTAGAAATTATTAACTCGTAGATGTATTCATCTAAATCGATTCTATTTCCTTTATAGATGATGAAATCATCATCCTCTTCACTTTCAAATGTTGTGAAGTTAAATTCTTCCTCACCACTAACTTTGCTCTTAAATGGCTTTAATGTATATGAACACTGAAGTATAACTTCAGCTTTCACACTTAAATGAACATTGATAAAATCATCATACCTATTAACCTTCGCTTTAGCGAAGACTTTACCAATTTCTAGAATTGGAAAACTTGGAGCAAATTTTTCTTTATCTAGCTCCACTATTTCTTCAACAACTAATTTCTTAGTGTTTGGTATTTTATAAATATCAATCTTCATTATTTTCTAAGCTCTGCGTTAAATCTGTTTTCGAGGGCTTTGATGATACTTTCTTCTAAAGAAGAAACGTCTTCGCTTGTAAGTGTCTTTTCTAAGCTTGTATAGGTGATTGAAACCGCTAAAGAATAGTAGCCTTCTTTAATATGTTCACCTCTATATACGTCAAAGACGTCAACCTTAGAAATGAGTTCACGGTTAACTTTATAGATTTCTTTAATGACATCAGCACTACTGATATCGTCTCTTAAGACGATAGCGAGGTCATGGTTAACTGGTGGGAACTTAGAGACAACAGACATCTTTTTTGCGGATGTACGCACATTAAACAATGCGTCTAAATCCATTTCAAGGACAGCGACATCTTTTGACTTAAGTGAATACTTATTTAATGTATTTGGATGAAGTTCACCAAAGGTGGCAATACGTTTTCCATCTACTTTGATCTCTGCTGATTTACCTGGATGATATTCTTTCTCATTACATCTAGAGATAACTACACGCTTATCATCAACATTAAATAAGGCAAGTAGACCATCAACAATACCTTTGATATGGAAATATCCATATGGAACGTTAGAAAGCATTCCTTGACGGTTATCGTTTCCGTGCATCACTACTGCTAGATGGATGTGTCTATTATTTTCGCTATATAGATCACTTACTTCAAAGATGGCAAGGTTAGGATTACCATGGCTTACATTATATGTAAGAGTGTTCATAAGTGAAGGAAGAAGATTAGTGCGAACATAGGCATGTTCATCCGTTAATGGATTCATAACTTTATAAGCTTCTTCTTTGTTTAGAATTCTAAAGTCATTAATTTCACTTTCTTTCACTAGTGAATAGGTGAGTTCTTCATCAAGACCTAAACCACGAAGATAATTTCTCACCATTCTCTTTTTGAGGAGTTTTTCTTCAAGTTTTCCTACGGAAAGAGTCATGCTTGGAAGTTCACTTCTAACATGTTCAAATCCTAAAATACGAATGACTTCTTCGCTTAAGTCAGCTTCACCAGTAATATCAATTCTACTATCTGGAATATGAGCAACTAATTCGCCTTTATTATTTTCTACTTTAATAAATGCGCTTTCTAAAGCAGAAACAATCTCTTCATCCTTAAAGGATGTACCTAGTCTATTATTAATATATTTAGTGGATGAAGTAATTACTTTACTTTCGTATTTCTTTTCTAAATAGGTAACAACTTCACTATTAGATTTAGCGCTTGCAAGCTCTTTAAGTAGAGATAATGTAAGAGCCATAACTTCGTTATATTGATTTGGATTAATACCTTTAACGAAGCGTTGAGATGAATCGCTAGATAAAGCGAGTCTAATTGAAGTTCTTCTTATAGAAGCAAAATCAAAATTAGCGGCTTCAATAACGATATTCTTTGTATTATCGTCCACTGCACATTCAAGTGATCCCATCACTCCACCTAAACACATAACTTTGTTATTAGAGGTGATACAGACATCACCTTTTTGAAGTTTATATGTCTTTTCATCAAGAGCGATAAAATCTCCTTCAATATCATCTTTAACGATAAGTTCTTTCTTCGGAAGCTTATCTAAATCATACATATGAAGTGGTTGACCAGTTAGAAGCATAACATAGTTACCAATATCAACGATGTTATTAATGGAACGAATTCCACTACTACGTAGAGCGTCTTTAAGCCAGCTTGGTGATTCTTTGACTTTGATATCTTTAACAACCATCGCGGAGAATTGAGAACATTTTGAAGTTAATGAACTAACCTTGAAGTTAGTCTTTTCTCCTTTAACCATCTCGAATTTAGGAAGAGATAATTCTTTATTAAATAAAGTCTTAATTTCTTTGGCGACATTATAAATAGAATATAAGTCACTTCTATTCGCGAGTAATTTTAAATCAAAAATTACATCATCAAGTCCAAGAAGTTCAAGGACGTTTTCATCCCCTACTTTTCCAACACTAAGTTCTTCAATTCCAGAGAGTTGGGATTCACTTAAGTATTTAGAATCCACTCCAAGTTCACTTAGTGAACAAAGCATACCTTCGGATTCGTGTCCTCTAATTTTGCCTTTTTTAATTGTTCCACCAGGGAGCTTTGCTCCATCAGTAGCAACAATAACTTTAAGTCCTTTTCTAACATTAGGAGCACCACAAACAATATGAAGAACACCATATTTTTCTCCAGCGTTAACTGCAGTTAAATGAAGGTGATCGCTATCTGGCATATTTTCACAAGTGAGAACTTCACCAACAACAAGGTTAGTTCCACTAGCGAGGCTACTAATTGATTCAACTTCCACTCCTGCAAAGGTAAGTCTATGAGCGATTTCAGTAGGAGTGAGGTTATCTAAATTAACGAATTTTTTAAGTAAATTTAATGATACTTTCATCTTTTTAGCCTCCTTATTTTCTAGTGAATTGTTCGATAAATCGAACATCCCCTTGATATATTCTTCTAATATCGTCAATACCATATCTAAGCATTGCGACACGTTCAATACCAACACCAAAAGCAAATCCACTATATTCTTTTGGATCATATCCAGCCATCTTTAAGACGTTTGGATGAACCATACCTGCTCCAAGGATTTCAATGTATCCTGTACCTTTACAGGTTGGGCAGCCTTTTCCATGGCATTCCATACATGAGATATCAACTTCAACACTTGGTTCAGTGAATGGGAAATAACTTCCTCTAAAGCGTACTTCACGCTTTTCTCCAAACATTTTTCTTAAGAAAAGCTCTAAAGTAGCTTTTAAATTACCAAAGTTAATGTTTTTATCCACTACTAAGCCTTCAACTTGCCCGAATTGATGTGAGTGAGTGACATCGTCATCATCTCTACGGAAGCATTTTCCTGGGCAGATGATTTTGATTGGTTCCCCTTTTTTCTCATCCATCGCATGCGCTTGAGCAGGTGATGTATGTGTTCTCAAAAGAAGTGAATTTGTAATATAAAAGGAGTCTTGCATTTCTCTAGCAGGATGGTTTTCTGGAATATTCATTCTTTCGAAGTTAAAGTAGTCAGTTTCGACATCTGGTCCTTCTTTTACTTCGTAACCCATTGATACAAAGATATCAATGATTTCATCTTGAATTAAATAGAATGGGTTAATTCCACCCATCTTATAAGAAACACTAGGAAGAGTAATATCAATCTTTTCTTTAGAAAGTTTCTCTTTGATTTCAGCTTCGCTTAATTCAAGTTGTCTATTTTGATAAGCTTCAGTTACTTCGTTTCTAGCTTTATTCATTGCTTGACCAAAGTTAGCTTTAGCTTCCCCCACTAAATCTTTGATGTGGGCCATCATAGCGTTTAATGGTGATTTCTTAGATAGATTCTTTTCACCAGCGAGTTTGAGTTCATTAAGATTCTTAGCTTCTTTAATCTCTTTAATGATCTCGTTTTTTAGTTCAGTTATTTTGTCGAATAATTCCATAACCTTCTCCTTTAAATATAAAAGGATGACACAAGGAACGAACTTTGCCGTGGTGCCATCCTATTTCATTTTATTTTTAATAAAACACTCTAAGTCTTAACGCGACTAACGATTCTCATTACAAGAAGTGCTCCAAGGTGAATTCACTCATCTATTTAGTGTGTGGGTTCCACTATTCCACATTCCCTATCTAAATAGTGACTAGAGTTACTATTTCTTATCAACGCGAGATAATTATAACATTTAGTAAAAATAATAAAAGAGTTTGAATAAAAACAAATCGCACGATTATTTGTTAATAATAGCACACTTTATATTGAATAAGCGCACATTTGATATTACCATAAATATGAGGTGATAAAAATGTGCACAATTACTGCTACTGAATTAAAAAGACATTTCGGTAAATATGTCGAACTCGGACAAAAAGAACAAATAACCGTGACTCATCGAGGAAACGTGATCTTCACGATTGTTCCAAAAAAGATTAATCTTTTAAATAAATGGGATGCTCTTTTTGGAACTTTGCCAAATGAAGCACTAGATGATAATGACATCGAAAGGGAATAATGATGAAAGTTCTTTTTGATACAAATGTGATAATTGATGCTTTAGTTAGAAGAGAAGATTCAAATTTCGCCCGTAGATTAATTCAACTAGCAAGTATAGAGGAAATTGATGCCTATATTTGTTCTAAACAAATCACTGACATTTATTACATTTTAAGGAAATACATCACAAATGAAGAAATAAGACGTTCGTATATTCAAACTATCCTTGAAACGTTTAAACTATTACCCTTATTACCCAGCGATTTAAAATATTGTTTAAAAACTAAAATGAATGATTTTGAAGATTCGTTATTAGATGAGATTGCAAGCGTAAACATGATAAACAATATTGTCACAAATAACATAAAGGATTATAAAAATTCAAAATCAATAATACTAACTCCTAAGCAATTATTAGATTTAGCAACTATTAATAAATAAAAAAGGACGGTTCCTAGCGGAATCGTCCAATTTTTAAATTACGTAAATTAGATAGTGACTAATTTATAAAGTTGAATAGCTTGTTGATTGGTATAAGAGGCAGATTTATAGAATCTAAATCTTTCTTGACCAGATTGGTTGTTATATCTAAGATGCGAGGTATTGGATTCAATATCAGCATTGCCGTCAGCATCAATTGTGACACTACAATATGCTGGATCAGTTGATTCATTTAGTTTATTTGAACCTGATGTACCAAATATGTATTTTCCACTCGCACTGCAAACTGAATATTTTCCAGCATCACTACCAGTACCTTCGGTAATGGTAAATGTAGCAGCTAATAATTCGCTTGTTGCAGCGATAACATTATCACTAATAGCTACAGCAATATTGTTTGAAGCAGCTTCTAATGTTGATAATGAACCATCAAAAGCGACGCCTTCTGATTCGCAAACAATGAGGTAATTTCCACCACTTACTAGATCAGTAGAGCTTGCAACTTTAACAAAGCTTGTTCCAGTAATTGGAGCGGCAGCTTCGCTCATTTCGAAGTAGGCTTCGAAGACACCTGTTTCTTCATCAAGATAGAATTCGACAAAGACTCTACCAACATCTTCAATTTCTTTTACTGCTTGTGTATATGGATATTCTTCTGTAGCAGCTGTAATTTCATAGAAAGCACCTGCTAAATCATTTTGATAAACAACATCAAGCTTATCACCTTCGGTGCCAAATGCTGGATCAACACACTTAACGTAGAATTGGTTCAAACCTTCGTCTTCGTCTTGATAGACACCTTTCTTGTATCCATAATCAGCATCGTCTGTGAATGGAATGATTTCGTTGATCAAATCTTCATTTTCAATACCGAAGTATGTAGCAATTGATTCTGCTGGGAAAACATCATCAAATGCTGGTAAATCACTATTAGCATAAACAACTAATGTCGCACTTGTTCCATCAGCAGATGGCGTAAGTTGAACACCAAATTCTTCGCTCCATAAATATAAGACATATAAGCCATAAGATTCGGTGTAATCTGCTACAGTTCCGTGAGCAGCTTTATAAGAGGCTAGATATGCATCTAACACGCCTGTTCCAAGTCCAATAACTTTCACTTGTGCGTATGGATCCTCGGAGTCAGCAACTTCTTCGTAACGATAACTTGTTCCGGTTAATTGTGGAACAACACTTGTAATTTCAGTGCCTAAGAATTCAGCGAGTTCTGCTGCTGGCCATTCAGTATAAATAGCTTGTAATTTAGCGGTGATTGTTATAGTTGCACCATAACCAATTCCTGAGTAATCAGATAATGCAACTGAAACAGATAATTCGGCATCCTTTTCGCCAACCTTTTGTTCTGATGGTTTGGAGTAATCTCCATACCAGTCTGTACCAAACCAGCTTTCTTCTGAATAATGTGAACCACTATATCCACTTGTTGAGGCTTCGAATAATGCGATGTAGTTATTGAAGTCTTCTAAAGCTAAATCCGAGTCTTCATATTCAAGTTCAACAACAATACCTGATGTACTATCGAAACTTGCATCGGCAGTCATTCCTTCAAAGAATGGAAGAACTTCACCGAGATTTGTATTCATTGCTTCTTTTTGTTCTGGTGACCAATCAGTATATATAACTACATCACTTGAACCGAAGACAATGCTTAGTCCTTGTGAACCCTCGACATAGACCTCAGTTGCGTGCCATGTTTGAGTGTATGATGTTTCACCAGTCTTTTCTGATTTATAGTAGTCAACTGATGGAACAGTTGTATCAGGTTCTCTTTCAAAAACTGATAAATTAGTATCAGCGTCTAATAAAGCGACGTAGTCGGCAAGTAAGCCAGCGCTTTGAGAATCACTGATTTGATAGAATCCAGGATAACCTTGGCTTTCAAGTGAAGCAAACGTTGCACTGTCAGAAAGCACCATAAATGGAAGAACAAAACCAAGAGACTGATTCATTGCAGTTTGAATTGAACTTGACCATTCAGTTGGAACAACTGGACCAACAGGACCAACTGGTCCTGGATCTGGACTTGGTGCTGGTTCTGGATTTGTATTATTGTTACAACCAGCGAGCAATAATGCTGCGATAGCACCAATAGCTAAAGTTTTAAATTTCATATTAAACTTTTTCCTTTCTTTTTTTGTTTTTTCAATAATAACATGCTAAAAGCATAATGAAAATAAAAAAATCATCGTTTTGACAAACTTTTTTTGATACAGAAACTATTTCTCTTTATAAGCTTTTAGTGAGAGCAATAATGAAATTATTATGCAGATTCGAGCATCTTTTTTGTATTTACTAGCGAACTCATCGATGCTTTTGTTATTTCTAATTTGATTAAAAATATAAAACGCAAGAGCACGATTTGAGGTATTTTTATTAATTTTTCCTTCGCTAACTTTACTGACAGCATGCATGACATGGAGATTATTTTTTAGTCCATCAATCTTTCTTTCAAGTAAAACTAAGAAATCATCAATGTCATAAATTTGGTGATAGTCAATATGAGCATATTCGGCGAATGATTCAAGCGCCCTAATAAGATAATCTTCTTCACTCATTTGACCCTTTTCTCTAAAACGAAGAATATCATCAATTTCTGAGAAATTTCTGGTGTTACGTTTCACTAAATCAACAAAGAAAATTTTAGCGAGTTCACGAATAGTTTTCTTCTGTTCTTCATTAGGAATATTGAATGTATATCTAATACCAATTTTCTTCTTAAATGCCTTTAAGGCATCGTTATAGCCAAGAATCATATTTCTTTGAATCTTTTCTTGGCGGAAATCCATCATTGAACCAGTGTTCCATGTCGGGACAATTTTAGTCACGAATGGAAGGTCTTCAAGTTCAGAAAACTGAGCGGCAGGAATTGCATCGAGTTCCACAGCAATAATTTCGTTTGCTCCCATTTCCACCGCTAAATCGATTGGGAGATTATTTCTAAATCCACCATCGACGAATTTCTTTTTACCAATTTTCTTAATTGGAAAGATAGGATAACACGCACTGCTAGCGTGTAAATAAGGGATGATTTCATTAACATCTAAATCTTTAACTCTAATATCGACTTCTTTTAAATCTGGCCAACTAGTTGTGACTATTCCTAAATCAATTGGAGAACATTTAATTTTTAATGGATCCATAACGGATGCGACAAGTTTTTCAAATGGTTCAATGTTTGCTCCTTTATGGTGGAAATACTGTCTTAAAAACTTTCTAAATCTAGAATTCTTTCTCAAAGAGAAAGTGGTTTTAAAGAAATCAGCATTTATATTAATGCCATCTTGCATGACATTATCAACAGAAATTGAGTTCCAAAGTTTAAGTGCGCCTTCATAATCGTTCATCGCCATCATCGCTCCATTAAGAGCGCCGATAGATGTACCAGTGACAATATCAAAATGAATGTCGAGTTCTTTTAAAGCTCTCCAAACACCCATTTCATAGGCGCCCAAAGAACCACCACCACATAAAACGATTGCTCTTTTAACTTGAACTTTCTTTTTCATTTATTTGTTCCCAAGTAGGTACATCGCTATTGCTCCAGCGATTGAAACGTTGAGTGATTCAATCTCTTCGATATGAATTTTTATCTTTTTATCTGCAATTTTGATAGCCTCTTCACTTACTCCATGAGCCTCGTTTCCGAGCACTAAAACATGTTTATTATTAGGAGTGATATCTTTAATATCATCTGCGTCTTTAAGTGATGTAACAAGAATTTGATAACCTTCTTTTTTAAGACTATTTAAATAGGAGATATCTTTTGTAATTATGTTGAGTTTAAATATCGCTCCTTGGCTAGCTTGGACAACTTTTTCATTATATAAATAGCAGCTATTTTTAGAGAGAATAATATCTTTATAGCCAAAGGCTAATGCACTTCTAAAGATAGTGCCCATATTTCCTGGATCACTAACATCATCTAAATATAAAACATGACTAGAAGATATTTCTTTTTCTTCTTTCATTTTGCATAAAGCAAGAACGCCTTGAGATGATTTATTTTTGGAGATTTTATCCATGATTTCACTTGTGACAATATATTGAGGAATATCACTAGGAATATCTTTAATCTCTTTGGTGGTAAACACTTGTTCCACTACTTTTGATTCAAGTGCCATTTCTAGTAGATGAAAACCTTCAACGATAAATAATCCTTTTTCGTTTTTATATGATTTATCAGAGAGTTTAACAATCTCTTTAATTTTGTCGTTTTGTTTAGATGATATAGTGAAAACCATTAAAACTCTCCTCTATCTAATTTATGTTTAAGTTCATCGTAATTTGGACAATATTTATAGACGACATCATAGAACTTTTTAGAGTGATTAAAGACTTTATCATGAGCAAGTTCATGAACAATCACTGAACGGATGATGTCTTTATTAAAATGCACTAAAGAGAGTTGAAAGGATAAAGAGTGAGTTTTTCTAGAATTTGAACCATGTCTAGAAGCCATATCTTTAACTCTGACAGTATAAGGTTTATGTATATCCATAATCTTTTCATATTTACGAACTTCACTATCAAGAAAATCAAGTAAAGTCGATCTTAGCATTTTCTTCACAAATTTATCATCATGAATATCTGGATCGATTGCTTTATATTCACCAAAGACATAAACGTATCCTTTATTTAAAGAATATGGTTTTTTCTTAGGTTGTCTTTTCATAGTTAGTTTTGGAGCGAACTTTTTTAGACCTTCCATTATTCTACGATCGCTTAAAAGCGGATTTGCGGACACTAAGAACACTCCATCTTTAAAACGAAAATACGTGTTTTTAACACGTTTATAAGTCACGACAACAGGATAAGCAATCCCATTATATTCAAATATAAGGTCTTTAGTTTTCATTCTACTTGATATTTTATCTCATCTTAAAATGATATAGAATTATTTTGTATGCAAAAAATTCTTATCAGTGCTTGTCTAGTTGGTGACAAAGTTAACTATAAAGGACAAGGTAAATATTGTCCAAAGATTGAAAAACTCAAAGAAAAGTATGAGCTTGTCTTATTTTGTCCTGAAGTTGAAGGAGGTTTACCTATTCCAAGACTTCCTAATGAAATAAGAGGAGATAAAGTGATACGTATCGACGAAAAAGATGTCACAAAAGAGTTCAAAGATGGTGCAGAAAAAGCACTTATGCTCTGCAAATATTTAAATATTAAGAAAGCTGTACTTAAAGAGAAGTCCCCTTCTTGTGGAGTTCATTTCATCCATGATGGAACTTTTAGAGATAGACTTATCGATGGCATGGGTGTGACTGCTAGAAAGTTAGCCTCTAATGGAATAGAGGTATATTCCGAAGAGGAAATTGATAAGTTAATATAAAACAAATCCTCTGCCTAGCAGAGGATGTTTTTTAATAATTTGTTTCTTGGCGCTTATGATTAACGCTTAATTTTTTCTTATATGAAGAGATGATTTCTTCACTAGACATATCAATAGAAAGCGCTAGGTTTAGATAATATTGCATCGCGTCTAGATAATGAGACTCATCATAATGCTCTCTAAGCGCTAATGCTTTTTCGTACATTAGATGGAATTGATGAGTAAGATCATCACTACTTTTATGAAGTTCATATTCTTGCTTAGATACTTTTAATGGGATACCTAACGAAAGAAGGAAATGAAGTCCATCAGCGTATTCATCCATCACTATCTCTTTAGGAGATGGTCCTTTATTGGACCAATACTTGAAACATCTCGTTTCATTCGCAAGTTCTCCAAGTTCGATAATTAAAGCGAGCAATCTTCTTTCAAAAGTAGATTCATAAGAAACGTTATGGTTAATAGCGATTTCTTTATCTAAATCAGCTTGAAGAAGATAAAGTTCTTTAAGATTAACTTTATTCATCTCTAGATGCGCCTTCAACTTTTTCAAGTTTCCAGATGTCTTTAACGTAATCTTCAATGGTTCTATCGGATGTAAAATATCCACTGTTAGCGATATTAACTAAGCACATTCTTGCCCATTTATTTTTATCTTGATAAAGTCTATCAATCTTTTCTTGAGCTTCGACGTAACTTGGCCAATCTTTAAGGATGAAATAGACATCACCATTATTCATAACTTCGTTAAAGATAGTTTGGAATTGACCATCTTTTCTCACCCATGGTCCATTGAATAATGAATCGATGATTTCTTTGATTCTTCCATCGGAATTATACATATCCCATGGAGAATAGCCACCATTATCATAATAGTTAAGAACTTCGTCGCTAGTTAAACCAAAGATGACAACGTTATCGTCTCCCACGAATTTAGCGATTTCAACGTTAGCACCATCAAGTGTGCCAAGAGTAACAGCACCATTCATCATGAGCTTCATGTTACTTGTTCCACTAGCTTCTTTACTAGCGGTTGAAATTTGTTCACTAACATCAGCAGCAGGAATAATTTTCTCTGCAAGAGAAACGCCATAGTTTTCAATGAAGATAACTTTAATATATTTAGAGACTACTGGGTCGTTATTAACAACATCCGCAACCGCTAAA
This sequence comes from uncultured Erysipelotrichaceae bacterium, assembly GCA_902797855.1. Classification (GTDB taxonomy): domain Bacteria; phylum Bacillota_I; class Bacilli_A; order RFN20; family CAG-826; genus Fiminaster. The sequence continues at coordinate 28,244 of CADBUI010000027.1, forward strand.
ATAAGTTCAATAATCTTCTTAGCATAATCATAACTTGGAGCAGCTTTGGCACCAAAAATGAATGTGCGTGGAGTCATCTTAAAATCTGGATCATGAAGAATTCTGTTATATAGATACATAACATGGAAGATATTCATGAGTTGACGTTTATAAGCATGTAAACGTTTGATTTGAACATCGAAAATTGAATCTGGATCAACATCGATATTCATTGTTTTCTTAATGTGATTTGCTAAGGCAACTTTGTTGTCATGCTTAATCTTTAAGAATTTCTTTTGAACATCTTTATCATCTACATAAGCATTGAGTTTAGTGATTTCATGTTCCATATCGCGGTGCCATTTAGTGCCAATCTTATTATCGATAAGCTCACTTAATTCTGGGTTAGCATACATTAGCCATCTGCGATGGGTGACACCGTTTGTCTTATTATTAAATTTCTCTGGGAAGAGTTTATAGAATTCTTTGAATGTGACATTCTTAAGAATTTCAGTGTGGAGTTTAGCAACACCATTTACACTAAAGGCAGCAAATATTGCTAAATTGGTCATATGGATTTGACCATCTTTAATGATTTGCATTGCAAATCTATCTCCATAATCAACATTCTTTTCTTGGAGGAAGAGATTAAATCTACGAGCGATTTCCTCAATGATCATATAGCAGCGAGGAGCAACTCTTTGAACAAAGTTCACTGGCCATTTTTCTAATGCTTCCGCCATAATGGTGTGATTTGTGTATGCTACTGAATGAGTGACTTCATTCCAAGCATCATCCCAACCATAACCATATTCATCCATCATAAGTCTCATCATTTCTGGAATAGCAAGAATTGGATGAGTGTCATTAAGTTGGAAGACATAGTATTTACTTATTCCAATAAGCGAACCATGTTCCCTATTAAATCCTCTTAAAATGGATTGAAGTCCACTACTAACGAGGAAATATTGTTGTTTAAGTCTAAGAATACGACCAGCTTCAGTTGAATCATCTGGATATAAACCATGTGATAATTCTTTAAGTTCGTTTAAATATGTTTCAAAAGAAACATTCTTTGGTAAATTGTTTTCACTTGGTTCAGCTGACCATAGTCTAAGAGTATTGGCGACACCATTTTTGTAGCCAACCACACTAACATCATAAGGAACAGCGTTAACGCATGTCGCATTGACAGTGCGCATTGCAAATTCACCATTTGGTTTCATATAAGTTTCAACACTACCACCGAATTTAACTTCAACTGAGTGCTTTGGTTTTCTAACTTCAAAGACAAAGCCATTATTTAACCATTGATCTGGAAGTTCGAATTGTTTACCTTTTTCAATAAGTTGACGGAAGAATCCGTATTCATAACGAATACAGTTACCGTTTCCTGGATATCCTAAAGAGGCAATTGAATCAAGGAAACAAGCAGCGAGTCGACCTAAACCACCATTACCTAGACCTGCATCGCTTTCGCATTCTTCAATTTCGTGAATATCAATACCAAGTTCTGCTAAGCCTTCTTTGGCAACCTTATAAATTCCAAGGTTTTGCATATTGTTTACAAGAAGTCTACCAATGAGGAATTCCATTGAAAAATAGACTAATTGTTTTTTACCTTTTTGACGGACTTCGTCACGAGTGCTTCTCCAGTTATAGGAAGCATAGTCTCTAACCATTTCTCCGAGAATATCGTACTTTTCAGTAATATGGCTATCTGCAATAGTGTTACCATATTTCTCTAAAAGACGACGTTCAAAATTTTGTTTAAATTCAAGAGTGTTGGAAAACATTATTTTTTCTCCTTAAGTTTAAATATCATTGCTCCAAATGAAGCAATCTTAATGTTAATTCGATATGGTTTATTAAATGGACCAAAGTCTTCGGTTTTAACAGGTAGTCCATTATATTGATTCGCACCACTATAAACATCTTTATCAGAGTTAAAGATTTCTTCATAGATACCTTCTTTATTTACTCCGATATCATAATGTTCATAAAAGTTTGGTGTCATATTAAAAACAAAGACAAGATGAGAACCTTCGACAAATCTTTCGAATGCGAAAATCGAGTCATTCGCGTTATCAACCATCAACCAACTAAAATGACTTGGGTTATGTTCTTCAAAGTGCATTGCTTTTTCGTAGCGATAAATGAGATTGAGGTCTCTAATCATACGAGAAACACTATCGTGTTTAGGGAAGGTTTTAAGCACCCATGGAAGAGATTTATTCTCGTTCCATTCATCAAAGCTTGCGAGTTCGTTTCCCATGAAGGAAAGTTTCTTTCCTGGATGAGCAAACTGATAAGTATATAAGTTTCTTAATAAGGCGAATTTTTCTTCATAATTTCCCCAAAGTTTATTGATGATTGTTCCTTTACCATGAACAACTTCATCATGAGAAAGAGGAAGCAAGAAGTTTTCGTTATAAAAATAAGCCATTGAGAAAGTTAATTTATTATGTTCAAACTTCTTATAGATTGGATCGAGTGAATAATACTTAAGAGTATCGTTCATCCATCCTAAATCCCATTTATAGTCAAAACCAATTCCACCTTCTGTGGTTGGTTTAGTCACTCCATAGAAATCACTGCTATCTTCCGCGATCATCATTAGTGATGGATGACGGAGATGGAGAAGAGCGTTAAGGCGTTTTAAGAATTCGATTGAACCTTCGTTTCTACCTTTTGATTTATCTCCATCATAGAAAAGAATATTGCTAACAGCGTCCACTCTAATTCCATCAAAATGGAACATAGTGACAAAATAATTCATCGCAGACATTAAGAAACTTCTCACTGGGTCTTTACCTAAATCAAAATAGGCACTTCCCCATGGAGAAATCCTTCTACGAGTATCTGCTGGTTCAAATAGATGCGCGCCATCGTAATTATAAAGTGCCCAATCGTCTTTTGCAAAATGCACAGGAGCGAAGTCTAAAATAACTCCGATACCTGCTTGATGAAGTCTATCAACAAAACTCATAAGTTGTTTTGGGTTACCATAGCGAGAATCAACTGAGAAAAACCCAGTTGCTTGATATCCCCAAGAACCATCAAATGGATATTGAACGATAGGCATTATTTCTACGTGTGTATACGCGTGCTCTTTAATATATGGTATTAAGTAATCTGCTATTTCTTCATATGAGAGATAGCGATCATCTACTTTACCTTTCCAGCTTCCTAAATGCATCTCATAAATTGACATTGGTTTATCAAAATTACGAGTTCTTTTTTCTAAGAAATCTTTATCGTGCCAGATAAATCCAGTGTAATCAAATAAACGAGAGCATGTCGCTGGACGATATTCACTATAGAAAGCGAATGGATCAGCTTTATCTACATATCTATTCTTCGCATTTAAAAAATGGAATTTATAGGATTGATAATTTTGTAAACCCGGAATAAAAACTTCCCAGGTTCCACTATCATCAATTTTGTTAAGTTTATCTCTTGTAACATCCCAGTTATTCCATTCTCCGATAACTGAAACATCATTTGCACATGGAGCGTATAGTCTAAAAACAACTCCATTAACTCCATCGCGCTTTTCAAAGTGCGCTCCGAAGTAAGTATAGGCGTCAATAGATTGACCCATTAGATAATCATAAAGTAGTCCAAAAGCCATAAAACCAACATTATTGTAGCATAAATTATATTTACTTAGGCAATAAATTAATAAATAGAGCTGATGGTTTGGATATAACAAACTTCCAAAATTAGTGATTTAATTAATTAACGAGTGTAAATCACCATTATCAAATTAATTAAAAATTACTTTGAAGCTGATTGAAACATATCACTTTTTTATCTATAATTTTTACGTATTTGGAGGTAACTTATGGCAAAAGTTATGGCAGTCAACGCTGGTAGTTCCAGCTTAAAATTTAAACTTTATGAAATGCCTGAAGAAAAAGTAATCTGTTCAGGTAACGCTGAAAGAATTGGTCATGAAGATGCAATCTTCGGCATTAAATATAATGGTGAAAATGATAAGAAAGTTTTACCTATTTTAGACCACGCTAGAGCGGTCGAATTACTTGTCGAAGCTCTCATTGAAAAAGGCATCATTAAATCGATGGATGAAATCATCGCTTTGGGTCATAGAATCGTTCAAGGTGGAAAGTATTTTTCTCACTCCGAATTATTCAATAAAGACACCGAAGATAAGATCGAATCTCTCATCCCTCTTGCCCCACTTCATAACAAAGCTCATTTAGTGGGATTTAGAGCCTTCAAAAAGATCCTTCCTAACGTCACAAGTGTCGCTGTTTTTGATACAGCTTTCCATCAATCTATGGAAGAACAAGACTACGTCTTCCCAATCCCATATGAATATACAGTTAAGTACGATTGCCGTAGGTATGGCGCTCATGGAACTAGCCATCAATATTTAGCCGAAAAAGGCGCTAAATATTTACCTGGAATTAAGCATCCAAGAATCATCTCTTGTCACATCGGAAGTGGCGCATCAATCACCGCAATTAAAGATGGAAAATGCGTCGCTACTTCAATGGGTCTAACTCCACTTGGAGGAATCATGATGGGAACACGTACTGGCGACCTTGATCCAAGTGTTATGAATTACCTTTGCAAGTGCACTGGAAAATCAGTTGAAGAAATGTATCAAATTTTCAATAAACAATCTGGTTTACTTGGTGTTAGTGAAGTCTCAAATGACTCTAGAGATATCGCTGCTGCTTGCGAAGCAAAAAATCCAAAAGCATTACTTGCTGATAAACTATTTATCCGCCGTGTTTGTGATTATATCGGCCAATATTTTGTTCGTTTAGGTGGAGCGGATTTAATCATCTTCTCTGCCGGTATTGGGGAAAATTCACCAGAATTCAGACAAAAAGTCATTGATGAAATTGCACCTGCCTTAGGTGTAGAAATTGACCGCGAATTAAATAAAGGTCTTAGAGGTAAAGAAGCCTTGCTTAGCACTCCTAATAGCAAAATTAAAGTCGCATTAATTCCTACCGATGAAGAAGTTATGCTTGCTAGAGATGCCTATAAGGCCTACTTAGAAGAGCATAAATAGTAAACAAATTCATCTTTGATTCTATTTAATCAAAACGCTTTCATTGACGTATTGAAGGCGTTTTTTCTTTTTTAACTTGACTATGTCCACTTATTTCACTATTATGTTTTCAATTTAATATTAAATTTGAAAGGAGACCTGATTATGAATAACAAGAAAATTGCTCCAATCGCGATGTTAACTTTGTTACTTACAGCTTGCCCTGCTACTCCTACAACAGGAAATCCTCTTGTGGACTACATGAACTCCTTAGAAGTCGGAGCCCTTAAGAGAAAAGCAGTCGATCATATTTTTAAGAAGAATTTGCTTAAAAGTAATGATAAAGCTGCTAAAAGTTCAACATATCGTGAAATTCTCTTCACTCCTTATTGGTCAATGTCAGAAGGACTTGAAGAATCAGAATATGCTGAAAATGTTAAAAAATCAGATCGTTCTAGATCATATAAAGTCTATGACAACAATATAGTTTTGTGTCATGATGATTCCACTGTTTATCCTTATGATAAATCCACTATCACTGAAGGTGATGATATGCCTGATGGAATCGCTAAAGATCCAGTTGTCTATTCTGGTGATGCCTCTATTTGGCATGATGAAGCAGAAGATCAACTTCGTTACGTCTATACACGTAATAACGATGTTAGTAACAAATATTCATTTGAAGCTCACGCCGATTTTGATGATTATCTATTTGATGATGTCATCCATGATGGCGGTATGGGCGATATTATTACCCAATCCAAAGAAGACGTTGAAGATACATTCAGCATGTATGCTGGCGCATGGGGTGATATGACCCGTAAAGAAACATATAGCGCAGTTAAAAATGAAGATGGAAGCATCTCCATTGACTTCGTTGGTGACCTCTGCATGGACCTATACTCCGCTGAATTCTTATGGGGTTGGGAATTTGAAAAAGATATCGATGGTGAAGACGACTACGAACGTCCGAAGAAGAAAGAGACAAGCGACTTCGACAACATGTATGTTGACCGTAGAATCAGATTCTCATATAACTACCAAATCGATCCTAAAGGATTCGTCACAAGTGGTCGTGCTTGTTACTTCTCATATTTAACAAGAATTTACTTCGACTCATTACAAGAATTCTCTGGTAATATCTATCACGAAACAAAAAATCCTGAAGGTATCTTAAAACGCGATCTCGATAAGTCAACTATCGATGCACTTCAAACTCCAGGAAGACTTGTTGATGTTGAATATATCGGTGGTAAAAAGAATCCATACTTAAATACCGAATTTGATGATGGCATGATTTATAACATTGACTACTTCAATTGTTCTGGTGAAAGCAATGGAGATTATAGTCCAGAACTTCTTCCAGATTATAGTGGATATCGCGCTCAATTCGACATGGTTGATACCGGTGTTTGGGTCGATGCTTACGAATTATTCATGGAAGAACATTAATTCTTTGAATTAAATTAATAGAGAACTCGTTTCGAGTTCTCTTTTTTTATCGTCGTAGATGATAAAACTTCATTAATTGTGTATCATAATCTTGGTGAAACAAATGAAAGAAAAACTAAATAAACACATCCTTGAAATTGCAGATAAATATAAAAGCAAATATAAACGTCTATTAAAACTTATTGATCGCTTTGATTATATTGCCGTTTTTAGACATATTAGACCTGACTTTGATGCTTTCGGTTCCCAAATGGGAATGTATACTTGGCTTATTGATAACTTTAAAGATAAACATGTTGTCTTTATCGGCGAAGATTCAACCTTAACTCCAAAATGTTTTCCTCTTCCTATGGAAGTTGATGATTCATTTTTCACTAGTCACGAAGTTCTTGCAATTATCTTAGATACATCCGGAAAAGTTCGTATCAGCGATGATAGAGTTAAAAAATGTAAATATTTAGTTAAAATTGATCACCACCCTGAAGTTGATCGATATGGAAGGCTACAAATCGTTGATGAAAATATGTCCGCGGCCGGTGAATTACTCGCGAATATGCTTATTTATTTCACTACGAGAGGATATGTTATCTCTAAAGATTGTGCGACTTATCTATTTAAGAGTATCGCTGGAGATTCAAACCGTTTCTTATATGATTCATGCACCGCACACACATTCGCTATTTGTGAATATCTAATGGAAAGAGGAGTTCACTTATCTAGTCTATATAAAGAGATGTATTTTGAAGATTTATCAGAGCTTGATGTAACTCGCTATGTCATGGATAACTTCAAGGTTACTGAGCATGGTGTTGCCTACTACATTTTAGATAAAGAAACCTTAAAAAGGTTTAATATGAGCGCAGACCATGGAAAAGATAACATCAATCTCTTTGATCATTTTAATGGAATTAATATTAGAGTTAGCGCAAGTGAAGACGTTGAAAAAAATGTCTGGAGAATCTCAATTAGATCATCAGGTATTGCAATTGATAAAATAGCTGAAAAATATCATGGCGGAGGACACGCTCAAGCAAGTGGAGCGAAAGTTAAAAACCTTGAAGAATTAAATAAAATGCTCAAGGATTTAGACGACCTCCTCAAATAAATATATTCATTAGATAAAAAGGTTCATGAAAATGATCCTTTTTCTTTATACGAATACTTATTATTGATACAATAAATGTGTATGTTTATCCCTTTACATGTCTACACTGGTTATTCTTTTTTAAGAAGTGGGCTAAGAATCGAACAATATTTAAAAGAAGCTAAAAAAATGGGCTACACTGTTTTAGGCATTTGTGATCAAATGTCTCTTACTGGTGCGCCTCATTTTGTAGAAGGAAGCCAAAAATATGGGATAAAGCCAATTGTTGGAGAAGACTTACTAATTGAAGGACTTCTCGTTTCATTTTTTGTTATTAATGAAATTGGTTACCGTAATCTTACAAAGATGTCTTCTTTAGCAAAGACAGGTAACCTACTTTTAAGTGATGTTAAATCCTACTCAAATGGATTAGCTGTTATCATTGATATGGATAATTCACTTATCAAAGATAAGTTCACGAATGAATTATCTACTTTTCCTCACTATTTAGCAGAACTCACAAAAGGAATCACTAATTTATATTTAGGAATTAATGACTATGGTGAAAACAGAGAATATATGGAAAAGGTGAGAGATTTTATCTCTAATTATCCTTATGATCCAATTGCTTTCCCAATTATCAAATATCTTAAAAAAGAAGATGCTATTGTCTTAAAGATGTTTGAAGCAATTAATAAAAACGAGACTATTGAAGAAAAAAGTGCAAGCGGAAACCACTACCTCTTATCTAATAAAGAGATCGAACATCTATACACCGAAGAAGAAATTAAAAACACTACAAAATTAGCGTCTTTGATTAATTTTGATTTACTCACAAATAACCGTGGAAAGATGGTTAAATTTAAAAATGATTTAAATCTTTCTAGTGATGACTATTTAACAAAGTTAGCAAGTGATGGGCTTAAAAAACTTGGACTGGATGATTTAAAACATATCGATAGATTAAACGAAGAACTTAATGTAATTAAGTCAATGGGATTTTCTGATTATTTCCTCATCGTTAGTGACTACGTCAATTTTGCTAGAAATAACAACATTCCAGTTGGTCCAGGAAGAGGAAGCGCGGGTGGATCATTAGTCGCTCACGCGCTAGGAATAACTGTTATTGACCCACTTGAATATGATTTGTTATTTGAGAGATTCTTAAATAAAGCTAGACAAACAATGCCTGATATCGATGTTGACTTCTCCGATATTAAACGCGAACTTGTCGTTGAATATATCAAGCAAAAATATGGACGCGACCATGTTTCAAATATCATGGCTGTTCAAACTATTGGGGCGAAGCAATCACTACGTGATATCGGTCGAATCTATAACTATCCTCAAAGAGATATCGATTTACTCGCTAAACTGATTCCTACTCATCATTCACAAGACATCACTCTTAGAGAAACATATAAAACTGTTCCTCAATTTAAAAATCTTCTCGATAAAGATAAATATTATTTAGAAATCGTCTCTTTAGCGAGCAAGATTGAAGGATTCCCTCGTCAAAGAGGAATGCACGCCGCTGGTATTGTTATTAATGCTGAACCACTTAACGAAGTAATTCCTGTCACAAGTGACATCAACGGAAATCTAGTTGAAGAATACGAAATGAATTACCTTGAAAAACAAGGTTTCTTAAAGATGGATATTCTTTCCATCCGTAACCTCACTATTGTTGAGGAAGTTTTAGAAAAACTTAAAGCTAAGGGAATTAATCTAAAAATGGATGATATTCCTTATAAAGATAAAGAAGCGATAGATGTTATCGCTAAAGGAAATACGACAGGTATTTTCCAACTTGAAAGTAAGGGAATGAGAAACGCGATATTAACCGTTAAACCTGAAAATTTTGAAGATATCGTTGCAATTCTTTCTTTGTTTAGACCTGGTCCAATGCAAGAAATTAAATCATATGCAAATAGGAAAATGGGTAAAGAAAGAATTGACTACATCTCCCCAATCACTAAGAAAATACTCGCTCCAACATATGGAATTATTGTCTATCAAGAGCAAATTATGCAGATAGCTAGTTTAATGGCGGGACTTTCACTTAGTGAAGCTGATTTATTTAGAAGAGCAATTTCTAAAAAAGACACATCTAAGCTCGCATCCTTAAAAGAGACATTTATTAGAGGATGTCTCAAAAATGGATATAAGCGAGATGTCAGTGAAGATGTCTTTAAAAGTATCTATAAGTTCGCAGATTATGGCTTTAATAAATCTCACTCAGTATCATACGCTGTCTTCTCATGCCGTATGGCGTATTTAAAAGCTAAATATCCAGAAGAATTCTATGCCTCAATTCTTGATAATACGGGTGGAGAAAGTGATTCATTCACTTTAGCGATCTCTGAAATTAAAAGTGCAAAGATTAAAATTAAAGGTCCTGATGTTACTTCTTCAGGAAAAGAATTCATCATTAAAGATGGAGCACTACTTTTCCCACTTAATAGAATTAAGGGATTATTTAATGAAGTCGCTAATAACATCATTTTAGAAAGAGAAAGTAATGGACCATTCTATGACTATTATGATTTTGTCACTAGAATGAAGCGATATAAACTTGCTTCATCTCAGTTAATGAAACTTATTGACGCAGGTGCACTTGATTCTCTTGATAAATCAAGAGCGTCCCTTAGACTTAACATGTCTAATGCGATAGCCTATGCCAATATGATTGCCGATGATGAAGGTACTTTAATCATCGATATGCGCGATTTTGCTAAACCAGTATACGAGCATATCGAAGATGATTTACTTGAAAACTTAAATAAAGAATATGAATCACTAGGACTTATGCTTAGTGGATCACCACTTGACTTATATAAAGATAAATTATCTAAGATAAAACTCACCTCTTTAGTGGATGTAGCCTCTTCTAGAGGAGATATCGTTGTTGCTGGAATTATTAAAACAATTAAGACAATTAAAACTAAAAAGGGCACTCCAATGGCGTTTATGACAATTTATGATGAATCAGGCGAACTTGAAGTTACTTTATTTAGTGATATCTATGAAATGTCAGCTTCTTTCTTAAAAAGAAACAAAGTTGTAGTGATTAAAGGATATTATCAACTTTCTAGAAATACATTTAATGTAAGTGAAATTCTTCCTGTGGAGGAAATGAAAAATGAATAAATGCTATATCATCGATGGAAACTCACTTCTATTTAGGGCCTTCTATGCGACTTATCGCGGGAACGATAATGAAGTCCTTAGAACTAAATCAGGTATTCCTACGAATGCCTTATTTGCATTCGCAAATATGATTAATAGAATATTAGCTGGACTTAAACCAAATGATTCTATCTTTGTTGCTTTTGATACAGGCAAAGCTACCTTTAGACATATCGAAGACAAAGACTATAAGGCTAACCGTAAACCTTGCCCACCTTTATTAAAAGAGCAGATGCCAATAGTGAGAGAATTTTTAAAATCTCTTAATATTTTCACCTACGAAAAAGAAGGATATGAGGCTGATGATATCGCTGGAACATTCGCTAAAAAAGCCAAGAAAGAAGGATATGAAGTAATTATCTACACAAGCGATAGAGATTATCTCCAACTTATCGAAGATAATATCGCTATTCATATTTTAAAAACAGGTATGAGTAATATTGTCGTCATGGATGAAGAAAACATGATGAAAGAATATGGTATTAAACCACTTCAAATCATTGACTATAAAGGTCTAAGAGGAGATTCAAGCGATAACCTTCCTGGTATACCAGGAGTGGGTGATAAAACCGCGATCAAACTCATCCAAGAATATGGAAGTTTTGAAAAAATCTTAGAGATCGCTCCAACGCTTAAATCGAAAGTTGGAGAAAGCATTGTTAAAAATGCTGAGATGGGTAGATTATCCTACCATTTAGCGAAAATTGATATTAATGTCGAACTACCTTTTACAGTTAAAGATACTGTTTATGAAGGCTATGACTTTAAAGCAATTAACGAATTCGCATCTCGCTATGAATTAAAACAATTCATGAACAAACTCCCTCAAAAGCTTAAAAAAGATGATGGAGAAAGCGTTAATTTAGAAATTATAAATAAAACTAATTTTGACGATGTCTCTTTTAGTGATGAAATTGGTATCGCTTTAGATAAAGATGAAGGTAATTATAACGACGCAAATATTTATGGACTTGCAATCTATAACAACGATATTAGTTATTACATAACTAAAGAAGATATGCTTAAGGACGAATATCTCCTTAAAGCGCTTAAAGATAAATCAATTAAAAAATACTGCTATGACTTTAAAGCAATTAAGGTTGCGCTTTCTCATGAAAATATTGAAATAGATGGACTATATTTTGATTCTTTATTAGCAGCCTATCTACTTGATTCATCACTTAACAACAACGTTGATGCTGTCATGCATTACTTTGGAGTGGATGTTTCCACAAATAAAGATAATTCACTTTCCTTATTTGATAATTCTGATCCGCTTAAAGCATCTAAGATTGCCTATTATTCAAAAAGAATCGCTGTTAAAGCGATTTCTGAAATGGATAAGATGGAACTTCTTAAGCTATATAACGAAGTTGAAATTCCTCTATGTAATGTCCTTTCCGAAATGGAAATTGAAGGTTTCCCATTAAATGGTGAGACTCTTGAAAAGATGGGAGAAAACTTCAAAGTTAATTTAGAAAATTCAAAGCGTAAGATTTATGAGCTCGCAGGTGAAGAATTCAATATCGATTCACCAAAGCAAGTTGGAGAAATCTTATTTAGTAAACTCGCTCTACCTTGTGGAAAGAAACAATCAACATCAGTGGAAGTACTTAAATCACTTGAAGGACTTCACCCAATCGTCGGGGAAATCTTAGTGTATCGAAAATACGCAAAACTACTATCCACTTATGTAACTGGATTACTTTCTCATATTAGAGAAGATGGAAAGATTCATGCAATGTTTAACCAAGCCTTAACTCAGACAGGTAGACTATCATCTAGTGAACCTAACCTTCAAAACATCTCTATTAGAGATGAAGAAGGTAAGATGATCCGAAAAGCTTTCTTTTATGAAGATGAAAAATATTCAATTCTTTCACTAGATTATTCTCAAGTTGAACTTAGAGTACTTGCCTCATTAAGCGGATGTAAAAAATTACAAGAAGTATTCTCAAGTGGAGAAGATATCCACGCTTCCACCGCTAAAAATGTTTTCCATGTTGATAATCCAACTAGTGAACTTCGCCGTAGAGCGAAAGCTGTCAATTTCGGAATTATATATGGAATAAGCGATTGGGGACTTGCTGAACAAATCGGAGTGTCTCCAAAAGAGGCTAAACAAATAATTTCATCATTTTATGATGCCTATCCAGAAATTGGAACGTATTTCCAAAAAGTTGTCTCTAGCGCTGAAAAGAATTCATATTCCACAACATTACTTGGTCGAAGAAGATATCTTCACGAAATTCATGACGCTAATTATCAAGTTAGAGAATTCGCTAGAAGAGCTGCGATGAACGCTCCTATTCAAGGAACAGCTGCCGATTTAATTAAAGTCGCAATGATTAAAGTAAATGACGCTTTAAAAGAAAAGAAACTTAAATCTAAACTTGTTTTACAAATCCACGATGAACTTTTGTTTAAAGTTCCTAGTGAAGAAAAAGATATCGTTTTACCACTTGTGAAACAAATAATGGAAAACGCGATAAAATTAGATGTTAAATTAGAAGTAGATGGAGGATATGGTCGAACATGGTTCGATGCTAAATAAAAATGCCTGAATTACCAGAAGTTGAAACTGTTAAAAATACTTTAAAAAATCTAATCATTAATAAAAAGATTGTTAGTGTTGATATTTATCGAGAAAAGACAATCTTAAATGATATTAGAACTTTTAAAGATGCTTTAATTAATTCAACAATTTTAGATATTTCTAGAGTTGGTAAATATCTTATCTTCCATTTAGATAATGACTATGTCATGATTGCTCACTTAAGAATGGAAGGAAAGTTCTTCTATAAAGAAGAAATTAGTCCAATTACTAAACACGATTTAGTGCTCTTCACTTTTAGTGATTCAACTTCTTTAACATATAACGACACGAGAAGATTTGGAATTTTAAAAGTCTTAAGTAAGAATAACTATTTAAATGAAGACCCACTTAATAAAGTTGGTCCTGATCCATTTATGATGAAAGACGCTTCTAGATTAATTAAAGAGTTTAAAAATAAGAACATTCCAATTAAGAGTGCGCTCCTTGATCAAAGCATTATGTCTGGACTAGGAAACATCTATGTTGATGAAGTTCTTTTTGACACGAAAGTTCATCCATTAACCCCTGCTAAAGATATATCAAAAGCTAAATTAGAAGAGATTTTATTATCTTCAAAGAAGATATTAAAACAAGCCATTAAACAAGGTGGATCCACCATTAAGTCATATCATCCAGCGGAAGGTATTTCAGGTGAATTCCAAATTAACTTAAAGGTTTATGGTCATAAAGATGGTAAGTGCGCTAGATGCCACCACCACCTTAGAAAGATATTTGTAAATGGTAGAGGAACTACCTATTGTCCAAACTGTCAAAAGAATATATCTGCTCCGCTTGTGATTGGTTTAACTGGCCCAATTGGAAGTGGAAAGTCCACCGCTAGTGAGTATTTCCTTAAGAAAGGATTTAAAGTTATCGATGCAGATAAAATCGTTAATGAACTATATTCTTCTAAAGAAGTAATCGATAATTTAAAAAGGATTATTCCTACTTTAAAAGTAAGTGATAACAAAGTTGATAAATCTTTCTTAAGAAACTATTTGGTGGATAATCCTGCTAAAAAAGCTCGTTTAGAAAAATATATCCATTCTCTTGTAATTGCTCATATCGAAGAGGCAGTTAACAAAGCTAAAAAGGAGGACAAACTCCTTTTAGAAGTTCCATTACTATTCGAATCTCATCTTGATGATTTAACTGACTTTACAATCTACATTAATGTTGATAAGAAAAATCAACTTAAACACCTATCATATAGAGGCGATGATATTATTAAAATGCTCAAGATTAATAAATCTTTTGACACGAAAAACAATATGAAAAAAGCTACATACGTTATTGATAATAACTCTGATGTAGCCTATTTGAATAATGAGTTAGATAAGATTATTTCCGATAAAGTGAGACTCCACTGATATCGAATTCTTTAATACACATTTCTTTAAGTAATCTTGCAAGTTGTTTACCACGTATTTCACCAGAGGCAGCTCCGATGGAATACATTTTTTGTATTTCAGAGATTGTAAATTCACTTGTGAAGAATGTTAGTAAATTATGATGCTCTCTTTCAGAAAGAAGAGGAATCATAATCGTGTCTCTAATATATTCATTCTTATATTCTTCACCGAAATCATCAAACATTAAAAGTGGAACGTTTGATAAAGCGAGGAGCCTACGAGCGAACTCTTCTTTATCTTTATAAGATAAATCAACGAGTTCTTTAATTCTACTAGGTGTGTTAATGATCGCAACTTGACCCATACCTGCACCAACAAAATCATTCGCGAAAGTAACCATCATAAATGATTTACCTACTTTGTGATTTCCCATTACATATAACCAACGGGAAGATTCACCTTTAATAATCTTTACAAATTCTTTAATAACTGGTCTTCTATTCTCGCTTTTATCCATCGTTTTTGTTGATGAATATTTCCATTCTTCAGGAAAATCAGCATATAAATAATGGTTATCAAGTTTAATCTTTTCAACAATTTTATCACATGGTTCATATGAGCTTGTGAGATACGCGCCATCTTTAATTAAAACCATTTGGAGGTGAGGAATGGATTTTTCACATTTATCTATTCCAGGACAATTCTTACAATAATGAAAATCGTTCTTATAGTCTGTTAGACGCGCGATATTATCGCGAACTTCTTTATTAGTTAGACCAAGTCTTTTGATTCTTTCATATATTTCCATATCGTTACGAAGTTCATTAACGAGTTGACTGATATATTCTTTCATATCAACATCGTTAGTAACAAACGCCTGTGGATTTAGTCTTTCCATTATTTTTTACCTCCTTTTTTCTTAGTTTCGATGATATTTAGCATATTCTCTAATTCATCATCACTTATCGACTCAACTGGCTCTTTTTTAGTTTCTACTGTAGTAGTCTCTTCCACTACTTCTTCTTTTTTCTTACTTCGACTTCCTCTTTTAGATGAATTTGATGTTAGATAATTCATCGCATCTAAAGCGGTTTCTATTTCTTCACGTGCAAGTGAAGCTGAGACACTATCCGCGAAGTCTTTATTTAAGACGTTATTACATTTTTCAAGTGTGTAATCGACAACAACATTAATAACTCCAAATGGGAAATTATATTTCTTAGAAATAAAGTCGATTGTTCTAAGATCTCCTCCAGAAGGTTTAGAACCATTTTGAAGTAGTTCAAGATAATCCGCTGTTGGAAGTCTTTCCATAATCTTAATCTTCTTAGATAAATCACTATTAGAAGAAAGAGATGATGTTTTAACGATATGGCGTTTTCTAGTTGATAATGTCGGCATCTTAATCTTGTTACGACAATTCTCAGCAAGTTCAGAATAATCTAGATGTGGGTTTTCATATGGACGATAGACATCACTTACAATAAACGCCATCGCGCTTTCATCCATTCCATATAAGGCTGCGATTCTTTCAATTTCTTTCATATCTTTCTTTAGAAAGACACTTCTTTTGATTTGTGAATTCTCTTCAATATAACCAAAAAATTTCTCATAATCGAAACCAAATTTAATCGGGCTTGTTTTATGTCCAAGCATCGCGCCAGTGAATTCTTTCACAAATGAAGGATCGTTATAATCAAGCGAGAAGACATCCACAAATGAGGTTGTAATGTCTTTATATGATTCAGCGATTGATAAATCAATCGTGTATGCACTCGCTAAACGTTGGGCTTCCTTTTCACCAACAGATTGGATAAGTAATCCTTTGAAAAGAACATCGTTAAAGAAATCTTTAGGAGTCTTAGGAGCGTATAGCACAAAGATGTATGATCTATTTTCTCCTTCGTCTTTTTCATATGTCTTAAGTAGCCCTACTCCTTCAAGGAAATGACGGGCTGCTAAAAGTTGACCAGGAGCGACTTGCATGATGATTAAAAGTGTCTCCATAGAGTAAACAGTTTCTTCATCTTCATTTCGTTTTTGCTTCACTAAATTTAGATAAAGAATAGTCGCTAGTGAACCAATAAGAGGTTGATAAAGCTCAATGACGACATCCTTGTCGACATTGCTAAGTAAGCTAGCGAGTCTTATTTCGTAGAAATCTTTTGATGAAACATATTCAACCATACTTGCAAAAATACTAGCATTTCTAGAGGCCAAAATCTATAAAAAGTTTCGATGCTATCGGCGGTTTTTTCCACTATTGTGACTAGTTATCCACAATCAAAGACTTAAGTTGTCTCGACAAAATCAAGATTTTTTATATTTGCTCAAAAGTTATCCACCGGAAATCCACTATAAAAATTTTTCTTATTTTTCTTAAAAAAATATATAATAACTACGAGGACTTAATATATGGTTAAAAAAGTTGCAGTCTTAACTTCTGGTGGCGACGCGCCTGGAATGAATGCTTGTGTCCGCGCAGTTGTGCGTTCTGGACTCAAGAATGGATTAGATATGTTTGTGGTCTACGAAGGATATCGTGGACTAGTTGAAGATAACATCGTTCAAGTCGATCGTAACTTTGTTAGTGACACGATTAATAGAGGTGGCACTATTCTTCATAGTGCACGTCTTCCTGAATTTAAAGAAGAAAGCGTTAGAAAAATCGCTGTTGAGAATTTAAAGAAACGTGGAATTGATGGCTTAGTTGTTATTGGTGGAGATGGAACATATCTAGGCGCTAAAAAGCTCACTGAAATGGGAGTGAAAACTGTTGGTCTACCTGGCACAATCGATAACGACATCGCTTCGACCGATGAAACTATCGGTTTTGATACATGTTTAAATACAATCTGTGAATGTGTCGATAAGATTAGAGACACCACTACTTCTCACCAAAGATGTACATTCATTGAAGTTATGGGAAATAGATGCGGAGACCTCGCACTTTATAGTGGAATTGCTGAAGGTGTTGAAATGATTTTAACTCCTGATCATCCACTACCATTTGAAGAGATTACCTCAACCTTAAAAAGACTAAGAAATGGAAAGAAAAAACACTCTCTTGTTGTAGTCAGTGAAAAACTATATCCTAACATCCATGATTTCGCTAAAGAAGTCAGCAAAGCAACAGGCATTGAATGCCGTGCTG
The DNA here is from genome assembly GCA_902797855.1 of uncultured Erysipelotrichaceae bacterium. Taxonomy (GTDB): domain Bacteria; phylum Bacillota_I; class Bacilli_A; order RFN20; family CAG-826; genus Fiminaster. The sequence goes on from CADBUI010000027.1 coordinate 46,079, forward strand.
AAGTACTTGGTCACCTCCAAAGAGGTGGTTCTCCTTCTGCAAGAGATAGAATCCTCGCAACTCAATATGGCGTTCACGCTATTGAAGCTCTTCTAGATGGAGAATCTGGAATATGCATTGGATTAGTCAATAATAGATTTGTTAGATACGATATTTATGAAGCTCTTAATCTACCAAGAGATAAGCATATTGAACTTCTTAAGATTATTAGTTTAGTTAATAGATAATTATGAAAAAAGTTCTCTCATTTGATATTGGTGGTACAAATACTCGTTTAGCGCTTGTTAACGAGAATTTTGAGATTGAAAAAGAACTTGTTTATCCAACTGTTCGTGATTCGAAAGAAGCCTTCCTTGCTAATATCAAAAAAATTATTTGTGATTTAGATATCAATATGGATGAAGTATCTGCGATAGGCGCGGGTGTTCCAGGAGTAGTCAATCGAGAAACTGGATATATCTATGATTTACCAAACGTTCATATCAAAGACATTCCATTCGGTGATTTCATCAAAGATGAATTTAATAAGAAAGTATATCTTAGAAATGATGCTGAAGTTGCTTGCTTAGCGGAAGCCTCAGTAGGCACACATAAAAAATATTCACGTGTCTTCTTTATCACTATTTCTACAGGTCTAGGTGGCGCACTTGTCGTAGACGGAGTTAATCAAGACTACATCACTGAGATCGGACATACCGCCTATAAATATCAAGGCAAGATGATGGAATATGAAGGCCTCGCGAGTGGAACTGGACTAGTGAAATTATGTGAACTCAATGGGCTTAAAGTTAACTCATCTCGCGAATTCTTTAACCTTGTTTCATCTGAAGATGAAAAAGCGCTTTATGTATATAAACAATGGCTATCTATTCTTTCTGATTTTATATCGATGATTGAAGATAGTTATTCTCCAGATGTCATCTGCGTGACGGGTGGAGTAATGAAGGCTAAAGATATATTCTTTAAAGATTTATGCGATTTAAATCCACTAAGTAACATTGTGGTTTGTTATCATAGTGAACACGCTGGAATTATTGGCGCAGCTGTTTACGCATTCAAGATGCTTGATTTTCATAAATAAGAAATATATATTATTTGTAGCGTTGATGAAGACACGCTTAATATCTCCTCTTAGTAGAGATAAGGATGGTTGGTGAAAATCCTGATAAGAGAATATTAAGTACCACTTCGGAGCATTTAGGGAAATAACCTAAACGTCACTCGCGTTAAGAGATAATTAAGAGCATACCAGTTTGGTATGAATTAAGGTGGTACCGCGTTAATATAGCGTCCTTATGTGGGACGCTTTTAATTTATTTAGGAGGTAAAATTATGGCACTAGATAAAGATACCCTCAATCACTCAACTTCTCACTTAATGGCTGAAGCCATTATGAACCTTTACCCAGGAGCACATCTTGGTTTTGGTCCATCTATTGAAGAAGGATTTTACTATGATGTTGATTTCCCTACTCCAATCACAGAAGCTGATCTACCTAAGATTGAAAATGAGATGAGGAGAATTGCGAAAAGAAACGCAAAATTTGAAAGAGTTGAAGTTTCTAAAGATGAAGCTCTTAAGTTATTTAAAGATAATCCATATAAACTTGAACTTATCAAAGATTTAGATGATGGAACAATCACTATTTATAAACAAGGTGAATTCTTTGATTTATGTCGTGGACCTCATATTGAAAGAACTGGATTAATTAAAAACTTCAAACTTCTTTCAATTGCAGGAGCCTATTGGAGAGGTAATTCCAAAAACAAACAACTTCAAAGAATCTACGGAACTTCTTTTGAATCAAAAGAAGAACTTGATGAACACCTTCGTATTTTAGAAGAAAGAAAGAGAAGAGATCATCGTATTTTAGGAAAACAACTTGGTTTATTTATGCTTTCTGATTATGGTCCAGGACTTCCATTCTGGCTTCCAAATGGAATGATTGTTAGAAACGCGATTGAAGACATGTGGAAAGAAGTCCATGCGAGATATGGTTATCTACAAGTTGATACCCCAATTATGCTTTCTAAAGAGCTTTGGGAGACCAGCGGTCACTGGGATCACTATAAAGATAATATGTATATCACCATGGTTGATGATGATGAATTTGCGATTAAGCCAATGAACTGCCCAGGCGCAATTCTTTGCTATAAGAATGATTTACATTCATATCGTGAACTTCCACTTCGCTACGCAGAACTTGGTCACGTCCATAGACATGAAGCCAGCGGAGCGCTCAATGGACTATTTAGAGTTAGATCATTTACTCAAGATGATGCTCATACATTTGTTAGACCAGACCAAATCGGTGAAGAAATTAAATCAATTATTAAACTTTATGATGAAATCTATTCCTTATTTGGACTAAATTACAAAATTGAATTATCCACTCGTCCAGAAGAAGGTTATATCGGAGATATAAAAATCTGGGATGAATCCGAAAGAATCTTAGAAGAAGTCTGCCGTGCGACTGGAAAAGATTTCAAGATTAATCCAGGCGATGGAGCATTCTATGGCCCAAAACTCGACTTCAAAGTTAGAGACTCAATGAACCGTATTTGGCAATGTGGCACCATTCAACTTGATATGAATCTTCCAGAAAGATTTGATGTCACCTACATTAATGAAAAAGGTGAAAAAGCTCGTCCAGTTATGATTCATAGAGCATGCTTTGGTAGTATTGAAAGATTCGTTGGAGTTATCACTGAACACTTCGCAGGTGCTTTCCCACTTTGGATTGCTCCTGAACAAGTTCACGTTCTTCCAGTCAATAACGAATTCCATTTAGAATACGCTAAAGAAGTTAATGACTTACTTAGAAATAATGGCATTCGTTCTCATTTAGTGGACGCAAGCGAAAAGCTTGGCTACCGTATGAGAAACGCTCAAGTTAAGAAAGTTCCATATACTGTCGTTATCGGTGATAACGAAAAAGGCGGACATTCTGTTACTTATCGTCACTTTGGTAGTAAAAACCAAATCACAATTCCTCTTGATGAATTTGTAAATAAATTAAAAGAAGAAATCTCATCAAGATCCCTTCCTATAATCGAGGAAGATAAATAGACAATATGACTATTTAGGCGCCCTTGCACCTATTTAGAAAGTGATTTACAATATTATTGGCTTTGGGAACTAGGTAAATCAACTAGTTCCTCTTTTTTATCTAATCCTTACGACGAATCGTAATGATCAAGATAAACAAGATCAACAATATAGTAGCGGTCTCCACTACTAAGCCTCCCTTCATAGATGCTAAGGGCCCTAAATACGAGGGGAAACATTTCATTTCCTCCTATTACTTTATTGGGGAGAAAAATTTAAAAAGTGTCCAAAATCTTAAAAATTTTTATAAATAGTTGACTTATTTCATAAGGGATATATAATATCAAACGTAAAAAACGTAGAAAGAAGAGCACCGTGCTTCTCACCAGACTGATGAATCGGTTGGTAAATGCTATGTAACTAATAAGTTATGAGTATTAAAACGGGTGCGCTTCGTGCCCGTTTTTAAATTAAAGAGGTGATACTTATCAATAACTATCCGCAAAATGGACCACGCCGTCCGCAACAAACCAATAACGACTTAGTCAATGAAAGAGTTCGTTTCCCAGAAGTTCTACTTATCGGTGCTAATGGTGAACAACTCGGAAAGATGTCTTCTCGCGAAGCATACTATAAAGCAGTTGAACAAGATCTCGATCTTCTTTGTGTAGCCCCAAATGCAAACCCACCAGTTTGTAAGCTAGTTAACTATTCAAAATATAAATTTGAACAGCAAAAGAAAGCTAAGGAAAACAAAAAGAAACAAAAAATTATCGAAATCAAAGAAGTTCAACTCACTCCACAAATCGGTATCCATGACCTTGAAACCAAAGTTAAGGCAGCAAGACGCTTCCTTGAAGATGGTAACAAAGTTAAAGTCGGTGTCCGTTACCGTGGTAGACAAATGACTCACGTTGAAGTTGGTGAGGAAGTTATGAATAAGTTCATCGATTTACTTAAAGACGTAAGCAAAATTGAAAAAGCCCCAGCAATGGATGGTAAATGGCTAAATGCCGTCCTTGCCTCTACAGTTAAAAAATAGGAGGAACAACAACATGCCAAAAATGAAATCCAAAAAAGCATTCACCAAACGTGTAAAAGTTACTGGAAGTGGTCAATTCAAAAGAGCCCGCGCTTATACAAGCCATCTCGCTCCACACAAAACCACTAAACAAAAAAGACATTTAAGAAAGGCTTCACTCGTTAGTAAGAGTGATTACAAGAGAGATAAGACTCTTGTACAACAATAAGGAGGAATAATAAATGAGAGTTAAAAATTCCGTCACTACCCATGCAAGACGCAAAAAAATCTTAAAAAGAGCTAAAGGCTATTTCGGTAGTAAACACCTCCTCTTCAAGACCGCTAAAGAACAAGTTCTTCGTTCACTTAGATATTCTTATATCGATAGAAAGAACCTCAAAAGCGATTATCGTAAACTCTGGATTAAGAGAATCAACGCTCAATGCAGATTAAATGATATCTCTTATTCAAGATTCATTAACGGTTTAAATAAAGCAGGCGTCAAAGTTAATCGTAAGATGCTTGCCGAACTTGCAATCAACGATCCAAAAGCATTCGCCGAACTCGTTAAAGTTGCAAAGAAAGCTAAATAATTACAAAGTAATTAAAAGAATAAAATCTCAACGCGATGTTGAGATTTTTTCTTATAATAATTTATCTTCGTCTTTTTTAACGTAAATTACTTCAGCGTTAGCTAGTGCTTCATTAATCATTGTTTGATAATCAAACTTATTTTCATATTCTAAGCACTTATTTAATGAAGGCTTTGTCTTTGGATTTTTTGGAGAAAAGATAGTGCAGCAATCTTCGTATGGACGGATGGAGATTTCATAGGCTCCAATTTTTCTAGAAAGCTTAATAATCTCTTCTTTGTCACTTGTGACAAGTGGACGAAGGACCACTGCATTTGTGACATCATTTATAACACTTAGTGAGTCAAGTGTTTGAGATGCGACTTGCCCAACACTTTCTCCACTTGAGATAGCTAGGCATCCTCTTTTCTTCATTAACGCACTCGCAAGGCGGTACATCATTCTACGCATGAGTGTTATCACGTAAGATTCATCACTTACTTCATAGATTTTTTCTTGAAGCTTAGTAAATGGAATAATTGTTAATCTAATTGAATCTTGATATTTATTTAAAACACTTAACAAATCTTTAAGTTTTTCAATTACACCAATATTGGTGTAAGGAGGAGAGGCAAAGTGGATACATTCAATCTTAATGCCTCTTTTCATAAGTAGATAAGCCGCGACTGGAGAATCAATTCCACCACTAAGCATATGCATTACTTTTCCGCCTACTCCAAGAGGATAACCTCCACATGCCGGATATGTATGAGTGAATATATATGCTCCTTCGTCACGAATCTCAATACTCACTAAAATATCAGGATTATGAACATCAACTTTAAGTGATGTATTCTTTAATATTTCAGTCGCAATAATTCGATTAATCTCATCAGAAATAATTGGATAAGATTTATCTGCTCTTTTAGTTTTAACTTTGAAGGTTTTACCTTCTTCGGCTTCAACCATTTCTAAGGCAACTTTTTTAAGATTTTCGATATCTGTATCAGTTTTTATCACAAGTGATAAAGAATGGATACCGCTGACATCTTGAAGAGTTTCAATAACTGGTTTTGGATCGGTGTTATTAAGTTTTACATAGATGTGGTCATATCTAACATCAAATGAAAGATCTTTATATTCATCTAAAGCATTTTTGATATTTCTTGCTAGGACACGAATAAAGTCTTTTTTATTTTTTCCTTTGGTGGAAAGTTCACCAAATCTAACCATGATATGATCAAAAATCATTTTATATTCTCCAAAATATTTTTAAGTTCTTTCACAAATATATCCACTTCTTCTATTGTGTTAGATTCACTAAAAGATACACGAAGTGTATTCTTCGCCAAGTTATCATCATTAGTGATAGCTTTAACAACATATGAAGGGGCTTCATATTTTGAGTGACAGGCTGAAACACTAGAAACATATATCCCTAAATTAGATAAAGCTTCCACTACCACAGCGGACTTTTTAGGCAATGATACATTAAAGATATATGGCGAGCATTCTTCGCTAGAATTAATCACAATTCCATCAATCTTTTTTATTTCTTCTCTTAAGTGATTATTTAACTCATAAACATGCTTAAGAGCACTGTCTTTACGTTTATTAGCGATTTGAACTGCTTTAGTTAGACTAAGAGCGTCCGCTAAAGAGATAGTGCCACTACGATATCCGTCTTCTTGACCACCACCACTTAATAAGGGAAGGAAGGAGATATTTTTCTTATAGAAAAGCGCTCCACTATTTTTAAGTCCATTTATCTTATGAGATGAAACAACAAACATATCAATAGAAGAATAATCTAAATCTAGTTTAGTAATCGCTTGAGTAGTGTCCACTAAAAGTGAGCATTTTGGAAATAAGCGAATTAGCTCGCTAATTTCTTTAATTGGGTTAATACTTCCAATCTCGTTATTCACGGCCATAATCGCCACTAAAATGGTCTTATCAGTTAAACTAGACTTGAGTTCATCTAGTGAAATGACTCCTTTAGAGTTAACAGCTAGTCTAGTAACAGTGAAGCCAAATTCTTTTTCTAGTTGATTAATAGCTTCACTAACAGAAGGATGTTCAATGTTAGAGGTAATGATGTGTTTGCCTCTATTTTGATATTTTAAGGCGTAGCCTTTAATCGCTAAGTTAAGCCCTTCTGTGGATCCAGAAGTAAAAATAATTTTATGATCTTTAAGATTAAATTCTTTCAAAAGAATATTTCTAGCTTTCTCAAGTAGATTATGAGCTTCAATACCTAAATGATGAGTGCTACTAGGATTAGCGAAATATTCATTATTTACTTTAACGTTTAAAGCGACAACTTCCTCATTAGGTTTAGTTGTCGCTGCGTTATCAAGATAAATATTATATTTATTATTCATTTTCGGAATGAGAATGTAGTCTTTGTAAAACGTTTCCGGTTGAAACGTAGGCTTGTTCAAATTCACCATCTTCAAATAACATTTCAACTTGATTTAAGAGTTGGTTTACATCGTTGAAATCCGCTCTTGAACGGTTCGCATAAAGCGCTGCAGATTCTGCCATAATCATTAAGTGGTTATCTTGAGAAACTCCACCGTTTTCACCAAGGACTTCATCAGATAGAGTCTTTAGTTCATTAACAAGTTCATTTACTTCATCAACTTTGATTGGGGAAGTAAATAATAATTTATGGATATCAACGAGAAGTTCGTAGATACGTTTAATTCTTTCATCGTATTTATTTTTGATGTTTTCAATCCCGATATCTCTAATTGTTTTCTCAGCTTCTTTTACTTTGTAATAGACTTCATGAATCAAAGTGAAGGCGTTTTGAGAATCGTTTTTAAGAGAAATAAGATACTTATTGAAGTTAGCCATATCTTCAACAATTGCGTCACTAGCTTCTTTAAGTTCGGTCATCTTACTAACAAGAAGACTATATGGTTGCTTAGTTGCTGAATGGATGAATGTATCAAGCGCACGTTTAAGTCCACCTAAACGGTCGATATCTTCTTGGATAGCGTTAATTTTATCCTTGTGTTCTTGATTTATGACATAAACCTTTTCAACTTCAGGAATGTTATTGCATAGTTTAATGAATCTGCGTTCGATAATATTAACATTATGATAGATTTCATCATTGGCTTCTTCGAAGAGTTTACGAGCGTGTCTTTCATCTTCAAATCTCGCAAAGTATTCTTCAATACGAGAAACCATGTTATCGAGTTTATCCCCTACTCCACTTAGATTAAATTGTTTGATACGAGTAACTAAAACGTTGATTTCGTTTTTCATTTCCTTAATTGCGGCAGGAACTTTTAAATAATCAAGTGGATAACGTTCTTCACACATGATTTCAAAGGAATTTTGAAGTGAAGCAATCTTATCTGGGACAACACTAATAACCATGGTGCAGAGTTTTGGAAGTTCACTTAAACCTGCAGAGCATTGCTTTAAAATTGAATCAATTTGAGGAAGAAGCGCTTTAGCATCATCATATTGAGCAGAAAGAATGAAATCATCAACTTGGGTGAAGAGTTCATCTAAATGTTCAAAGATAGCGTTAAATGATTCTTTAACAAGATCTAAATCAGCTTGTTTTGAATAATAATCATTCTTCACTCTACGAGTGTTTTCTTTTAAAGAATAGACAGCAGTCTTACATTCTTCTTCTGGTTTAATGATTTCGATAAGTTCATTGTTGAGTTGGTTAATATCTTTTTCATAGGTCGCTAAAATTTCTTTAGCTTCTAAGATAGATTCACCTAGTTGTTTATATTTCTTATCATCGAGGAGATCTTTTAAATGGTTGATAGTGTGTTGAGTTTTACTATCACGTTTATCTCTAATTTCTTTGAATTTTTTGAGATATTTGGTGTGAATATCAACATATAAAAGATTGCTACGAGAAATGTTTTCAAGTCTTTGAATATATTGAGCGTCTTGTCCGATTAAAAGAGAATGGAGATAGTTGAATCTATGGTCAATATCTTTGATATCTCTTTTCATCTTTGTACGAGAAAAGACGAATTTAATTAATATAAAAATAATCACTCCGATAAGAAGGATTGCTGCAACAATAATTACAGGTACTATCCAACCATTATCGTTTGTGTTTCCGCTTGCTGGTTCTACTTCACTTAATAACTTAATCATAATCGTAAAAATAATATCATATTAGGCGGATTTGTTAATACAAAAATCATAAATAAGACACTATTTAGATATTTCAAAACAGTCCCAAAAAATTCCTAATATAAATATTAGAGGATTTTGTTGACAAGGGCATAATACTTATATATTATATTTCTTGCATTTACGCAGCATGTAAATACAACTTGTCTAATGTCTAGAACGATTGTGAAAGAGTAGCCGCTGCTCAAAGGTGAAATTTATATCTAGAACATCCGGGGTTGGGATTTGCACCTCTTGCTTAATGCACTTAAGTGAAAGGAGACATATATCATGAGATATACTGGATCAGACTACAAACGTTCACGTCGTCTTGGTTTTTCCACTCTTGAAACAGGTAAAGAACTCCAAAAGAGAGCTTATGGTCCTGGTCAACACGGTGTTGATAGAAAGAAAAAACCATCAGAATACGGCAAACAATTGATCGAAAAACAAAAACTTCGTCAAATGTATGGCGTTAACGAAAGACAATTCAAACGTTTATTCAAACTCGCCAGTGCTTCTGATGAAGTTACTGGTATCGCTTTCTTCAGAATTCTTGAATCTCGTTTAGACAACCTTGTCTTCCGTATGGGATTTGCAAGAACTAGACGCGCTGCTCGTCAACTCGTCAACCACGGACACATTACTGTCAATGGTAAGAAAGTCGATATTCCATCATACCTTTGCTCTGTCGGTGACAAAATCGCCCTCAAAGAAGGTCATGATCTCAAAGTGGTCAAAGATGCACTCAATGAAAAACCAGCTTCAGTTGGTTATGTCAAAGTTGATGCTGAAAAGCTCTCAGGTGAATTCGTCCGCGTCCCAGAACGTAACGAACTTCCAAAAGACATTAACGAAGCTCAAATCATTGAATACTACAACCGCTTACTGTAATTTTGAGCAAAAATTTGAGGAGAATTCGTTCTCCTCTTTTTTTGTCGCCAAGCAAAAGAAAAAGAGTTGCAAAGCAACTCTATTCTATAATTTTTACTAGTTAATCTTTGGATAGACTACTTCAGGAACATCGAAATTATATGAATAATTCTCATATCTTTTTAGTGATTCATCATCACCATAATATTCACTGGAATAGCTAATTACTTTTGCAGAGAAGATATCTATTTCATGGAGGTTATGAATAGGTTCAACTTTGCCAAAATAATCTCCGGTTGTGTCATAGTTACCTTTATAGTGAACGGAAGTATTATCAAATGATGAGAATTGATAAGATACTGATATTTCATCACCTTCAATATACGAAATAATTTCTTGAATCTTTTCTACTGAAGATAGTGAATCAGCAATAATTGATCCTTTTTCAATTGCGGCGTCTATTTCACCCCAGGCGACATTAAATTCTTCAAGGTTTGGATACTTTTCTTCCATTGAACTTCTTCCTGGCGCTGGGAGATATTCACCACCATTATCGCGGAAGACAGTATAAATGTTATATTCTGTGGATGTCGTCCATCCATAAATCCAGTTTTCTCTAGCGATTACTTTACTACCATCGCTTGGATAGGCAATAACGTAGCTATAATAGAACATTTTACTCTTTGAGTAAATTGACTTGGTGACGACCTTGTTTGTGCCATCGAAAGACTCACCTTTTCTAACGAAATTTTCAACTGGATAATCGTCTACTTTAACTTCATGAAGATAAGTGTTTAAACTTGTAGCGATTTCTTTTGCATAATCTTTAGAAATAAAAGTACCGTGACAAGCACTTAAAATTGGAAAGATTAAGATGGATGAAACAATCTTTTTATTCATATTAGCTAAGTTTAATCAAATAATAATTCTTTTTACCTCTACGGAGGATGACAAATTCATTATATAAAGCATCATCTTTAGTGATGACTTTGGTGAGATCACTCACTTTTTCTCCATTGATGGAGACCGCTCCATTTTTGATGAATTCACGAGCTTCCCTTTTACTTGATGCGCTCTTAAGATCAATTAAGACATCTTCGAGAAGTTTATCGGATGGAAGTTCCACTAAAGAGGAACCAAGTAGTTCAAGAATTGCTTCTTTTGATAATGATTTAAAATCACCACTAAAGAAGGTGTTTGCCATTCTTACAGCTTCATCAGCTTTTTCTTTTCCATGGATAATACTAACCACTTCATAAGCTAAAGCTTTTTGAGCAACTCTTTGTCCTAAATTAGCGAAGTGTTCAGCGTTAATCTTGTTGATTTCATCGATACTTTTAAAGGAAAATACCTTAAGGTATCTAGCAGCGTCTTCATCACCAACATTAATGAAATATTGATAGAGTCTATATGGTGAACACATCTTTGGATCTAAATAAAGTGCGCCTTCTTCACTCTTACCAAATTTCTTACCATTTTGGTCAAGTAATAGAGGAACGGTAAACACTCCAACATTAGCTTCTCCACCTTCAACTTTGCGGATGAGTTCAAGTCCACTGGTGAGGTTACCCCATTGGTCACCACCACCAATTTGCATTTTACATCCTTCATTTTGATAAAGTGTTAAGAAGTCAATTGATTGAAGAATTGTGTATGAAAATTCTGTAAATGAGATACCGTTTTGAAGTCTAGAAGCAACGATATCTTTATTAAGCATATAGTTAACTTGGAAATATTTTCCATAATCACGAAGGAAATCTAAAACATTGAGTTTAGAAATCCAATCGTAGTTATTAAGGATTTTACCTTTCTTTTCATCGCTTAAATCGATGAATCTTTCAAGTTGGCGTCTAATACAGTTGGTGTTTTCTTTTAAAGAATCTGCGTTAAGAAGATTTCTTTCTTTTGATTTTCCACTTGGATCACCAATCATACCTGTCGCTCCACCGACGATAGCGATAATCTTGTGACCTGCTTTTTGTAGTCTCATAAGCATGCTAATCATAACGAAATTACCAACATGCATTGAGGACGCAGATGGGTCAAAACCACAATAAATTGTGGTTGGAGAGCTAAGAAGTTTACGAACTTCTTCTTCGTTTGAGACGTCTTTAATTAGACCTCTAAACTTTAATTCATCAAATAAATCCATTCTTCTTACTCCTTTGTTGAATCTCTTTTAACGTAGGTTGATTCAAATTTATAAATCTTGGTGGAGAGTCTACCTTTTGCTAAATCAATAAGCATGTACATAGCTCTTTTACCAACTTCTTGCATATCAATATGTAATCCAGTTAAGGTTGGACGAGTAATGTTAGCGTACTTAGTTGTGATAAGAGAGACTGTTTCAACATCTTCTGGAACACGAAGTCCGCTATCGGTAGCAGCGTTAACAACTGCTGCTGCGATAGAATCACGATAGCAGATGAAATAGCCTTTCTTATGTTCTTTAAAATATTCAATAAAGTCAGCGTATGTGCGATTATACGAATCATCAACATTAAAAATACGATATTCTCTTTGACATTCATTACACACTCTAATGAAAGCTTTTTCAGTTCTTTCAAGGAGTCGTCCACAGTTATGAACATGGAGGAAAACTGGTCTTTTATCTGGTTCATCTTGAATATGTTTTTCCACTAAATCGCGGAGGAGATGTTCATATCCAAAGATAATACAACCAGCTTTTTCGCTTTCAAGTTTGTTATTGATAACAATTGATGGAACTGAATAAGAATTAAGTTTCTTAATATCTTCTTCATCAAGTTCATCATCGAAGATGATTGCTCCATCAACGTGGCTAGTGATGACTTTTTCAAGCATTGCATTAGCGTCTTCTTTTGAATGGGAGGTAACAAATAAAGATAGATTATATCCTTTTTCTTTAGCTACTTCGGTAATACCGTTTAGCATATTGGAGATATATACATAGTTAGCGCTTGGAATGATAACTCCAATCGTTGTTGATCTATTAGTAGCAAGAGCTTGAGCAAGACCACTTGGCTTATATCCTAAGCGCTTAATTGTGTCTTCAACTCTTTTTCTAGTTGCTTCAGTAACGTTACCTTGATGGTTGATAACTCTACTTACAGTCGCAAGAGAAACTCCACTTGCTTTAGCGACTTCATAAATCGTTACTCTATCTTTTAAATTGTCCATTTGAAAATACCTCCATTTGAAAGCGCATTCATTATAAATGAAAATATTTTCATACACAAGTTAAACTATTTAGTAGATAGGATAACTTACTTTTACTAGTCTATTACTCTTAATATCTTTTCGACCTTCTTTAGCTTGGTCTACACCATCTAAAATAACAAGGTCACCAGTAAATCCAACCGTTTGGTTATTCACTAAAGAGGTACCCACTCCATAAGTATCAACTGGGACATTTAGCTTCACCCATTCTTCAATCTTTTGATAGGTAAATCCACTACTAACGATAATCTTGACGTAGTCAAAACCATTTTTATCGAGTTCTTCTCTAAGAGCAAAGATAAGTTCTTTACAAACTCCATGAGGGTCAAATCCACTTGTATCTTTATCATCAAAATAATGGTCGATAAGAGATTTAGAAGTATCAACTCTAACTGCTCTAAGAGTTCTTCCTAAATGTTTAGCGAGAAGAAGCGAATCTCTCACAACATTATTGTTATAGTCAATTAAGGCTGTAACTTGTTCATTTGGGAAAGTTTTATGATACATATCAGCGGCTTTACAAATATCTCCACCACTAACTTGGATAAGAGCGTGAGGCATAGTGCCAACACCATGTCCACCCCACCAATATCCTTGTGCGTCTGTGGAGACTTTTCTAATACCTGCTACATATGTAGCATATCCATCACCAATTTGAGTGTTATATTCATCTTGGCGGTCTGCCATTGAGAAAACATCTTTACCTTTAAGTGCTTTCATAACGCGGTAAACGTTTGTAGCGACACTACTTCTTCTAGCTAAGATTCCATCAATCATTGATTCAAGGAATCCGAAGTTTTCATATTTACCAGTTACTTTTAAAACTGGTTCGCCATTATTAACGATATCTCCATCGTTTAAGGCATATATTTCAAGTTCTTCTGGATGGATAGCAAATTCATGAATTAAAGCGATAGCTTCGTCAAGTCCACAAAGCATTGCATCATCAGTTCTTTGGAAAAACTGCATAGTTACAATGTGGTTTGGACAATTTTCTTTAACAATCTTGTTTGATTTTAAAAAGTAATTAGCAGCGAAAAATCCATCTTTAAGACGAGGATCAAATTTGAATGTCTTATTGGTTAGTCTTGAGATTTTGCCTGCTTCTTTAAGTTTGATTTCGAGTTCTTCCATTTTTTTACCTCATTTTCTAAGCACTATTCTATGAATAGGCTGATTTAGTTTTCTAAATTTTGCTTCGTATTCACTCATCGCGTCACTTTCTTCAAAGTTATATGTAAATTCTGCTAGTTCGAGTTTGAATTTAGATTTTTCAATTTCTTCTAAAGAAAACTCAAAGAGTGAATCGTTATCGGATTTAAACACTAAAAGGGAATCTTTTTTAAGTAAACGATAATATTCATTTAAAAATGAAATATAAGTTAATCTTCTTTTAGCGTGTTTCTTTTTTGGCCAAGGATCAACAAAGTTAAGATAGAATTTATCAACTGATTCATCTTTTAAAGTTGAAAACAAAATAGCCGCGTCATTTGGGAAACATTTAACGTTAGGAATTTTTTCATCAACAATCTTTTTAGAAAGCATCCCTGCGACTGTTTTAACTTTTTCGATAGCGATAAAAGCTACGCTAGGATTCTTTTTAGCCATTTCGATGATAAAATCACCTTTTCCACTTCCAACTTCGATATGTAGCTTCTTATCTTTAAAAAATTCATCATCAAAGTTAACTTTATCTATGATAACTTCTGGATGTTCATCAAGATAATCCACTGCCCATCTTTTGAATTTTGTTCTCATTATTTAAGTTTTCCTAAGTCATTTATTGCGTGAGCGTAGATTACACTTGCAAGTTCAAATTCCTTTAAAGGCATGAATTCATTTGGTTCATGCATTGTAGATATATCGTGAGGGAAAAGCGCTCCAAAGGCAATAGTGTTCTTCGCGTGTTTAGCGTATGTACCACCACCTGTAGTTAATGGTGGAGTGTTATCCATCGTTTCTTTTCGATATGCATTTAGTAAAGTTTTAACAAGTTTACTTTTTGGATCATATAGTAAAACTGGTGAAGGGTCTTTCGATGTCGACTTTGTAGAAAATACTTTATCGAAATTTTTAATAAAATCTTCAGGATTAACTCCTTCTGGATGACGGAAATTAACTGTGAATTTTAGTTCACCATTTTCGTAGTCAATCATTCCGACACAATATGAAGTTTTACCAAGTAATTTGGTCTCAATTTTTCCATTAAAAGCTTCTCCATCAGTGCTCATAAGTTTTTCACCTATTAGAGAGAATTTTTCTATTTTATAGAAATCACCGATTGTTTTAAGAGCAATTAAAGCTGCGTTAACCCCAATTTCTGGAGTGGATCCATGCGCACTTTTACCATTAAAAATTACTCCCTCATCAGTGAGAGTATAACTAACTTTTTGCTCGTCTAAATAGGTAATAAATTTTTCATCTTTATCCATCTTAACTGTCACTTTATCGCAGACAGCATTTGAGGCTACTCCACCTTTAATAGATTTAATCATTGGAGCGTCCACTTTAATAACTGGATAAAAATCGATGATACCTTTCTCACCATAAATAAGTGGAAAATCACTATCAGGAGTGAATCCATAATCTGGATATGGTTTATGAAGTTTATGGAAATAATAATCTAGACAAGATGAGCCTCTTTCTTCATCTCCTCCAACAACGATTTTAACTGTATAGTCTTTAAGTAAACCATTATCTTTAAGAGCTTTTACTGCGTAAAATGCAGCGATGAGAGGTCCTTTATCATCACTTGTGCCTCTACCATAGATTTTCCCGTCTTTGATAATTGGGGAAAATGGAGGATTATCCCAGTTTCCACTTGCTGGCACGACATCTGCGTGAGCGTATATACCAATTAAGCGAGGACCACTACCGATAGTTAATTCAGTCGCATAACCATCACAATAGTCGACTTCAAAGCCAAAACGAAGGCCTAAATCAGCGACGAATTTTAAGGCATTATCAACGCCTTTACCAAAAGGCATTTCTTTAGTTTTAGTTGTTTCATCATAAACTGAATCGATACTAACTAGTCTAAGTAAGGCAAGGCGCATATCGTTAAAATATGGCTTCATAAGTGAATAATAATTCATAACTATTTCCCTTCGTAAAATTTCTTATATAGTAAGTTAACACCTTTAAGCACTAAATCAGCATCAAAGACAAAGTCTTTAAGTGAAGGATAGATAACATTAGAGAATCCTCCTGTAAGGATATAAGTAAGCGAACTATCAAACATTGATTTAACAAATTCACTTACACCTTTAATTCCTCCAACCGTGCCATAATATATGCCACTTTCCATGGCCTCCAAGGTATTTTTACCTAAATATCTTTTAGGCTTATTAAATTCTTTTAAGTTAGGAAGTAAGGCTGTTTTATCACTAAGTGAATCTAAACAAGCTTCAATTCCTGGATAGAAGGTTGTACCAATAAAGACACCTTTTTCATCTAAAACAATATATTTAGTGACTGTTCCTAAATCCACTACTAAAGCTGGACAAGAATAATACTCTTTAGCGGCCACTATATCCGCTAAGATATCCCCTCCAACTTCACTAGGATTATCAATATCCATTTCAATAAAAGAATTAATTTTGTTATCTAAAATAGGAATCTCAAGCGAGATTACACTATTAATAGCGATTTGAATAAGTCTAGATAAATGAGGAACAACTGAAGAGATTAGTCCCCCTTTAAAAGAGTCATAACTAATTTTAGATTCAGTTAAGACTTTCTTAACGTAGTTAATAAATCCTTCAATTTCGACGTTATGAGAAGAGTAATCTCCTCTAGTGAGGAGTTTATCATCATTAAAAATTCCAAATGAAATTTGGGTGTTTCCGATATCAATGATAAAAACGTTATTATTCATTTATCCTACAACAATATTTACAATCTTATTTTTAACGATGATGACTTTACGAATTTGTTTACCTTCAATATGTTTTTGAATATTTTCAAGTTTAAGCGCCTCTTCTTTAAGTTCATCATCACTAGCATCAACCTTCATGGTCATTGTCGCACGAAGTTTTCCGTTTACGCTTACAGCGATATTAACTTCGTTTTTAACAAGTTTTGACTCATCGTAGGTTGGCCAAGTTTCATAATCAATAGGAGCTTTATGAGTGAAAAGTTCATAAAGTTCTTCGCCCACAAATGGACAGATACAAGAGAACATCTTGATGAAATTCTCTAAATATGGACGATATAAGGAGTTAGCTTTATAAATAGCGTTAACAAATATCATCATCTGCGCAATTGCAGTGTTAATTTGAAGTGCTTCAAAATCATGAGTGACTTTCTTAACAGTTTGATGATAAATTAAATCAAGTTCACCACTATTTGTGTCACTAACTTTCTTAAGCATCTCTTCTTCAGTGTATATTCTATACACTCTTTCAATAAATTTTCTGGATGCGATAAGTCCATTCGTAGACCATGGGAAGCTTTCTTCTAAAGGTCCGGCAAACATCTCAAATAGTCTAAGAGCGTCTGCACCATATTCATTAACTACATCATCTGGGTTAACAACATTGCCTCTAGATTTAGACATCTTCTCACCATTTTCACCTAAGACCATTCCTTGATGGAAAAGTCTCTTAAATGGTTCATCAACTGGAGAAAGCTTCTTATCAAAAAGGAATTTTGTCCAGAAGCGAGAATATAATAAGTGACCAACAGCGTGTTCAGGGCCACCTAAATATAAATCCACTGGCATCCAGTGTTTAAGTAAATTATAATCAGCGAAAACTTTGTCATTTTTTGGATCAATATATCTAAAGAAATACCAGCTACTACCAGCGCTTCCTGGCATGGTGTTAGTTTCTCTTTTTCCAACGATACCATTATGGTTATAGTTCACCCAATCAGTCGCTTTATTTAGTGGAGCACTTCCATCTTTACATCTTCCATAATCATCAAGTTTAGGAAGAATTAAAGGAAGTTCTTCATCACTAAGAGGAACAATTTCGTCTCCAACAAAGACAACAGGGATAGGTTCGCCCCAATATCTTTGACGAGCAAAAACCCATTCTCTCATCTTATAATTGACTTTTCTTTGACCAATTCCTTTCTTAGAAAGGAAATCAATCATTGTGTTTATAGCGTCTTCTTTATTTAATCCATTTAAGAAACCTGAATTAATATGCACTCCATCACCAGTGAAGGCTTCTTTAGAGATGTCTCCGCCTTCTAAGACTGGAATGATTTCAATTCCAAATTTCTTTGCGAATTCATAGTCACGGCTGTCGTGAGCAGGTACAGCCATAATTGCACCTGTTCCATAAGTCGCTAAAACATAATCGCTTATATAAATTGGGATGCGCTTATTATTAACTGGGTTAATAGCGTATGCTCCAATAAAACAACCAGTTTTCTCTTTATTTGTATCAGTTCTTTCTAGATCTGATTTCTTACTAGCGTATTCTTGATATGCTTTAACTTCGTTAAGTTTATCTTTTGAAGCAATTTTATTCACTAATTTATGTTCTGGAGACATAACGCAGTATGTTGCTCCAAAAAGAGTATCTGCACGAGTTGTAAATACTTCAAATGATTCACTAGTGCCATCAACTTTAAAAATGATTGAGGCACCGATAGATTTACCAATCCAGTTTCTTTGAATCTCTTTAGTGGATTCTGGCCAATCAAGTTTATCTAAATCCGAAAGCAAACGTTCAGCGTATTTAGGAATATCAAGCACCCATTGCTTCATATTCTTTCTAATAACTGGATAGCCACCTCTTTCAGATTTTCCATCAATAACTTCATCGTTTGCTAAAACAGTGCCGAGTTCTTCACACCAGTTAACTGGCATGTCCACTATTTTAGCAAGACCTTCTAAAAGAAGTTGTTTAAAAATCCATTGGGTCCATTTATAAAATGATGGGTCGCAAGTTGAAACCTCTTTTGACCAGTCAAAAGAAAATCCAAGCATATTGAGTTGACGCTTGAAATTTTCAATATTTTTTAAAGTGAAACCTTCAGGATGATTTCCTGTTTTAATAGCGTATTGTTCGGCTGGTAGACCAAAGGAGTCAAATCCCATTGGATGAAGGACATTATATCCTTGCATTCTTTTCATTCTAGAGACAATATCACTAGCGGTATATCCTTCAGGGTGACCAACGTGTAAACCTTGTCCACTAGGATAAGGGAACATATCTAAAGCGTAGAATTTAGGTTTACTAAAATCTGATGTATCACAATAAAAGACATTATGAGAAGCATAATAATTTCTCCACTTCTCTTCAATTAATTTGTGGTTATAACTCATCTATTCGCCACCTCTTTATATATCTTTAAATAACTCTTTTCAGATTTCTTCCAAGATAAATCTAAACTAAGAGCGTTTTTCACAAGTTTATGATAGGTAGATTTATCCTTAAACACCCTAAGGGTGTGATCAATAGTGCCACCAAGAGCGAAGCCATTATAATCATAAAAACTAAATCCGTTAGCGATATCAAGATTATTATCATTATATCCTATAACGGTATCAGCTAGTCCACCGGTTACTCTGACAATTGGGAGCGCTCCATATCTTTGAGCGATTAATTGACCAATTCCGCATGGTTCAAAAAGTGAAGGCATGAGGAAAAAGTCACTACCCGCGTATACTTTGTGGGCGATAGCGTCATTATAGCCAATATAGATTCCAACTCTATCAGGGAAATGGTCTCTAAATGATTGGAAGGAATGTTCTAGTTCTTTTTCTCCACTTCCAAGGATTGCTAAAGCTCCACCATTACCGATGATGTGTTCAACATTTTGAAGAACTAAATCAATACCTTTTTGCCAGGTAAGTCTACTAACTAGACCATAAACTGGGCCTTTAAAGTTATTTGGAAGTCCTAAAGTTTCTAATAAAACTTTCTTATTTTCTGCTTTTGCTTTTATAAAAGCAGATTTTGAATATTGTTTAGCGATTTTTGTGTCAGTCTCTGGATTAAATTCAATAACATCAATTCCATTAACAACACCGCTAAAATCATCTTTACGAAGTTCTAAATCGTAATTAAATCTAAATTCACTACTAGGATCTAATAATTCATTTCTATGAGTTGGGGAAACAGTTGTGATTTTATCTGCGTAGCTAATTCCAGCTTTTAAGGTTGAGACTTGTTCATCAAATTTCACTCGACCTATATCATAGATATAATCACTTAGACCAAAATAGTTTCCAAGGAAATATTTGTCCATATAGCCTTTGAAGGCTGGGTTATGAATTGTTAAGACTGTTTTAACTCCACTAAAGAAGTTATCGCAGTTATATTTTTCTTTAAGTAAACAAGGAATGATTGCAGCTTGCCAATCGTGAACGTGAATGATGTCTGCTTTAAAGTTTACATAACGAAGAACTTCAAGACTTGCTAAAGCAAAATAGGCAAATCTTTCATTATCGTCATTATATCCATAAAGTTCATCGCGGTTAAAATACATCTCGTTATCCACTAAATAATATTTAATTCCATCGATACGTAGTTCAAAAACACCGACATATTGATGTCTCCAAGACATATCGATAAAGAAATATCCCAAATATTTTGGATTTAAGCCTTTATCTTTAATTCTTTTATAGAAAGGAAGAACAATAATAGCTTCCTCTTTATCTTTATTTAGTTCACGAGATAACGAATAAGTAACATCAGCGAGACCACCACTTTTCACAAGTGGATTAGCTTCGCTAGCAATCATAGCAATTTTCATTTAATAATTTTTCCTTGAGAAATATATAGTAAATCTTCTTTATGACCGAGAAGTTCGGCACCATCACGGACTTTGACAAGTTTATCTAAGACCGCATTTTCAACGTGAGCGTTTTCTCCGATAACAGTGTTTGCTAAAACAATTGAGTTTTTCACTACTGCACCTTTACCGATTTTAGCGCTTCTTGAAATGATGGAATTTTCAACATGACCATCAACAAAGGCTCCATTAGCGATATAGCAATTTTTAACGCTTGAATGGATTCCATAAGTTGTTGGTGGGGTGTTATGAGAAACAGTGTAGGCTGTCCAATCATTATCGAATAAGACAGTCGCATTTTTATAGTTAAGTAATTCGAATGAATATTCACAGAAATGCTTAAATGAATCAATGCATCGAGCATAACCTTTATATTCATAGGCAAATACTTTAGTTGTTTTACTTCTAGCAAGTTTAACGACTGTGCGTTTTAATGATAATTCTCTACTTTCTCCACGAGCGTGTATAAGCTTAGTGAGTAACGCTCTAGAGATGACATATGTTTCTAGTGAAACATTGACTTTCTTATTTTCTCCAGTGTTCTTGCTCACTTTAGTGACTCGACCGGATTTATCAACTTCTAATGTATTAGAGTAATTGAATGCTTTATCAGCATCGCTAATCTTTTTATAAACAACAGTAACGTCAGCTCCACTAGATAGATGGAAATCAATGACTGGACGTAGATCCATTGTGGTAATAATATGAGCAGGTTGAACAACAATTAAATCTGGATTAGATTCATAAAGTAACCACTCATTTTCTAAGATATTATTTAAGTCGGTATTGTATTCTTTTTTAGCAATACCTTTTTCGTTTAACAAAATATTTTGACGAGCAATCTTAGTGTTATTAACCCATGTTTTAAGTGAACCAACATGTTTAGATACACTTCTAAAGTTATCTTTAACCAAGATAGAGAATTCATCAATTCCACTATTAGTGAAATTACTTAACGCAAAGTCCATAATTGCAAATCTTCCAAGGAAGGAAGTTGAACCGAGAGTTCTATGTTCAGTAAGAGGACCTAAATTAGGTGAGGAATATAAATTAAGTAAACCAAGTATTCTTTTAGCCATCTTAATTCACCTTCTTTCCGGAGATTAATTCAATCTTATCTCCCTTTGGATCAATCTTTACGTTTTCTCCAACGTATGCTTCTGGAGCAAGTAAACAATTATTGATTTTCGCTCCTTTACATACGTGAGCGCCTGTCATAAGGACAGAGTTTTTAACGACTGCTCCTTCTTCAACGACAACTTCGTTAGAAATAACGGAGTGATCAACTTTACCAAGGATAACAGCGCCTTGGTTAATAAGCGAATCCTTTACTTCGGCTTTCTTACCGATATATTGAGGATGAGAATATGTATCTTCTGAATAAAGTCTATTTCCATTCATAATCTTTTCAAGATTAGTGTCATTTCCGGATTGGAGTAAATCCATATTTGCTTCATGAAGAGAGGCAACTGTACCAACATCTTTCCAATATCCTTCAAAGACATAAGACATAAGTTTCTTACCTTCTTTAAGCATGGTTGGGATGATATCTTTACCAAAGTCATGAGATGAATCAGCTTTAGCAGCATCTTCAATAAGAGCTTTTCTAAGAGTCTTATATGTGAAGATATAAATACCCATCGAAGCAAGATTAGAAATTGGATGAGCAGGTTTTTCTTGGAATTCAGTGATTTGACCTTTTTCATCAGTGACAAGAATTCCAAATCTTGATGCTTCCTTCATTGGAACTTGATAGACGCTTATTGTACAATCAGCTTTATTCTTCTTATGTTGCTTAAGCATTTCATCATATGTAGTGCAATAAATGTGATCACCAGAAAGAATCAAAACATATTCAGGATCAACACTATCAAGGAAATCGATGTTAGCGTAGATAGCATCAGCAGTGCCTTTATACCAAGATAGACCTTGTTCAGTTTGACGTGGCGCGAGTGTACTTGTGATAGAACGTACACCATTAAGCCCCCACTTTTCACCGTTTCCAACGTATTGGTCTAAGACAACAGATTCGTATTGCATTAAGACACCAACAGTGTGGATACCTGAGTTAGCGCAGTTAGAAAGTGGAAAATCGATGATACGATATTTTGCACCAAAACTGACGGCAGGTTTTGCAATTTTTTTGGTTAATGCTTCTAGTCTAGTGCCTTTTCCACCAGCGAGAATC
The DNA here is from genome assembly GCA_902797855.1 of uncultured Erysipelotrichaceae bacterium. Classification (GTDB taxonomy): domain Bacteria; phylum Bacillota_I; class Bacilli_A; order RFN20; family CAG-826; genus Fiminaster. Next base: position 68,889 of record CADBUI010000027.1, read on the forward strand.
ATTGCAACCATCTTTTCAGACATATCTCTTCCTCCTATTAATCGATGTTAAAAACACGATTATTCGTCAACTTATTGTAGCACATCCATTTTTTATATTAAATTTTAATTTAAAAAGAGCAGAAACTTAATTCTGCTCAATAAGTGTAATTACACAACTATTTCGTATGTTGGATCAGGAGGACCATAGTAAAAATAGTCGAAATCAACTAATGGCTCGAAATTTGATATTTTGGTTCCATCTTCCCATTGCAAATTAACTTTAATTAAGTTGTTTTCTTTAATGTTGCGAGTCTGTTCTTTCATAGAATCAATATATTCATCAACATCAAAAGTGTTGTAATCATAGTCAGTCAAATTATCTAACATATCCCAAAAACTTATCTGTAAATAGGGTAATTCAGGACAATCACGGAAATAACTAATTGAATCATTCCCACGAATCATAAAATCGTGAGAAAATATGATATTAATTGAGAAATCATCTATGATATTGCTTATCAAGCCATTTTTTTCGCCATATCTCAGGCAAAAATTTGTGTACTTTAAATGAGGTTCCTTATTCTCTCTGCGATCGTCTCTACTATTAGTACTATTTTTATAATCTGTTCTTCTTTGAAACTCACGACCAGTATATGACATGTATGGAGCCGAATTGGTAAAATATGGTGCGTTAAAATAAAAATTATTTGTTGCCGAGTTATATGGTATATGAATTACCAAACTATTATCTTTGCCAAATTCAAATGTATCAGGCAATTGATAGGAATCTAAAATGTTTGTTTCAACACTACCTTCATAAAAACCAGTAATACTTTCGTAGACTTCATATTTAACGTATTGATACCTAATGTTTGTGTTTTGATCAAAAAAAATTATTTCCTTAATATTTTCCATACCGGAACTATGACACGAATTCAATAAAATAACTGGAAGAATTGAACTAAATACCGCGATTTTCTTAATATTATTTTTCATATACTCTTCCTCTTAATTATAAAGCCACAAATAAATTTTCGACCAACTTCATTTACTAAATCCACATTCCATCTATTCGAAAGGCTCGAAAAATATTTAGTCGTCTCGTTCGGAAACATGTACCCATTAAGTTCATAAAACATCGAATTAGAAATATCGCTAATCGGTATTATCATAGTAGTATGACTTGTCAAACTAGGAATATTTGTTGAATTAGGAATAAATCCATTTATATATGTCGAAATTATAGCGCAATCCATTGAAAATTCGCCATAGTCAGATATCAAATCCTCTACACTAGTTCTTATTGGACCAACTTCTATCTCGTCATATTTTGTGAGCATCTCGTGAATGTGGGTTGGGAAAGCGCCAAGCTGACCAAATAATAGAGATTTCTTTTCGCATTCAGCGATTAAATTAGGGAATAACAAATCATCTTCTTCGGCGGTGAAATGTCTAAGAGCTGGAAGATTACAGAATAAAAGGGCATTATATGAAGTGATTATTGTGCAACCAGCTTTGTTGATATTTTTTGAACCAAACTTTAATGATTCTGCCTCGGTTTTCGCCTGATTATTGAAATATGCTGTAGATGTAGTGTCTCCAGAGATTGTTGTCAATAAAGTATCTTTTAATCGTGGGTTTTGTGTCCAAACCTCTACATTATGTTCATAGTTTGATTTAGAAATTGATAAAATAACATACTCTAGTGGGCTTATATAGCAAGTCCACCAACCAACATTATCTATATTAAACAAATTAGCATTAAGCAACTCATTTGCGATAATATCGTGAACAACCATTAATTCATATAAATGATTGCCGGCAAAATGTGTAATAAATGAACCTATAGAATTCATGGTGTTTGTAGTTATTTTTTTAATGTAGTCTATAATGTTCGAATTATTATTAGATACAAGTGTTGATAACAAAGGGGCACCTTGTGTTAATAAGGCAATACTGACTATTGGATTGGTAATTATTGCAACTACAACAGTAACTGCAGTGACTACAGCGGTTAAACCAATCAAAAGCACATCCAAAATAGAGAATTTTCCACTTGGATCGCTTCTCATGATAGGATTGTTATTACAATATGAGAATAGGTTAAACTGAGCAGAATCTAATTTATCTTTGATAGTGTCATAGATATTATCTGGAGATATAAATCTTCTTAACAATGGCGAGTAATACCTATTGATTAAATAATATAATCCTGATTCAGAGTCATAATAATAACCCTTGTAGTAGAAATGGTTATAACCAGCAATGCTAGTTTCTTCATTTATAGAAACGAGCTTACCAAAGTCATCATAAGAATAAGAAGCAACAATTTGGCCAGATGAATCTATAATCTTTCTAATTATTCCTAATATGTCTCGATAATAATAGTAATAATTTGACGAATTACTCTTATCTAATCTAAATCCAATTAGTTTATCGTTTTCGTCATAAAGATAAATGATTGTAGCGTCATTAGACTTTTCAACTAACAGGCGATTATCTTCATAGAAATAATTGATAACGTTGTTACCGTGTTGTTTTTTAATTCTACGATTTTGATAATCATATAAATAAGTATATGTTTCGTTATTCACTGATACTGCTGCTAGTTTATCGGCAAGCCAGGAAAGCTCTAAATCTCCAATCGAAGATGGATAAAGCGATTCGTCATATGCATAAGTTAATTGGACATAATCTACATTATTCTTCTTAATTCCTATCAATTTATGACCGAAATGGGAATCGTAAATATAATCATAGATATTGCCACTCGAATCGCTCACTTTTAAAATATTACCAAGAACATCATATTCATAAAGTGTTGGGTCTTGATTATTTAATTTAGATGAAACGAGTCTATCAAGATAATCATATTCGTAATGAATTTCATCATTATTACAAGTAACGCAAGATACATTATTGTTCAAATCATAACCATATGATCTAGTTTCAATAGAACTTGTTTCGGAAAGAACCTTTGTCGAAGTTCTACCTTGGATAGGATTATTCTCGTTATCAAGTGGGGTAATATAGTTAAGTGATTTTGTAACACTACCGATGTTAGTAGATACGACTCTACCCATCGAGTCAATTTCTTTATAATTTGAGAATACTCGAATCGAAGAATTGGAAATTGCTTGATGATCAAGACAATAGATAAAATCCTTCAAGTATCCGTTTAAATAATCGGTGAAAACTGTATAACTAGAATTATTTGCAGTTGCACCCATAGATACATGATCTAAAGAATCGTTGAATGATAAGGAATCTATCAACGCATCATTAATATATATTTCTAGAGTTGAAGATAAACATTTCAACCTAAGAGAATACCAAGTGTTAATAGATGCATTAAAAGTAGTAGAAGTTACGTTACCGTTGATATTAATTCTTAAATTACCATTATATAAATGAATGTTGAGTACACTACTAAAACTGGAGTCTGATAATGAAACAATAGTTTGATTAGACCCGAATAACTTAGGAATAAAGAAATCAATTTTTAGATCAAAATCAGTAAACGGGTTAAATTGGTACACTAATCGACTCGTTTTCCCTAATAGCGAATATTCATTTGAAAAAGATTTGTAAACGTGTCGCTTAAGTGAATTATCCCATAGGAAATCGTTTGGTTTATCAAACTTATCGTTTGTGATAGTTTCACCACAAACAAGAGGAGAAATGTTTTTGCTAGAAATGTAGTTATCATCCAAAGACACATAATCGTAATCGTTATTTGACAAAGAAGATGATTTGACTCCCGAATAAGTGTGAATTAAATAAGGCTTAATTAAGTAATCGTATCCTTCATTATAGATTGATTTTATTTCAGTAGGAGAATAGGCATAACATCCAAAACTTAGATGAAGGATTTTTGTATAGGAAATAATCGGTGATCCAAAAGGAGTATTGAGTGGGCGAATAAAAGTTTCTGGACCAATCAGCAAATAATCAGCGTATTCAAAATATAGCGGATTATTAGAACCATCAGTCAATGTTAACAATAATTCTCCGTTTAAGTAAAACTCTCCAATCGTATCATTTCCAACTTGTTTCATTATAAGTGCACACATCATCCAATCGGAAATAGTCGCGCCTAACGGTTGACTTGTTTGTGTATAATTTCCTAATTTTAAAGTGATCGTTCCGCCTGTATCAAAGTAGGCATAACATGTTTTTGCAGAACCGGGCATGTAATAGAAACAAAGAATTGGAACACCTGAAAATAGTCCATCAAATTTCACCCACGCAACAGCGGATCTTGTAGATGCAAATTTATTGTCCCATTCGCTCTTGTTAAAAGTTTCGCCTGCGATAGTTTTGCTTCTAGTAGAATTAGCTTCTAATAAATTATATGCAATGATTTTGCCGCTAGCTCTAATGCTCGCTACTTTTTTATGAAGTGTTTCATCAAAAATATATTTTAAAGAAGTGGACTCACATAAATTGTCATATGGTTGGGCGCCGTATCTACTTTTTAAAGATAGACCACCATCAACTTGATCATCATTAAAAACATAATCAACTTTATTGATAAATTCTCGAGGTGATAAATTATTAATCTCATAATTTCTGACAAAGTCAGTTGATTCATTTAGATTAATAGCGGATACATTTTTATGTTGGATTTTATTTAAATTATCGTAATAGTTTGAGTAAGAGAAACCTAATGATGAAGAGACACTATTTATTAACTTGTCTCTTGAATAAGAAATTGTGATAGTTTCTAAATTCTGTGTATTTACGATTTTATTTAATCGATTAAAAATGTCATACGAAAATTCTGCAATAAGTTCATCCTCAGTATAAACATTTGCCAATCGATAAGATTCATCGTAAGTATATTTGGTGTGATAATAGCTATCACTTAATATTGTTTTTGTATCAAGTAATGGGCAACCATCAATAATTACTCCATCGATATAACTCTGTGAAACGATATGAGTACAATTGTATGAAGCGTTGCTTAGTCGACCATACTCGTCATAGCTAAATTCATACTTATCATCATTGGTTAGATTAATTGCAACTAAGTTATTTTGGTTATAACTAAAAGATATTGTTCCACTGCTATCGACATATCTACCTCGTTCAAGTTCAACGATTTTACCGCTTGTGTCATAAACTTTTCTAATTAATGATGCGTTAGGCAAACAAGTCATAATGCATTGTCCAAACTCGTTATAACAATAAGATGTCACTTTTCCTAGGTCATCTATTTTGTTATGACTACCATCTATATTATTTTCAGATGTAACAATGCTTAATCCTTCAGAATTTGTGAATGTGATACTGGTTTCGTCATCATCACAATCTATTGAAACTTGATTACCAAAATTATCGCTAATTTCAATAGGTTTACCATCTTCGTTATATGAATAAGTTAGATTAGAACCAAGATTTGTTTCACTGCTGCATAAATTACTATTTAAATAGCTGTTTGTTTGAGATAACCCATTTGAATCAATCGCAACAAGTTTCCCTCCGTCATCATAAGAATACATTTGACACTTCTCATCAATAAATAATTGAGCGCAAGTAACAAGTGCTTCTTTATATCCCTGTCGCTTAATAGTTATAAAAACTTGTATAAAATCAATATCTGCAACAATTGAAGTGGTTAATAGCTGCCAAGAATCTTGTTCCTTAACAGCGTGAACAATGTAATCTTTATCATCGAATCCATGAATGGTTAGTTGCACACTAAAATCGTTATTTTGATCTAAATCAGCGTTAACCAAACACGAGAAGGTTATTGTCTGCCCTCTTTTTCCAACAATATTAACATTTTGAGTAAGCGAGGACACGATTGGTTCTGCGCTTGGAATAAATCTTAATGAAGGGGCATTTATTGAAAAGACATTATCCGATGGGGAAGTTGGCAAAACTTCAACATGATTATTATCGCTTGCGGTCCAATTCCTAATAGGATTATTAATGTCGCCCTCTTCATTAAAGAAGCTATTTTGAACATAGTTAATTTGGTTAGATGAAGAAGATTCATCAAGTGATAAAGAATTAAATTTAATGAAAGAATTATTTGCGATTTCGCATTCCAATATAAGCGACGATTCGTCTGGAATTATAATGTTTTCTTCGTTTAAATTGTGCCACTGATTGTCACCAATAAGATTGAACGAGACTGTAGAAGTATGCGTTGTTTTTGTGGAACGATAGAAAGGGTGTGGACTATTTAGTGGGTGAGATGGTATTTGTTCTGTTGTTACGTAGGTCATCTCAATATTAAGAGTTTGATTCTTGTCTGTTTTATAATAGCCCTTCAAACGATAAGTTCCATAATGAGGTCCACCCAAATCCTGGGAAATAGTCTCATTTGATGTACTACTATTTGTGAAAACTATTGAGGTTTTACCATCTATTTCTTCGATATCGTTATCTAAGACAACATCAACGCTAGATAATTCCCAAATTTCATAATCATTGGAATTAATGTTGTTATTAATCAAATTACGATAATACGCAAGAAGCCTATGGGTATTTGTTGGTAAATGAACACAATTCTCTGAATCTCGCGGATCTTCTATTAATGAGTATGAATTGGAGGAGGAAATATAAGAAGAATCAACCACATTAGATGGTGTTCCATCATTATTAAAATAATATGTTTTTTCTCCACTAGTATCATTAATGGTTGCAGACATATCATCGTAAGAAATTAGCATAGGATTTAATGGGGAAGAATTATTATTAAAAATCACTCTTGGTAATATCTTAATTAAACGATTATCTAAATATTCTAATAAGCATGATTTGCCGGATAATTTGTCGATAATTTCAGAGATTTTAGATTCATTATTATAGAATATAGAAATATCCTTAATAAGAACTTTGTTTTCATTTGGCTCATTAGTTGGATCAAATTCAAGCCTATACATCGAAATATTTTTAATTAATCCATTAGAATAGGCGATATCAGAAATATAACCTTTAGTGGACGTTATGCTACAAATTTTTGGTAACTCATTAGGAACATTATCACTATAGTTAAGAGTAATAACATCATCTTCGTTAGTGATACTTATCAGTTGTTTAACGTTATTATTATTAACTGAAACGTCTCGATATTGGAAAGTGCTTTCCCTTCCATTTGGTGATTTAGATTTAATAAAGATGATTTGATTAGCATATAAATTAAATTCAAGCGTTGATTTATTCTTATAGTGAAGGTGGTAATTAGTGTTATCAAAAGTAATATATGAACCATCTTCAAAACAATAATATGCAAAATCATCCACAATTCCTAAAGTGTCTAAATCTGATCTTTCGGTGAATTTTGTATATTTTAATTTTGTGCCCAAAGAATCTATTATTGTGAATGTATCATTATTAAATTCGCAATAGCGATAAGTAGATAAATTCCATCCGCCAAATTCCTTTCCACCAAACAAAGATGAAGAATAATCTAATGACAAATTAAAAGAATCATTTACAAGATTAGGAATAGTTAGGTTTACACTTAAAAGAAGATGTCCATAATTAAGTGAAACCAAACCGGAAATATTTTTTCCTAAAAAATCATCTAATTTGTAATAAGGTAGATAAGAATGATATCCACCCTTTTCCTGGCATTCAAAATCAATATAATCGACATTTCCAAACGTTGGATGAGGAAACATCATAAGGGATTTGTTAGGTGTCACAAGTTTCATGTATAAAGACTTATTCTTCACATCACCAGAAACACTTTTAACAAATTTGGTAATATCAAAAACAACATAACTTTCAACATCGGGGATGATTGATGAAGTAGCTTGGCCAAGTCCAGCACTAACTAAATCAATTAGATTCCAATTCGTATCATATAAAGCAAAGACTAAGCCATATGACAATGTTGCAAAGAAACAGGTAATTAAACATTTTTGGATATGGTAAGCACTCAAATCGAGATTTTGGCCTTTAAACGTTAATTTAACTGTCGAATTAGAATTAATTGTTTTATATAAAGCGGGATAGGAAATGGTATTGAATTGATCATTATCCGAATCGCGAAATGAAGTTGATAAATGAATCTGGTAATTAGTATTAGTAAATATTTTCATAATCAAAACACCTTCAAGTTGTTATTAAATAATTCAACAGCAAAACTATTTTCGTTAAACATTAGATCGTTCACCACTACATCAAACGGCCGATTGAGTCGATTAGATAGATAGGTTTTTATTTCGTGTGATATGTTATTAATAAATTTTCCATTCCTAGAGAGTTCACAATATATATCAACATCACTGAATGATGTTTGCTCATTTTTAGCGTATGAACCTAGAAGATACAAATGTAAGATATAATAATTCTTCTTTAGAAAAGCTTCGCAAGAGATAATCTCATTTACTAAAGATTCCGTAGAAATCAAAGGATACTGTTTATTCAAACTATTAGTGCGTTCATACACCTCAATAAGCGTTTCTTTAATCAATGATTTGTCAAAAATCATTTTCTTAATATCGCCTTTCCTAAAAGCAAAAGGAAAGCTCTTATGAACAAACAATGGAATATTTACTATTGTTAATGATATCTCTTGGCATAGTTCGTATTGTTCAAACACACTGAGGCAACGAACCAGCAAACCTTCAAAGGATGAAAACGTTAACAGTTCATTTGCTTTTATCAATAAGTGAGATAGCTCTTGCTTCTGACTACTATCTAGGTTTAGCTCACTAACTGAATTAAAATAACTAACAACATAGTCGAATGATGCTTGAGCGTCATCAATAACCATTTGTTGATGCACCATTTTATTAAAAATAGAAAACATCTCTTCTGTTTTGTTTTCAGGAGTTATTGAAATATCACCTTTATAAAGCTTCTTTAGCCGAGAATATGATTGTTTATAATCAAAATCGTGGTAAAGATATTCCACAAATTTAAAAGGAATCTTAGGATTATACTCCGATGATAACATTATTTTTTCAGTCATCACTAATTATACCAAAACTGTAATCAAAATTCATAATATATTAAATATAGATATACAAAATTGCGTAATTATTTGTATAATTAACCTATGTCCAAAAAGGTCGAAAATAAGAAACTTAAAATCAATCCAAAGCGAATAATTCTCATATTTGTTGCTTTATTTTTTGTTTTTGAAGCTATCTTTTATTTCACTCTTCAACCTTGGTATTTAGGTGATTGGTATCCGTTTGATAAATTACCATTTTATCTATACACGACTGGTGTAGGTGCTTTATCAGTAATATTCTGCATTGTGTCTATAACACAGACTTACTATATTGTTGATAAATCTTGCATCATTCATAACAAGATGGGACATGAGTATCGTTATCGTTTTTCTGAGATGCTATATATCGATGAAGAATGGTCAAAAAAACATAAGATGCTTCTATTTTATTTAGCGGATGGGAAATCTAAATTTTTAGCGTTCGACCGCGATGGAATAATCTTTGATTATGCGCTTACTTACGCGGTCCATAGAATGAGCAAAGAAGAGTTTCAATCTCGTTATCCAAATGTTAGACTTTAACATATTGTTTACAAAACATATTTTATTGTGATAAAATCATTAAGCGTTTTTAGAAAGTAGGTAGAAATTATGTCAAGAGTTTGCCAAGTATCAGGTGTCGGTCCAAAAAGTGGTAACAATCGTAGCCACTCCATGATTGCGACCCGTCGCGTTTGGAATGCAAATTTACAAAAATATAAAGTTGTAATCGATGGAAAAGAAGTGACAGTCAAAATGACTGCACGTGCTCATCGCGCACTTCTTAAAAACGCTAAATAATCCTGATTAAGAAGAAACGACGTCCTTTAGGACGTCTTTTTTTATTCTGAGATGAGTTTCCTATTGAATAGAGAAACCACTGCTTCTTTAGGATCAACTCCTTCATAGATAACTGAATATACAGCATCTACGATTGGCATTTTAATATTTAATTTAGTAGAGAGTTGCTTAGCGGCCACTAAAGCGTTAACGCCTTCAACAACCATCCCCACTTCTTTGAGTGTTTCTTCAAGTGACTTACCTTTTCCAAGAAGCTCACCTGCGTTATGGTTACGAGAATGTCTACTTGTTGCAGTGACAACAATATCTCCAATACCAGTTAAACCAAAGAATGTATGTTCATCGCATCCAAGCTTATAGCCAAGTCGAGATATCTCTGCAAGTCCACGGGTGATAATAGCAGCTTTCGCGTTATCTCCAAAACCCATACCATCACTCATACCGGCTGCTAAAGCGATGATGTTTTTAAGCGCTCCACAAAGTTCAACACCATATATATCTGTATTTGTGTAGACTCTAAGAACATTATTTGAAAAGACTTTTTGAACTTCTTTCGCAACTTCTTCATCTTTAGATGAAGCGACGATGAGAGTTGGTAGACCAATCGCCACTTCTTCGGCGTGAGTTGGTCCACTAAGGGCAACAATTTTATATCCTTTACCAAGTTCATCTTCAATGATTTCACTCATCGTGAAAAGAGTATCTGGTTCAATTCCTTTAGCGACGCTAACAAGGATTTGATCTTTATTAACAATATCTTTAACTCTATTAGCGACACTTCTAATCGCTACGGAAGGAGTAGCGAAAATAACAATATGGGAATTAGTAATGACATCTTCGATCGTATTAGTGAACTTGATCGAATCATTAATGACACAATCTAAGTGTTTGTGTCTATGAGTAGTTGATAAAGATTCAACTTCCTCCTTGCTAGGAGAATATACAAATAAAGAATATCCACTATTAGCAAGCATATTAGCTAAAGCAGTACCCCATGTTCCAGCGCCTATAATTCCTATTTTCATAACTTCGTATTCTCCTATATATTAATTAAAGAAATAATATAGATAAGACCACTAATAAAGGAAAGGATAATCATTATCCATTCTGTGTATGCAAGTGGAAAATATTTTGGTCTAGCGTATGTTAACTCTGTATCTTCACCAACTTTTTCAAGTTTTGCCCAGCTTTTTAGTTTTGGGTTAAACATAAATAACAGAGTTATTAATGTGAACACTCCTGAAATAATTCCAAGTGAAAGATGGAAACTTGATCCAGTTGATTGAGTGGAATATAGATAAGACATATAGAAACAATAAAATGTCGTTAAAGCAGAAATTAAAAATGTTAACGCCATAAAGATGGTTGAAATAATAGCGTGCTGTTTAACGTAGAATATTGAAATATTAATTAGACTGATGCTAGATAGATGAGTTAAAGCGATAAGCGCAGCAATTACTACGCTTAGAGTAAACATCCCTCCGAATGCTTCTTTATTGATGATAATAATCACTAAAATAAATAGTGACACTGCGGAAAATATATAATTTGATATCTTAAAAAGATATCCTTTATCATATCTAGTTACAATTTCACTAGGAAAAGAATTGGTAGGCGAAAACTTTTTTATTTCTTTACTAGTGGATAAATATGCACATAGTAGTTCAATAACAAAAGCAAGTACGTAGACAATAATTCCAATTATCCAAAGGATATCTATTTTTATCATTTAAGAGAATCAATCCTCTCTTTTTTATCATGTCCAAAGATGTATGAACCTGCGACAAGGATATCTACTCCTGCTTCTTTACAAAGTTTTCCAGTTTCTTCATTGATTCCACCATCAACTTCTATAAGACAGTTATATCCTTTAGAGTCGATCTCTTTTCTTAAGGCTTTAATTTTATCAACTGCCATAGGCATGAATTTTTGACCACCAAAACCTGGTTCAACACTCATAACAAGCACTAAATCAAGTTTAGGAAGTAAATCAAATATTGATTCGGCGCTGGTCATTGGTTTAATTGATAGCCCAGCTTTCGCGCCCATCTTATGAATTTCATCAATGAGTTTAGAAGCTTCCTCGTGAGATTTAACTGCTTCAATATGGAAGGTGAGTAAATCTGCACCTGCTTTAATAAACAATTGAGCTTCAATTTCTGGATCACTAACCATAATATGGACATCATTCACCATATGGTGAACTTTAGCGTATTTTTTTACATCTTCTACCTTATAAGAAACGTTTGGGACAAATATTCCATCCATTACATCCCAGTGTAGATAGGTAGCACCAAAGCGTTCAACTTCTAATATTTCATCAAGAAGTTTTGATTTATCTGCACTAAGTAGACTTGGAGCGACATGAATAGTTTTCATTTTGAATACCTCTCTTTCCTATAAGGAAGTTCATTAAGTAACTTTAAATATATTTGATAGGCTGATTTAGATAATTTACCAGTTTCAATTTCTTTTTTGACTGCGCACTCTTTCTCGTTTTGATGTAGACAATCTGAGAAATAACAATTTAGATATAAATCATTATATCCTGGGAAATAGTGAGCAATATCTTCTTTAAAGATATCAAGTTCTAAAGAAGAAAACCCAGGAGTGTCCCCAATAAATCCATTTAAATACGGGAGAAGAATAACTTCTTTAGTTTTATGTTTTCCCCTTCCTAAGGCAGTTGAATATTCCCCAATATGGCGGGAATAACTAGGATCGATTTCATTAATTAATGAGGATTTACCCACTCCAGTTTGACCCATAATAATATTGACTTTATTATCTAAAACTTTCTTAATTTCACTTATTGAATTTTCATCCTTATTTGAAGTTAAGAAAACTTTGATACCAAGTTTTTCTAAATCAGATTTAAGTTCATTAACTTTAGTTAAGCCAGTTAACATATCAATTTTAGTAAGCACGATAACAGAAGGAACAGCGTTCATATTCGCATATGTTAAAAATTTATAGATAAGTTCTTCTGATAAATTAGGTTCCACTACACTCATAACGATAATTAATTGGTCAACATTTGAGCATCTAGGTCTAATGAGTTCATTTTTCTTATCTTTCACATCGATAATCACTAAAGTTTCATCATCAAAAATAACGTCATCACCGACGTTAAGATGCTTATTTTTAAACTTAAGACTTCCCTTAGGAAAGACATTATAATTCACTCCGGAAGAATAAATGGTATATATTCCAGCGTTATTTGCGACAATTTTACCTTCCATTATTTAAACCCAAACAAACGTTTGAACCAGTTTTGTTTTTCACCTTTAAAGTTGGTTTTGTTTGCAATAGCAGCTTCAATCGCTACTTTCATTTCTAAAGCGCTAGCGTATCTTTCTTTTGGATTTCTCTTACATGCTTTAAGAATAATCTTATCGATTTCTTTAGGAACACTTGGAGAATATTTTGTAGCGCTTGGGAATGGTTTTTTAATATGACTCATCGCAATGTCAATTGCGCGACCTTCTTCAAAAGGAAGTCGACCTGTTACTAGTTCAAAGAAAGTAACTCCAACTGAATAGATATCAGATTGAACGGTTACTTGTTTTCCACTACAAACTTCTGGAGCTAGATAAAAGACTGAACCAAGGATTCCTTTTTCGGTTTTGGTTTCATCAATATTAGCGTCTACCGCAATACCAAAGTCCGCAAGTTTAATAGTTCCATCTGCGAGATAAAAAATATTTTGTGGCTTAATATCGCGGTGAATAATTCCATGGTTGTGAATGTAATTCACGGCGTCTAATAATTGAACCATGATTTGGCATGATTCATATACAGTTAATCTAGTTAAGAAAGTTAATTTTTCTGCTAAGGTTTGACCTTTAATATATTCATAGGCCATATATGGTCGATCATCATAAGTTCCTTGGTTATAAACTTTGATGATGTTTGGATGATTCATGGCCGCACAGCTCATAACTTCATGTTTGAAACGATTGACGTTTTCTTCATCTCCAATAAGTTCTTCGCGCATTATTTTAATCGCCACAACACGCTTAGCGACAAAATCAGTCGCTTCAAAAACTTCCGCCATACCTCCGGTACCGATGCGGCTAGTGATGCGATATCTATCATCAATCCTATCGCCAATTTTAACCATTATCGATACTCTCCCAGTATGCGATAGCGATATTATCGCTACCACCATTACTATTTGCGATTCCAATTAGTGTATCAATCTTTTGTTCAATTCTTTCGTTTGTGGAAAGCGCCGCATGGATTTCACTTTCAGTCGCGTTATTGTATAGTCCATCACTACATAATAGTAATGGAGCCTTAATATTTGGAATTGTGGTAATTTTAAATGAAACGGATGGGAATGTTCCAATCGCATTCATAATAATATGTCTATCTTTAGATACTCTAGCTTCTTCTGGAGTCATCTTTCCAGTTCTAACTAGATATTCAACATAAGTTTGGTCTTCAGTAAGTTGCTTTAAATTTGCATATCTAACTGAATAAGCTCTTGAGTCACCAACATTTACAATGTAAATGACATCTTTATATAAGAGGGCTAAAACAAGGGTTGTGCCCATGTTTTTATATTCTGGATTGGAATTAGCTTCGTTATAGACCACACTATTAGCGTATCTAACGGTCTTAGATAACCATGCTCTAACGGAAAAATTAGAGAAGAAACCAGGTTTTTTTCTAAATTCTTCACTTATAACATCGATGCAAAGTTTAGAAGCGTAGTCACCTTTAGAATGACCACCCATACCATCACAAACGCACATTAAAACATCGCCTGAGGCGTTTGAAAGAATGATGGCTTGGTCTTCGTTAGTGATTCTAACTCTACCAATATCCGTCTTATATGCGTATTGACCTCTGATATTAATTACCTTTTTCATGTTGATCTTTTGCTCTTAGTTGTCCACATGCTGCGTCAATATCATTTCCGAATTCTTTTCGAATTGTCGTGTTCACTCCATGTTGGAGGAGATATGAGAAGAAAGCGTGGACTGTTTTATCATCACTCCTTAAAAAGGAGTTCTCATCGACTGGATTATATGGGATGAGATTGACGTAGGCTAATGTGCCCTTAATTAGTTTAACTAATTCTTTTGCACATTCAAGGGAATCATTAACGCCTTTGAGCATTATATACTCAAAAGTTACTCTACGATTTGCCTCTTTTTCATAATACTTCACTGCTTCCATTAACTTAGGAAGAGGATAGCCTTTTGAAATAGGCATTATCTTATTTCTAATTTCATCATTTGGAGCGTGAAGAGATATTGCTAAATTGATTTGAAGTCCTTCGTGAGCGTACCTCATTATTCCTGGAATTAATCCACATGTTGATACGGTGATATGTCTAGCTCCAATTGCCATTCCTTTTGGGTGATTCATTATTCTAATGAAATCAAGGACATTATCATAGTTATCAAATGGTTCTCCAGTACCCATTACCACAATATGAGTGACCTTTTCATTTTTCTCTTCAAGAATAGAATTCATGACGAGGACTTGCCCAACTATTTCGCTCACTTCAAGATTTCTTTTCTTTTTAAGTAGTCCACTAGCGCAAAAAGCACAAGCCATATTGCATCCTACTTGGCTAGAAACACAGATGGCATTCCCATATCTATATGGCATTAAAGCAGTTTCGACTTTTGAGCCATCATTAAGTTCTAGAAGAATCTTAATTGTGCCATCTTTGCTATCTTGTCTTCTATATAGTTTTGGAAGTTCTAGACAAAAATCTTTATTAAGAACTTCACGGAATGATTTAGAGACATCACTCATCTCATCAAAACTCCTAGCTTTCTTTTCATATAGCCAAGTGAAAAGTTGAGTTGCGCGATATCGCTTTTGTCCATAAGATATCATCAACTCTTCTAGTTTAGTGAGTTCAAGTCCGTATAAATTAATCATTATCTTTCTTCTTTAAGATTGCGTAATACATTAATGTATCTTTATCTTCAAATGAGAAATATTGTTTTGATTCAATAAGTTCAAATTCTTTGTGTCTATTAACAAAATCATTAATAATTGCAACGCTTTCTTTCTTATCAAGAGTGTCAACGATGTAAACAAGTTTACATCCTGGTCTCACGAATTTAGAAAATCCTTCAAGGGATGCTTTTTGATTATCAATAAGTGAATCAAGACTATCTTGCTTAAAGTGAAGTAGATAATCTGGATATTTTCTAATTTTGTCAAATGAGGATGATTTTGGATAGACCACCACTAAGTCTTGAGGAGAGGTAATCGCTAAATCCATAAGCGAATAATCATTTGGAACAAAATAGGTAACGTTTTTACATTTCTCAAGTCTAATTAAACGTAATAAATCTGGATGTTCATCAAGATTATTCACCGCCACTCTTAGGCCAGCTTTCTTATTTGTTCTAACGTATAGGTCTCTTGTAGCGGCTTTATCATCACCTAGATATAAAGTCATCTCTTCAATATCGTCTGTGTAGACTTTGTCTAAGATTTCTTTTAAGGCTAGTCTAATGTTAAAGATTTCATAGTTTTGATAGGCTTTGAGTTTATGGATGTTTTCTTTTGTCGATAAATAGACAACATCTTTTACATTACTGCTAACAAAGCTAGGATGTTCTTTTAAGAAATCTTCTTCACTAATCTTCATCGTATTGATGCGGAAATATTGATTGGATGGTTTAATGTTTTTCTTAAGAACTTTGTAGGTAAGTGATCTACCATAATGCTTAAACCACATCTTAAGTAGATAAGAAGGAACATTAAATCTAAGGGAGACAAATTCCATTGAAGAATGGTCAACACTTTCCCCTAGTGAGTCTAGTGCTGCACCATCAAAAGTTAATAATTCATTAATTTTATCATTATAGGATTCATTAAGAGTTTCTTTAATAAAAGAAGTGACTTTTTCTTTATCAATTCTTCTTAAGAAGAAATTATTCGCTAAAGCGAGCAAAAGAAGATATTTATTATCTCCTAAGTCAAATTCTTTAACGAGTTTAGAAAGAAATAAATGATGACGAAGTTCACATCCACTTAAAGCAGACACAATAGGAGTAAGTTCAGCATCTTTTTCATTAGCTAAAAATACTTCTTTAATAGCTTCTTTAAAGGTTTTATCTTCTTCGATGACACGTTTAATAACTTCTTTTGAGAGTAGTAGTTCTTTCATAGAGTTTATTTATCCTTATCAATATCGGTTGTGTAAAGTTCATCAAGTTTATCTTGATAACCTTCAAAGATATTTCCTTCATAAAGTTCTTCGCCTTCAGGAAGTTCTTCTTCTTCAACGTTAGCGATATTGTCTTCAGTTAAAAAACGTGGATAGTCTGGATTTATATGTTCAAATCGATCGTGGTCGTGATAGAAATAAAATTCGACGGCAAGATTGATTGAAAAATCTTTTAAAGTAGAAATTAAATATTTTGCGACAGTTTTTTTAACAGCTTCAAATTTAGTTGGAGCGTTAACTCTCACAATTGAATTCCATGAAGGTTGATCAACACCTTTATAGAAAGTAAGTGAATCAGTTGCAACAAAGAGAATATTCTCTTCACTAGTTTCAAATAGGTCCGCTAAATTTTTAGTGTGATCTTTTGAATAATGGGCAACTGTGTATTGGTCTAAGCCAATAAGGGTGATAGTAATCATATAAGTTCTCCTATAATGAATATGGGTCAACGTTAACCTTAACGTTAATTTGAGATTTATTTTTAAACGAATCTAAAATCGTTCTCAAATATGGTTTTATTTTATCATCATTTTTATATTTTATTAATATAAGTCGACGATAAGTATTATTTTCTTTAGCGATAAATGGAGAAACTGGTCCTAAAATAGTCACTCCATCAAACTTTTGTTCCATTAGTTTAGAGGCGATTCGGTGCACCATTTCAATGACATTTTCTTCATTTTGTCCACTTATTTCTAGACTCGCTAAATAGGTGTATGGAGGGTATTGAGAAATCTTTCTAACTTGCATTTCTTTCTTATAGAAAGATTCATAGTCTTGCTTAGCGGCTAGACTAATCGCATAGTGGGTTGGATTATATGTTTGAATGATAGCGATTCCTTCTTTGTTACTTCTTCCGCTTCTTCCAACCGCTTGGGTGATAAGTTCAAAAGCGCGTTCCGTACTTCTAAATGAAGGTAAAGAAAGTCCAATGTCTGCTAAAACAACACCAACTAATGTGACATTTGGGAAGTCGTGTCCTTTCGCGATCATCTGAGTTCCTACTAAAATATCAGCTTCATTATTAGAAAATTTCGCAATCGTTTTTGCGATATTGTTTCTTACTTCTCCAACATCGCTATCAAGTCTAAGAACTCTAGCTTCTGGGAATAATTTGTTTATTTCTTTAACGATGCGTTCAGTGCCAAATCCACTATGAGATAAATATTTACTACCACAGTTTGGACATACTTCTGGAGATAATTCAACGTGTCCACAGTGATGGCATTTAAGAAGATTATCTTCCTTATGATAAGTTAATGCGATATCGCAGTTTGGGCACATAAACATATGTCCACAACTTCGACAAGTAATATATCCTGAGAATCCTCTTCTATTTATTAACAAAATAGCCTGCTCTTTTCTAGAAAGGACTCCACTTAGTTCATCGATAAGTCTCTTTGAAAAAATAAATGAATCACGGGTGAGATTATAGGCTCTGCCTAAATCGATAATACTTGTCCTTGGAAGTTCTTGATTATTGATACGCTTTGATAATCTCACATAGTGATATACGCCTTTTTGAGCACGCGCCATACTTTCAAGGGATGGAGTGGCACTTCCAAGCACAACTTTAGCCCTAAAATGTTCCGCCCTAAAAATAGCAACATCTTTAGCGTGATAATATGGCGAAGAATCTTGTTTATATGATTCAACATGTTCTTCATCAAGAATAATTAGTCCAATGTTATCTAGTGGCGCAAATATCGCACTTCTAGCGCCGACCACCACTCTAGTTTCGCCTTTAGATATTCTTCTATATTCATCATATTTTTCTGCTGGGGTGAGATCGCTATGAAGAATTGCGACTTTATTATTAAACCTACGTTGGAAATATTCCACCATCACTGGGGTTAAAGATATTTCTGGAACGAGCATTAAAACATTCTTACCCTCTTTGAGGGTGAGTTCAGATAGTTTAAGATATACTTCAGTTTTTCCGCTTCCAGTTACACCATGAAGAAGAGTGACTGTTTTATCGGTATCTATAATTGATTTAACAGCTTCAAGTTGGTCACTTGTGAGCACCTTAGATTTCTCTTTTTTATATTCAGGAATCTCAAGTCTAGACTTCTCGACCTTAACAATTTCAATCTTATTAAGTGAGAGAAGTTTATTAATGATAGAAGGAGACTTATAGTCTTTTTTAAGAATTGGACCATTATTTTTTAGTCTTCTAATTAATTCAATTTGTTTAGGAGTTAAACCCTCTTCATTATCATCAAGTAGTCTTAGATAAGAATCATATGCAATTTTAGGTCCTTTTAAGGCACTTAGTGAAGGTTTAAGTGAAGTTGGAAGCATACTTTGAAGAACGCTGATTAGAGGGGATAAATAATATTCACTCATCCTTTTAGCGAGCTTCATAAGTTCATCATTTAGTAATGGCTTTTCATCCACTACATCAATGACTTCACTAAGTTTAAAACCAGTTTCTTTTTCAATTTCTTCGTGGCTTTTATTTGTGTCTATTACGTTTATAACGTAACCCATTACCTTTGAATGGGCGAAAGGAATGATGACTCTAAAGCCTTCACCAACTTCTTTAGAGCCTAAATAGATATAAGAAAAAGGACGATTAAGAGACTCGGCTTTACGTTCAATTAAAACTTCAACGAGTTTCATATCGTCCTCGATTCTTATTTGATAATTTTAGCGTTCATTCTAGAACGGATAATATCCCTCACTTCTTCAGCAGCTCTAGAAATTTCATCATTTAAAACAATAAATTCATAATGATATTTAAGTTCCATTTCAGCTTCTGCTTTTTTAAGTCTTGTCTTAACGACTTCATCGGATTCAGTACCACGATGACGGATGCGGTTTTCAAGTTCTTCAAAAGAAGGTGGAATAATAAAGATAGAGATTACATCTCTGCCTTGGCAGTTTTTGAGGACTTGGGTTGTGCCATTAACTTCAATTTCAAGCATGACGTTTTTACCTTCATCTCTCATCTTTTCGACTTTGTCTTTTGGTGTTCCATAACGGTTACCGACAAATTCTGCCCATTCTAAAAGATTGTTATTATCAATGTTTCTTTGGAATTCTTCTTTAGAAACGAAATAATAGTCTTCTCCATCAACTTCACCAGGGCGACGCGCTCTAGTGGTCATAGAGACACTATAATATAGATTTAAGGATTTATCTTTCATTACTTCGCGGCGAATGGTTCCTTTTCCAACTCCGCTTGGGCCACTCATAATGATAAGTAGGCCACGTTTTTTATCTTTTTTCATGGTTTTATTATATAAAATAGATACTCTTAATTCAATCAAATAAACTTTGTTTAACACTAAATCTATTTCCTATATAATTTAACTATGAGAATTAGCCATAAATCCTATCAAAATTACATTGATAAATTAAATGAAAAATATCGTGATGAAGTTCTTTTTTCTCCACTTCTTTTAAACGAAGAAACACTTGTGTTTCCATTTAGAGATTTAAAGAATGAATCGCTTGTGATTTCTTTAAATGGAAAGTCTCCATTAATGTATGTGATTAATGAAGATCATTTCTTTTCTAGTTTGGAAAATAATGCTTTACATAAATTTAGAAAGATTCTTGGTGTTTCTAAAATCAGAAATATCTCATTAAGTAAGAATGATTATGTAGTGAATGTATCGCTTGAACTTATTGAAGAAGAATTTGATAATTTCGCTAGTTTAGTGCTTGAACTAATTCCTTTAAACGCGAATGCATATATCACTAAAAACGATGTTGTTATTGAATCATTTTATAAATCAAAAATTAGAGGGCTTAATAAAGGCGATAAATACGCCTTCCCTAGCCAAGAAAAACTAAGTGATTTAGGCGAAGAGTTCACAAGTGAACTTATAAGCAAACATTATAAGAACGAATTAGAAATTCGTCATAAAGAAAAATATCGTGATTTCAGTAAATATTTAAATAGTAAAATTAAGCTTGTTAATAAGAAAAAAGATGCGATTTTAGAAGACGTTAAAAAAGCAGAGACAAATCTAAAATATAAAGAAATCGCTGATGCAATTTTTACCCTTAACTTAAATCTCAAATCTCACCAAAAAGAACTAGACGTTTATGGTGAAAAAGTATCATTAGATGATAAGAAAACAATTATTGAAAATATTGAACATTTCTATAAGAAATCTAAGAAAGCCAAAGAGACAATTTCGCGAAGCGAAGATAATCTAAAACTTGCTGATAAAGAACTTGAAGCGTATAAATCTCTTCAAGATAGATTTTTAAATGCAAATAGTGAAAAAGAATGCGACAAAATCATTTCTGAAAGTGGAATGATTAAAAAGAAAAAAGAGGTCAAAGAAACCATCTTTAATAGACCATATAAAGTTAATCTTAATGGAACAATTATTTATTTTGGAAGAAACGCTTCTCAAAACGATTATCTCTCCTTTGTGATGAAACTTAACCGTGAATTCACTTGGCTACATATCAAAGATAAAAGTGGCGCGCATCTAGTGATTTGTAATACAAAACCAACTGAAAACGAACTAGTCACCGCTTGTGAAATAGCCCTACTTTGCTCTAGAGCAACCTCTGGAGAAATAGTTTATACATTAAAGAAAAATGTCCGTCGAGGACATACGTTAGGTGAAGCTATTCTTAAGAATCACTCCACCATTAAGTTAAATAGTGTTAGAGAAGAAACTAAAGCGCTCTTCACTAAAGCTGAAAGAGTTAATTAGATTGTATATTTTTTAAGTAAATCTTTAGTGGCTAAACCATGATATTTTTTCTGTCTAAGAACTTCATAAACCACTATTGCAACCGAATTAGATAGATTTAAACTTCTCGCAGTGGAAAGCATAGGAATACGAAGCGTATTTTCTTTATGTTTTGAAAGGATATCTTTATCAATTCCAGTTGATTCGTTTCCAAACATAATATAGACATCTTCAAGTGGATCACTAAAATCTATTTCACTATGAACACGAGTTCCATATTTAGTGATGTAATAAATCTTTTTATCAGCGAATTCTTTTTCAAATGATTCATAGGAATCATAATAATCATATTTAGCGTCCACTAAATAGTCCATTCCTGCTCTTTTAAGCGCTTTATCGTTAAGCATAAAAGGAAGTGGTCCAATAATATGAACAACACTATTAGTAGCCATCGCTGTGCGAAGGATATTACCAGTATTTTGAGGAATCTCAGGATGAAATAAAATTATATGAATCATTCAAATAACTCCATTAAATGAGAAATCTTTTTAAAATCTTTATCGCTTGAATTATCTCTATCTAAAAGAATTGCGTCCACTTCTGCATTCTTCGCACAATAATAATCGTTAAATGAATCACCAATATAGACAACTTTATCTTTTTTATAGAGGTATCCGCTTTCTTTTAAGGCCACTAATATTGGGGTTGGATCAGGTTTAATCTTAACTGATTCTTCATTACCAATAATGGTGACAAAATCATTACTATCAATTCCAAAATGAGATAAGACATCTTTAACGTGTCCACTATTATTAGAGGTCACTACTCCCATTTTTAAATTATTTCTTTTGATATAATCAAAAAGTTCAAATGTTTCTTTGAATGGCTTAGTGAGTCTAATGCATTCTTCACTATCTAAAGATTCGTTAATTTTATCGATAAATTTAGCAATTATTTCTTTATCGTTAGGAGCACCAAGAGTCTCATATGATTCTGATAAAGGTACTCTACTTAACCAAGGAATCATCTCATCAGTGACAGTGACCCCTACTTCTTTAAACGAAACTTTGAAAACATAATTAAGGGCTGGAAAAGTATCAAATAATGTTCCGTCAAAATCAAATAGGTAAAGTTCGTATTTTTTCATTGTCTATTAAATTGTAAATGTTAGAAATTTTTTCACAAGAAAAAGGTGCCGAAAATCGACACCTTAGATAGAGGAATGAATCTTTATTTAATTTCGTTAACTTGTTCGACGCCTTTGCTCTCTTCTTTTTGTTTTTCGATTTCTTTTTGAGCTTTGGCTTCTTCTTTTTCTTTATCCACCCATTCTGGATGATCAGCTGGGTTAGGACCTTGAGTAATTGTAAGTTGTGGATATGGAACAGTAATTGCGTTCTCATTAAGGAAGATATAGATGTCACGTTTCATATCGCGTGTACATTGGAATCTGTCTTCTTCTTTAACTTTAGCGATTACTTTCAAGATAACTGCGGAATCACCCATATCTTCAACACCTTTATAATATGGACCTTCAACAATCGTTGGGATACGTTTTTGCATATCGCTTAGTCTTTTTATTAATAGTGTTTCAGTGCGGCTTAAATTTTCTTCATAAGGAATAGAGATTTCCACAATTGCAAGAGATAAAGAATTGGTTAAATTAACCATCGTGTTAATTGAACTATTGGAAACAAGTTTAACGTTTCCACCAGCGTCTTCAATTTTTGTGGTCTTTAGACCAATTTCAATAACTGTACCTCTAAAGCCATCGATGACTACGATATCACCAACTTCGAAGGCGTTATCAGCAACTAAGAATATTCCAGCGATAATATCACTGATGAGGGTTTGACAACCAAGACCAATAATAAGAGCAATAATTCCAATAGAAGCAAGAATCTTATTAGTGTCAACTCCCCATTTAGAGAGAATTAAGAAGACTGCTACTAAAATGGCTGCCCATTTAAGTAACGATCTGATAAGGGAAGAAACAGTTGCGGCTTTCTTATTTCTAATATGGACATATCTACCAAATAGATTAAGTAAAGCACAGATAAGAATGACAATAGCAATTACCACAACGGTGTAAATTGGAATGTCATAATTTTCCTTAAACCAATCTCCGATGGCGTTAAATCCCCCATTTCCGCCATAGAGTTCTTTGCCTTTGAAGATGTAGTCCCATAATAAGATAACTGCGACTGCTGCACCTCCAACGACCCAAAGAATAATGCTTAACGCAAGAGGCATTTTCTTTGGTGCGTGTTTTTCTTTCTTTTTCATAATTCAGTTCCTCCTAAATAACTGTAATTAATGTATCATCGAGAAATCGATGTATTCACCTAAAATAATTTGTTCTTCTGCACCATCATATGGGCAGGCGTAAGTTGAAACATACCAGGTCTTACTTGTATCAAATTCCACATCAACAGGTGTTGGTACTTCGTAAGCTTGGCTTCCACTTTCAAGAACATCAACTGAGAATTCTGTTCCATCTTCTGCTAGATAGAAGTTAACTCTCCAGTTAACATAATCACTCTTAGTTCCTTTATTAACAGTGAATTCTAGACCACTAACACTAGAACCAACTGAGAAGCTAGTCGCTCCTGGATAAAGTATTCCGTTATTTGGTGGTATTT
Source organism: uncultured Erysipelotrichaceae bacterium (assembly GCA_902797855.1). Lineage (GTDB taxonomy): Bacteria > Bacillota_I > Bacilli_A > RFN20 > CAG-826 > Fiminaster. Next base: position 93,143 of record CADBUI010000027.1, read on the forward strand.
CAAATTCAGGATTGGAATATAGTTCTTTTTCTATTCCTTTAACTTGCCCAACAAGTTTCACATAATAAATTCCATCCGTATAGATGTAGTCAGCGATAACTTCACAATCAAAGCCTTGAATAACATCATATGAATCAAAGGATTGTCCTCTATCATTTGAGATTAGGACTTTCATATTTTGAATTTCGTTATCTGGATCAAATTTATCGATAATAATAACGGCATCATTATGTTCGTAATTAGAAATATATTTATCAAAAGAGATATTGTTTACAGTTGGAATGTTGTGTTTTGGAAGTTCTCCAAAGACAACCTTTGTGCGAAGTAATTCAATCTCCTCACCAGTTGGACTAGTTGAATTCATATGTCCAATTAACATGACGGTGTATTCTGAATAAATACTATAATTACCAAAACTAATTGGATAAGTACTTCTAGTATCAAGATCGATTCGATTTGAAGCGATTAAATCATCCATTGGTGTTTCATCTATATAGTGAACATCCAGCGTGTAATAATCATATGTATTATCGTCACCTTTATATTTCGCATAAGCGAAATAGGTTGTATCAGTTCCGTTATATTCATATTCAAAAGCAATATCATTTTCTTTGGAGTATGGAGCTGGAGTAATTCTATAGAAATTAACTTCACTAGAAAGAAGCACAACTCTTGTGTATTCTCCAGTTGGAGAATCTGATTGCCCTTCTGCTAAGAAATCAACACGATAAGTTTCATCATAATTCTCTAGTTCATTAATTGATGCTTTTGCTCTTTCAAATGGATGTTCTTTATTAACTTCATATGTAGCAAGATATTCAGGTTGATCTGCTGTGCCATCTGGTTGATTATTTAAAGAGCAAACACCAATAATTAAGAAATCATATTTAGAAACATCACCATCATAATGGATAGTTGAATAAAATTCTTTATTACCAAAGGCGTCATATGTAGCGTCGAAATCAATCCTATTTTGAACAATAGGTGAACTAGTTGTGATTTGCTTAGCTTCATCAAGTAGATAAGTTTTATTAATATCTAAAAGTGTATTTTGATAGACATTTACCGTGTAGGTTGTGTCATATTTTAAGTTAGCGAATTCTCCAGAAGTTTGGCCGTAGTTTTCAACTTTAAATTCATTCACAAATTCTGGGATAGATGGACAAAGAAGTTCGATAATAACATCGCACTTCTCTCCGCTTCCATCTATTAAGATAGATTGTTCTTCATTATTTCCTAAATTAAGGGTGAATTTAATGGTATTTTCAACTGCGACAATTTCACTAAAATTACAAATTGATGGTTTTTCAACACTTTGGCCATAGATCGCTAGCGAGCCACCTACGACAATAACCACTGCTGTTGTGGCAACGGTTGCAACAGTTGCAACAGTTGAAGAAACTCCACCAGTCGTAGCGGCACTAGTGGTTGCTGTTTCAGTAGCAGCCTCGGCTGTTGAAGAAGTTGTTGAAGATGAAGAATTAGTCATCTTTTCAACATCATCTTTAGATAGACCTTTCTTCTTTATTTTTATTTTGCGTTTCTTGCCTTCATCATTATCTTCTTCACCAGACTCTTCTTCATTTTTCTTTTCAGAACCACTTTGAGATTTATTGTCTTCAAATTTAAAAACAAAATCTTCATTTAAGAGTTGGTTCTCATTATTAGATTCGGCAAAATTAAAAAGTTCAGAAGCGCTACTATTTTCTTCAATAGAGATGTTGTCTTTTTTTGGCATCTTTAATTAAATTAAATCACACTATTATAATAGTTTTAATATATTTATGAAAAAAGGAGTCAATTCTTATGACTCCTTCATTCTATTTAGTCTTGTTTGACCTTATAGTCGTAATTCTTATTTGGGAATTTCTTCTCATAAGCATCAATACAATCTTGGATAGTTTTCATTGCAAGAGCTTTTCCTCTGATATTATTGACGACTGTTTCTTTTCCTTCAAGTTGTTTATAGACGACAAAGAAGTGTTTAATTTCTTGAAGGATATGATCTGGAACTTGCTTAATATCTGAGAACGAGTTGAAGACAGGATCATTTTTCGCAATAGCGATAATCTTTGTATCAACTTCTCCGTTATCAGTCATTTCAAGCATTCCGATTGGATAACATTCCACAAGTGCGAGTGGAACGATTGATTCTGAGCAAATTACTAAAACATCAAGTGGGTCACCATCTCCAGCGTAGGTTCTAGGAATAAAACCATAGTTTTGTGGATAGTGAGTGGATGTATATAAAACACGATCCAAGATTAACGCACCTGAATATTTATCAAGTTCATATTTGTTTTTTGAGCCTTTTGAAATTTCTATACACGCTAGAAAACTCTCAGGCGTAATGCGACTAGGGTCAGCACGATGCCATATATTCATATGTATCCTCCTGGTAAGTATTATAACATTAAAAAAATTACTATGTTATAATTTGCATATGCAAAAGAAATTATCCTTTGGATTAACCTTATCTATCCCATTACTATTATCTAGTTGCACTGGATATATAGGAAACGTTGTCGCTTATAAAAATGGCGACATCGCTTTTGGTGATATTTCTAGCGAGAACGCCTATCGTATGGCGGACTTTAACACCATCGATAAACTAATGGCTTCTCAAAGCGAATTCATCTTTTATCTTTCAAGCACGACTTGTCATGCTTGTAGTGAATTTGAACCAGTGATGGTTGAATATATTCAAAACACAAAACAACTCGTCTATAAAATGAATGCCGATGTTCAAAAGGATGATTTTGAAAAACTATATAACAAATATTCTGATTATTTTAATGGACTTAAAGGCACTCCAGCGGTCTATATCATGGGTGATGGAGCGGGAGGATATCAAATCTCTAATTCGCGTAATTCAAATGTGAATATGTTCACCACCGCTATGAAAGAAAAGCTATATGAATCAAACGTTTACTCTATGAGTAAATATTCTAGTTTAGATTCATATTTATCCTCCACAGAAAGAAGATATGTTTTGTTCTATGATTGCTCCAACAATGAATACGCAGGATACTATAATTTAGCGCTTAAAGAAACTATAAATAAAATAGATAAAGAACTCATCATAATGGAAACTTCACTTTTAAGTGACGAAGAGATTAATAGTGTTAAAACATTATTAAATGTGGATAAGTTAGAACCACTTATGTACGCTAGATTTGATAATAAAGTAATCTTTAATCATATCGCTACAAATATAGATGAAATTAGACATACATTAGGACTTAAATAAATGGATAAAAAAGAAAAGACAATTCATAGCGAGCTTATCTATAAAGGTAGGATTCTTGATTTATATAAAGATGATGTAGTTTGCCCAAACGGAGTTAAATCTGTTCGTGAAGTCGTTCGTAAGGGAAAAGCTGCCTGCGTTATTGCTTTACTTAATGACAAAATCATCTTAGAAAAGCAATATCGTTATCCTTATGATGAAATCATGATTGAAGTTCCAGCGGGAAAAAGCGATGGAGATGAAGAAACAAAAACCACTGCCATCCGTGAACTTGAAGAAGAGACAGGATATAAAGCAAATACAATCAAATTTTTAGGAACTTTATACCCTACTGTAGCCTACACAGATGAACTTATTGATGTCTATTTTGCGACTGATTTAGAAAAAACTCACACTCATCTAGATTTTGACGAGGAATTGGAAATGTTCCTAGCTTCTCCTAACGAAGTTGAAGAAATGATTAAAGAAGGAAAAATTAAAGATTCTAAAACTATAATCGCCTTCTATTTATATAAAATTAAAATTGGATATTAGAAATATTGCCAATTTGGCATATTTTATCAATACTAGATTTGCCATTTTGGCATATTCTAAAACAAAAAGAGCCTAAAAGGCTCTTTCATTTTATGTGATTATTAATCAATCTCGTATGTTTTGATTCTTGATATCGCTCGATAAAGGGCTGCTTGAGCACGTTTAATGTCGATATTTGGATCTTTACTTGATAGACGCTCTTCAGCTCTTTCTTTAGCCTCTTTAGCGCGCTTAATATCAATCTCATCTTTTGACTCAATGGAATTAACAATAAGCGTTACTTTTTCTTTAGAAACGTTGATTGCTCCACCATTAAGAGAATAATAAGTGGCCTTATTATCTTTAATAATATGCATAGGCGCATACGCTAAAGAACCGATAAGAGGAGCGTGACCACTAAGAATAGTGCGGTATCCACTAGTTAATTTCAAAGTTAAAGATTCTACTTCGTTATCAAAGTAGATTCCTCTAGGTGAAATAATAACTAAATGAAATGACATTATTTATTTTCTCCAGCTTTCTTTTCAACGTCTTCAATTGTGCCAGCATATAAGAAAGCACTCTCTGGATAATGGTCATATTTTCCATCTAAGATTGCTCTAAAGGAGCGGACTGTTTCTTTTACTGGAACATAGACACCTTTAAATCCACTAAATCCTTCCGCAACAAAGAATGGTTGAGACAAAAAGTTTCTAATTCTTCTAGCGCGGTTAACGATGAGCTTATCATCTTCGGAAAGTTCATCCATACCTAAAATCGCGATGATATCTTGAAGTTCTTTGTATCTTTGAAGAATCTTTTGAACTTCACGAGCGACTTTATAATGCTCTTCTCCAACAATTCTTGGATCAAGAATATTACTTGTTGAATCAAGAGGATCAACGGCTGGATAAATTCCAAGTGCGGCAGTATTTCTATCAAGAACTGTTTTAGCGTCTAGATGAGAGAATGTTGTCGCTGGGGCTGGGTCAGTTAAGTCATCAGCAGGAACATAAATAGCTTGAACTGAAGTAATAGAACCATCTTTTGTAGATGTGATTCTTTCTTGAAGTTGACCCATTTCAGTCGCAAGTGTTGGTTGATAACCAACTGCGGAAGGCATTCTGCCTAACAAGGCAGAGACTTCACTACCAGCTTGAGTGAAACGGAAGATGTTATCAATGAAGAGTAAGACATTTTGATGTTCTTTATCTCTAAAATATTCCGCCATAGTTAAAGCGCTAAGACCTACTCTCATTCTAGCGCCAGGTGGTTCGTTCATCTGACCAAATACAAGAGCGGTTTTAGATAAAACTCCACTACTTTTCATTTCATGATATAAGTCGTTACCTTCACGAGAACGTTCACCAACACCAGCAAAGACAGAAATACCATGTTGTTCAGTAGCGACGTTATGAATTAATTCTTGAATTAAAACGGTTTTACCAACGCCTGCGCCACCAAATAAACCGACTTTACCACCTTTCATATATGGGCAAAGTAAGTCAATGACTTTAATACCTGTTTCAAGTATTTCAGTTGAGACATTTTGGTCTTTAAATGTTGGGGCTTTACGATGGATTGGATGATATTCTTTAGCCTTAACTTCACCTAGATTATCAATTGGATCACCTAAGACATTAAACATACGTCCCAAGGTTGCTTCTCCAACTGGAACAACAATTGGTGAACCTGTGTCTATAACATCAAGTCCACGAGTAATACCTTCGGTAGCACCCATAGCGACACAGCGGACAATATCATCCCCGATATGTTGTTCAACCTCTAAAGTAAGGGTTGATTTATCTGGCATATTAACTTTTAAAGCAGTGAGGAGTTCTGGCAAAGAGTCTTCTTTAAAGCGAACGTCAATAATTGGTCCGACAGCTTGAACGACTTTACCAATATTTTCTTTTTTCATAGTGACCTCCTTATTTATCGATGCTAGAAGAGACCACTTCTGTGATTTCTTGAGTGATAGCGGTCTGTCTAGCTTTGTTATATTCAAGAGTGAGTTGTTCGATAAGTTCATTAGCGTTATCGGTAGCGTTATCCATCGCTGTGCGACGGCTGGCTTGTTCACTCACAGTTGATTCAACGAGTTTGTTATAGATTAGTGAAGTGATATAAATAGGAACAATCTCTTCAATCAAGGTCTTGACGTTAGGATCAAAGATTGGTGAATATCCTAATTCAGTATTTACTTCACTAGAGACATTCCCTAATGGGAAAATCTTAATTTCTTCAGGCACAAATTTAATAGAATTAACGTATTTTGTGTAAATGATATTGATGGAATGATACTTTCCTTCGGTGAAAAGGCTAGTGAGGTTCCTAGAGAGTTTCACGACATCTTCATAGATAAGTTTTTCATTTAAAGATGTATATTCATCAACTAATGAATATCCAAGTCTTGAAAAATGTTCGTTTCCTTTTTTACCTATGATTAAAATGTCGTTATTTTCTTTAGAAACATTATTTTCAACATATTTATAGACGTCATTATTAAACGAAGCGCATAGACCTAAATTAGAGGTTATGACTAGATAGAGATTCTTGGTAGCAGAATTCTCGGCTTGAAAGATGTTCTCTTCTCCTTCAATTTGACGAAGGAAAAGAGTGTGGACGAGATTAACAATTTCTTCCACGTACGCTCTATTTTTCTCAAGGAGAGATTTATATCTACCAAGTTTAACAGTCGCGACGAGTTCCATCGCGTTTGTCATCTTCTTGGTGGAATTAACAGAGGCAATTCTTCGTTTCGTTTTATTTAAATTTTGTGCCATAAATTTTATTTATTTAGTTCAAAGAAATCTTTGATGGCTTTATGAAGTTTTTCTTCTAAAGTTTCAGAGATTTTCTTTTCTTTATTTATTTCATCAATCAAAGATTGATGTGAAGATTTAAGATATTGATATAACTTATTTAAGCAAGGCTTAATTTCTTCAACATCTAATTCTTCTAAATAGCGATGTTTAGCAGCGAATAATTCCACGACTTGTCTATCGAGAGGATAGGTATCATATTGATCTTGTTTAAGGACTTCCATAAGTACCTTACCATGAGTGAGAACACGTTTAGTGTCTTCATCAAGGTCACTACCAAATTGGGAGAATGCTTGAAGTTCGCGGTAATTAGCAAGTTCAATCTTTAAACTATTCGCGACTTGTTTCATCGCTTTAGTTTGAGCAGCACCTCCAACACGGCTAACCGATAGACCACTATCAACAGCAGGTCTTTGACCAGCGTTAAATAAGTCAGTAATTAAGAATATCTGACCATCTGTAATAGAAATTACATTTGTAGGAATATAGGCTGAAATATCTCCAGCTTGTGTTTCGATGATTGGTAAAGCAGTAATTGAACCACCACCATGAGCGTCATCGAGTTTACAGGCTCTTTCAAGAAGTCTAGAGTGAAGATAGAAAACATCACCTGGGTAGGCTTCACGTCCACTTGGACGTTTTAGTAAGAGTGAAAGTGTACGATAGGCAACTGCGTGCTTAGAAAGATCATCAAAGATGATAAGAACATCTTTTCCTTCTTCGAGCCACTCTTCAGACATTGCCATTCCACTATATGGGGCTAAATATAAAAGTGGAGCAAGTTCACTAGCGGTTGCACTTACGACGACTGTATATTTCATAGCATCGTTCTTTTTGAGTTTATCAACGATAGATGCAACGGTTGAATTCTTTTGACCGATGGCGACATAAACACAAATAACGTTTTGATCTTTTTGGTTAATGATTGTATCGATTGCAATAGCGGTTTTACCAGTTTGACGGTCGCCGATAATAAGTTCTCTTTGGCCTCTTCCAATTGGAATCATTCCATCGATAGCTTTAATACCGGTTTGTAAAGGTGTATCAACGCTTTTTCTAAACATGACACCTGGAGCGATTCTTTCAACTGGACGAGTCTTTTTAGACTTAATATCACCAAGTCCATCAATAGGTTGTCCAAGAGCGTTTACGACTCTACCAAGAAGAGCGTTCCCTACGGGAACTTCCACGACTTGATGGGTGCGTTTTACTAAATCGCCTTCTTTGATTTGTATGTCGCTACCTAGTAAAACACAGCCAACGTTTTCTTCTTCGAGGTTCATGACCATACCATAAACATCATTAGGGAAAAGCACTAGTTCACCTAGCATTGCTTTATCAAGACCATACACCAAAGCAACACCATCACCGATTGTGACTACTGTTCCAACGTCATCAGATTCAACTTTATGCTCAAAATCTTCAATTTGTTTTTTAATTAAAGCTGAGATTTCACTTGAATTGATTTTCATTTCGTATTCCTCCTTTCATTAAGATTATTTTTTAAGTTTTCAAGCTTACCTTTAATTGAGCCATCAAAGACATGGTCATGGACCACGACTTTAATTCCTCCGATAAGCCTTTCATCAATAAGGTTTTTAAGTTCTACAGTTTGATTCATTTTCTTTGAAACTGATTCACTGACCTTTTTGATTTCTAATTCACTTAATGGATTAACTGAATAGATAAATCCTTCTAAAATTCCTAAAGATTCATTGGCCTCTAAAATGAATTCTTTCGCAATTTTATCAAAGATAAAGAAGCGATGTTTATGGACAAGAAGCTTTAAGAATGGACCTAAATGTTTAAGTTTATATTTCTTAGTAAGTTCTTCGATAAAGGAATATTTATCTTCTTCACTAACAAAATATGATTCTAGATATTTTTCGATTTTTTCTTCACTTTTAAAAATCGTCAACAAATCCTTGATGGCGTCTTTATAATCGTTAACTTTGTTTTCCACTATCGCTAACGAAAGAAGTGCAGATGAATATCTAGAATATAGTGAATCCATTATTTCTCTTTCTTATTAAGATTATCGACAAAGTCATCAAGTAGACGTTTGTTATCCTCTTTAGAGACTTCACGATTAAGTAATTCTTCAGATGCTTTAAGGGCTACATCCACGATTTCTTTATGGATGGCATCTTTATTAGCTTCAATTTCTTGAGCGATTTCTTCTTGGGCTTTCTTCTTTTCGTTTTGAGCCTCAAGCTTTGCTTCATTTATAATTTCATCTTTAATTTTTGCAGCGTTTTCACGAGCTTCATCAACGATAAGTGCAGCGTTTCTTTTAGATTCTAAAAGACTCTTCTCGCCTTCACTTATTAAATTTTGAGATTTCTTTTCTCTTTCCTCAGCAGTTCTTATCTTTCCTTCAACATAATCCGCTCTTTTTTTAGCAAATTCCTTGATTGGTTTATAAGCGAAAAAGAAAGCGATAAGCACAAGAACTATAAATGCTGTTAGGACGATTAAAAAATCCCACAGATTAAAGAAGATTCTGCTTGTGAATTCCTCACTAGTGAATGGAGAACCACTACAACTAGATAAGGCAAGGATAGATAAGATTGGGAAGATTATTTTCCCGATTCTTTTCATTTTTTACCTCCTTAAAAATTAATTAAAGAATGAAATTAGGCTGCTGGTGCAACTGGAATGCTTCCTGGAAGGACAAAGATAAGAAGGATAGCAACAAGTAAGGCGTAAATACCACATGTTTCAACAAGGGCTGCACCGATAATCATCGAAGATGATAGTTTGCTACTAGCTTCTGGATTTCTTGCCATACCATCAATTGCTTTTGTAATAAGCATAGCTTCACCTAAGGATGAACATCCACTAGAGAAGATGGCGATAGCAGCTGCAAGAGCGATCATACCGATATCTGTCATTTCTATATCTCCTTTCTAGATCCTAGCGAAGTTGGCACTTCTTCAAGATCTGGTTTTTCTTGCGCGATAAGCAAGGTTGTTAGTGAGATAAACACTAACGTTTGAATGAGGGTACTAAACACATCAAAATACGCATGTAAAAGTGGAGTGCCAACTCCAACAGTTAAGAAATCAAGCGCATGAGAGAATGTGTTTCCGCTTTGGACGAATTGTCCAGATTGGATTCCAATAAAGAAAGTTTCTCCTGGAACAGCACTAAAGCTTGTTAATGCCCAGTTAACTAAAGTTAAAAGAACCCATCCTACTAACGCATTACCAAATAAACGAAGGGTAAGTGATAGTAAAGGCGCCCACATTGAAAGTAAATTAACCGGTAAAAATACCGCGAATGGTTCAACGTAACGTTTAAAATATTTCCATTTCGTATAACGAATGGATGTCACGTGAATCATCACAAATGTTGATAGTCCAAGAGTTAATGGAATTGGTAGATAAGTCATTGGAGTTGGTAGACCCACTAAACCAATGAGGAAATTAGATGATAAGAACAAAATAACACCCAATAAATATCCACCGAAGTTTTCAAACCCCGAACCCATATTTGTATATACAAAGTTATCGAGTTTTTCGATTGCGAGATCAAAAAGAAGAATGATACCTTTTGGTCTTTTGGTTGGATCAGCGTGTTTAAAGATAATTCCAACAATAATTAGAAAAATAGATAGCACAATACAAAGTGCTACAGCGACAATAGTTTCTGCGTTTGGAGCAAATTTTAAATTATCTGGTCCAATGAATTTGTCCACTTCTATTCTCCTTTATTCTCTTCATTAGTTTCCGCAATTGTTAATGGACTCTTCTTTCTAAGAAGCATCGAGATAATTACAACAATTTGGGCTGGTGTATAGGCAATTAATACTCCCCAAATTGAATAATTAAATGCTGGGATAGGTTCAATTTGCATTCCACCATATAAAAATCCAAAGCCAAGGAAGGCAGTTAACACAAATCCAGCTAGATAAAGTGTCATGCGTAAAAAATACATAATTAGAAACCAACCAGCTTTAAGTGATTTCATAGCGTATTCTGAACCTTTATAAAGAAGGAAGACGTTAATGATTTCAATAACAGAGCCAATGGCTGCACCAATTAACCATCCAGGTTGATTAGCGGCAAACATTGGAGCAAGCATAATTAAAATGACCACCAACGCAATCGCTATTGATAAAATTAACATTCTTTTTAGTTCAGATAGACTTTCTAAGTATTTTTTCATACGCGTTTTACCTATGTGAAAATTATTATTTTTTTTACAAAAAAAGTCAACACAAAGTGCTGACTTTCAATGCTAGTTTTTTATTTATTGAACTTTAACTTTCTTTAAAACTGCGGATTTAATGACACCATTTTCGTATTCAACAGGAATTTCTCCTTGAATAAGTGGGAAGCAATATTCTTTAAATGAATCGGCCATTTTAGTATCATCAACCATCATTGAAGTTGGTACTCTTCTTTCAACGTTAGCAATCTTAGTGATATCCACTGGTTCAAATCTAACTTGATATGGTTTTGAGGAAACACGTTTAATTGCAATCATGTGTCCAGACATACCTTCAAGAGCTTTTTGGACCGCGAGTCGACCACACATAATTGTTTCATCTTGGTCAACTTTACTGGTGAGGAATGAATACGCTCTTTGTGGAAGAGAAAGTTCAATTGATCTAGTTGGTAAATCAAGTCTAGATTCAACAATCTTTGCTAAATCTGCCGCAGCACCACCGAGTTGCTTATGTCCGAAGCTATCAACTCTGACATTTGATTCATCTCTTTCAAAGATAATTCCTTCGGAAATCGCTGCGATAGCGTTGCCTTTCTTTTCATAAAGTGATTTGACGTTACTTAAGAATTTTTCAAGGTCAAATTTATTTTCTGGTAGATAAATTAAATCTGGGCGAAGTCCTTCTGGAAGGAGGTCGACAGCAGCGGTTAACCAACCAGCGTTACGACCCATGATTTCAATGATGAAGACTTTACCTTTCTTATAGCATTTCGCATCAATAATGATTTCTTTAACTGTGTTAATGATATATTTTGCTGCACTACCAAATCCATTTGAGTGATCGGTTTCAGCAAGGTCATTATCAACAGTTTTTGGAACACCCATAACTTTGATATCTAAACCAAGTTCTTTACATAATGCACTTAATTTTGCGCATGTATCCATGGAATCGTTTCCGCCATTAACAAAGACGTAACCAATGTTATGTTTCTTTAAGGTATCGATGATTAAAGAGTATTCTTTATCATGATAATCTTTTGGAAGTTTATGACGAGATGTTCCAAGGATTGAACCTGGAGTCTGTTTAAGTAATTCGATTGTGTTTTTATCTTCTTTACCAAGGTCAATTAAATCATCACAGAGTAATCCTTCAATTCCATGAAGAGAACCATAGATTCCAGATATTTCTTCTGAATGAAGTTCAGCTTCTTTAATCGCTCCATATAAAGAGGAGTTAATAACGGAAGTAGGACCACCACTTTGAATATAGACCATTGCTTTTTTTGCCATATTTTTTCTCCTTATTTGTTTCTCAATCAAAATTGAGAATCATTAACAAAACGTAAACATTCTATATTTTATAGAAACAAAAGTAAAGACAAAGCGAAGCAAGTTTAAAGTTTTTCAATAATTTTACTTTGTAACAAAGATTTTTAGCACTCACTATTGACGAGTGCCAATTTCGTTGTATAATGTAGTTAGCACTCCTTAAATGAGAGTGCCAAATCAAAACGAAAAAAGGAGGTAGAATTATGAACATGAATGAAATGAATGACTACGAACACGATGACAAGATTCTTGAAAAGTTTGGGCGAGATATCACTAAAGCTTGTAGAGACGGAAAAGTTGATCCTGTCATTGGGCGAGATGATGAGATTAGAAAAATCATCGAAGTTTTAGCTCGCAAGAACAAAAATAACGTCATCCTTCTTGGTGAACCAGGTGTTGGTAAAACCGCAATTATTGAAGGACTTGCTATGCGTATTGTGAATAACGATGTTCCTCTATCACTTAAAGATAAAACTATTTATGAACTAGATATGGGTGCGCTTGTAGCAGGTGCTAAATATCGAGGTGAATTCGAAGAAAGACTTAAAGCAGTCCTTAATAAAATTAAGGAAAGCAATGGAAAAATCATCCTATTTATCGATGAAATTCACCTTATTGTTGGAGCAGGTCGCACCGATGGAGCGATGGACGCTGCTAACTTACTTAAACCAATGCTAGCTCGAGGCGATATAGATTGTATTGGTGCTACTACACTAAATGAATATCGTAATTATATTGAAAAAGATAAAGCTCTTGAAAGACGTTTCCAACCAGTGATGGTTAACGAACCTACATTAGAAGACACTATTTCAATATTAAGAGGACTAAAAGAGAAATTCGAAACTCATCATGGTGTTAAGATTACCGATAACGCTTTAGTCGCAGCGGTTAATCTTTCAAATAGATACATCACTTCTAGATTCCTTCCAGATAAGGCTATCGACTTAGTAGATGAAGCCTGTGCGATGATACGTGTAGAAATTGAATCCACACCTACTGAACTAGATGAACTTAGACGTAAGATTAAACAACTTGAAATTGAAAAAGTTGCTCTTAAAAAAGAGAAAGATGAATCCGCGCTTAAGCGTTTAGCGAAGATTGATGCATCTTTAGATGAAGCTAAGAAAAATGAAGAAGAACTCTCCAAGAAATGGGAGAAAGAAAAAGAAGAAATTAACGAAGCTAAAAATCTAAAGATTTCTCTAGATAAGGCGAAGTTTGATCTTAATAACGCTTTCACAAGTGGAGACTATGAAAGAGCTAGTAAACTTCAATATCAAGAAATTCCTGAAATTGAGAAACGATTAGCGAAAATTGAAAGTGACCAAAAAGGAGGAAGAATTCTTTCTGAAGTTGTCACCGAAAACGAAATCGCTAAGATTGTCGCTAAGATGGTTCATATTCCAGTTGGAAAAATCAACGAAAGTGAAAGAGAGAAGGTTCTCCATCTTAAAGAAACTCTTCAAAGGAGAGTTATTGGTCAAGATGAAGCAATTGAACTTGTTAGTAACGCAATTCTTCGTCAAAGAGCCGGAATCAAAGATCAAAATAAACCAATCGGTTCGTTTATGTTTTTAGGCCCTACTGGTGTTGGTAAAACTGAAGTTAGTAGAGCTTTAGCGGAATCATTATTTGATTCTGAACAACATATGATTCGTATCGATATGAGTGAATATATGGAGAAATATTCAACGAGTAGACTTATTGGAGCCCCACCAGGATATGTTGGATATGAAGAAGGTGGTCAACTTACTGAACAAGTAAGAAGAAATCCATATTCAATTGTCTTATTCGATGAAATCGAAAAAGCACATCCTGAAGTATTTAATCTCCTTCTTCAAATCCTTGATGATGGTAGACTTACGGACTCCCAAGGAAGAATAATTGACTTTAAGAACACAATTATCATTATGACTTCTAACCTTGGTAGTGATCTTCTCTTAGAAGGTAAACGTGATGAAGTTAACGAATTACTCCACCGCACCTTCAAGCCAGAATTCCTTAATAGAATTGATGAGATTGTCTATTTCTCACCACTTAATAAGGAAGTTCAACTTAAGGTTACTGAAAAGTTACTTAGACTTCTTAGTGATAGACTTAAAGAATCTTATTATTCATTTAAATTTACTGATGCACTTAAACACTATATTCTTGATTCAGCTTACTCGCTTGAGTTTGGCGCACGTCCACTAAAGAGATTTATTCAAAACAATGTTGAGACACCTATCGCTAAAGCAATTGTGATGGGCGAAGTTAACACTAGTGACTCCTATTTAGTGGATTATCAAGATGATAAAGTAGTCATTAAAAATTGTCATTAAACTAAAGGATGGTTATAGCAATATAGCCATCTTTTTATTTTATAGAAAAAGATTAATATTGAAGTAATAAAAGATTGATATAAAATGTAATTACCAAAGGTGGAAAGTCAGCATTCGACCACGGCGCACTCAATGAGTGGATCCCAGCGATCCGAGAAACACGGCTGTCTCGGTTGGTAATAGAATATGTCCCATTCGGGGCATTTTCTTTTTGCGCACTTTCACGTATGTAAGCGCTTGCTTAAATATAAATTATCTCTTATGATTAAATAGCGAAAATAGGAGGAAAAACTATGTCATTCACCCTCAAATATTTAGGTAAAGAAGAAACATTCGAAAAGAAAGTTAGACTTCTTGACTTAGTTAGTGATAATAAAGAAATCATATGTGCTCGTGTTAATAACCGTGTTAGAGAATTAACATACGAAGTATATTATGACGCTAAAGTTGATTTTTTAACTGTTAAAGATCAAGACGCTATTAAGACATATGAATCATCACTTAGATTCGTTGTTGCAATGGCCTTTAAACGTGTTTATCCAGATGTCGAAATTCGCTTCTGCTATAACGTTTCACGTTCAATCTTTGTCCAAATTTTAAAAGGACCAAAGTGCGATATGACAATGGTTAAGAATATCGACGAAGAAGTTAAGAAAATTATCAAAGCCGATTACCCACTCAAACGCTTTGTCGTGAGCAATGAAGAAGCTAAAGATATCTATGTTAAAAACGGATTACTCGACAAACTCGATATCTTACAATATCGTCCAGAAAAAACAGTTCACCTATATGACTGTGATGGTTATTTAAACTATATGTTCTCACATATGGTTCCATCCACTGGATATTTAAAAGATTATGTCCTTAGACTATATGCGCCTGGAATGATTATCCAATATCCACGTGCAGAAGCTAAAGGAAAGATTCCACCATTTGAAGATGCTCCAACGTTCGGTAAGACACTTAAAGAATCTCATGAATGGGGTTTAATTACAGGCGCTGATAGCGTTGCGGGTATTAATAAACACATCTCTCATGATGGTATTGTTGATTTCATCCAACTTTGCGAAGCTCGTCATAACAGAATGCTTTGTGAACTTGGTGAAATGATTCAAAAAGATATTTCTAATATTCGTTTAATTTGTATCGCTGGACCATCTAGTTCAGGAAAAACAACATTCGCGAATAGACTTAGAATTGAACTCCTCTCTAGAGGAATTAAACCAATTCGTATTTCGATTGATGACTATTATCTACCAAAATCTGAAGTACCTCTTGATGAAGATGGTAAACCAGATCTTGAATCAATTGAGGCTCTTGATATCGATTTATTCAATAAGAATATGCTTGATCTAATCAGTGGTGAAAAAGTTCAAATGCCAAAATTTGACTTCAAAGCTGGTAAACGCGTTCCTGGTAGAGTCCTACAAGTTGCAGAAAACGAACCAATCATTATTGAAGGTATCCACGCGCTTAATGATAGACTTACTACCCTTATTCCAAAGCATCAAAAATTCAAAATCTTTATTGCTCCACAAGCTCAGATTGGTCTAGATAACCATAACCCAGTTTCTATCACTGATTTACGTCTTCTTAGACGTATCGTTAGAGACTACAAATTCCGCGGGACTGGCGCAGAAGACACAATCGGAATGTGGCCAAGCGTTAGAAGAGGCGAATTCACCTGGATTTATGACACTCAAGAAGGCGCAAACTATGTTTATAACTCAATGCTTTCTTATGAACTTTGTGTCATGAAGAAATACGCAATGCCACTACTTCAAGAAATTGATAAGGAAAGTCAATACTTCCCAACTGCAGAAAGACTTCTACGTATGCTTAAATACTTCGTCGATCTCCCAGATGAATGGGTTCCATGTAACTCACTTATGAGAGAATTCATCGGTGGTAGCTGCTACGCGGATGTATGATGAATTAATTCTTTGAATTAAATTAAAAGAGAACTCGCGATGAGTTCTCTTTTTTTACCTCTTTTTAAAGAAGTTTTGTTCGTTATTATAAATTATTTGAAGAGAAGAGAAATAAGTTTGTCTAAGTAAGAAGTATCTTTCGGCTTCACTTTGCTTAATGCTTGATAAGTATATCTTTGCGAATATTTCTTCTAGTCTAAAAAATGATGCATATAGATTTACTAAAGTGAGATGCAAAAAATAATCACTTCTAGAATAAATTAAAAGAGGTGATGAGTGAGCGATTTCACTCGCCATTTCATAGGTTTTAGAATATTCACTAAGTTTAGCGATTCTTTCTACTCCATCACGGAAGTTAAATTTGAATCCTTCAGTTTCTGTCGCACCTTTAATTGAAGTTAGCCAACCATATTCAATGAATTTCTTCATGTCTTTACTCTTTAAGTCGAGTTTTTTCATTTCTTCTTTGATTTCTTCAAAGATTTTATCGGTTTCTTCTTTTGTGCCATATAGTCCACGGTATGCAACTGAATAGTCCATATGACGAAGATATGACTTAATAGTGGCTTCGCCATTATTCATTAATAAAATCAAAATACATTCTGTTTCATGAAGAGTTCTCCAAGTGGAGAAAGCTTCAGTTTCAAATCCGTCAACAATAAGTTCGGTGATAGCTTTCGCCATTGAAAATCCTTTAGAAAGGATGTCAGTTAATAAAGTAGATTTTGGATCTCTTTTTTTATAGCGAGAAAGCACTCCTAAAACAAAGTTTAACCCTAAAGAAAGGGTTGATATTTGAGGAGAATATTTTGATATCTTTGTGTTATTTTGAAATGAAAGATGTTCGTTTGTGAAATATTTATCTAGTGAAGTAGAGATGATGCTTTGCATTGCCTCATCATTATCAATAACGGATTTTGGATCAAGTTTTCTTGAATCAATATAAAATCCATAATCATTAACGATATATAAAATTAAGACAACTGGGTTAATAGGCACTACCCTACCAAGGACATTGCTATTTATAAGTTGAGACGCACCTTCAATCGCAACTAAATAGGCTTGATAGATAAATTCTTTATCAAGCTTAGGATTTACTCTGAGGTTTTCATAGACAACATCAAATTGTTCTTTTGAAATAGGTGCGATATCCATTATTAGTCCTTTCTAGGTTTAAATACTCTAGCAGCTTCCACCGCTAGTTTCCATCCTTCTACTCTTCTTTCAGCTTCTTTCTTACTCATTTTTGGTTTAAAAGTAGCTTGATATCTATGAGTGGAATGAACTTCATCAAGGTTATGCCAATATCCACTATATAGACCTGCTAGATAGGCTACGCCTAAAGCAGTAGTTTCTAAGCATACAGGTTTTTTAATTTCAATTTGAAGAATATCGCTTTGGAACTGCATAAGTATCTCGTTAGCAGTCGCTCCACCATCAACTTGAAGAGATTTAATATTGATGCCACTTTCTTTCTTCATGACTTCAAAGACATCTCTAGATTGATAGGCAATACCTTCAAGAGTTGCTCTAATTAAATGAGATTTAGTTGTTGCGCGTGTCATGCCAAAAACAGCGCCTCTAACATCATCATCCCAATATGGAGTGCCTAGTCCTACGAAAGCAGGCACAACGTAGACTCCATCAGAACTTTCTACTTTTTTAGCTTCGTGTTCACTATCCGCGCTTGTTTTAATAATTTTTAGTCCATCTCGTAGCCATTGAACGGAGGCTCCACCGATAAAGACACTACCTTCAAGAGCGTAGCAAACTTTATTATCTACTTTCCAGGCAATAGTGGTTAATAAACCATTCTTAGAAAGAATTGGTTTTTCACCAGTATTCATAAGCATAAAGCAACCTGTGCCGTATGTGTTTTTAGATTCTCCTTCATCAAAACAGTTATGACCAAATAGTGATGCATGTTGGTCACCTGCTACTCCATAAATATGGACTGAATTAGAGAAATAAGAAGCTAGACCATAATCTGCACTTGATGGAAGAACTTCAGGAAGCATCTTCTTAGGAATATTAAATAATTTTAGTAATTCATTATCCCATTCTAAAGTGAAGATATTAAATAACATCGTTCTACTTGCGTTAGTGACATCAGTTAAATGTTTTTGACCAAGTGTCATCTTATAGATAAGCCAAGTATCAACTGTACCGAATAATAACTCTCCTGCTTCCGCTCTTTTTTGACCATTTGGGATATTATCTAAGATAAATCTTATCTTACTAGCGGAGAAATATGGGTTAATGAGTAATCCAGTTTTCTCGTGGATTAAGTCTTTATATTTTTCAAATTCATCACAGATTTTTTCAGATTGACGGGATTGCCAGACAACTGCGTTATAAACAGGTTTTCCAGTTTTCTTATCCCAGACAATCGCAGTTTCACGTTGGTTAGTAACCCCAATAGAGTCAATATCATTCATTGTTAAATCTGCGCGAATGAGAACTTCGTTAACAACATCAACTGTTCCAATCCATATTTTTAATGGATCAATTTCCACCCATCCTTCATGAGGGAATAAGTTTTCAAGTTCTCTCATGGCAGATGATCTAAGTTTCCCTTCTTTATCAAAAATAATGGCACGAGTGGAAGTTGTGCCTTGATCAATAGCGAGAATGTATTTTTCCATATTTAGTTACCCCGAATAGTAAAATTATAAAACAAAGTCTCATATTTTATAAATATTTATGCGAATTTCATGTGAAAATTAAAACTTTTTTGAGTGAAAAAAATTACAGAAAACATTTACATTAAATTTTTTCAAGAAAACGCTTACATTTACTATTTATATTATGTATAACTATATAGCGCATGTTTATACGCGGAGGGCTATGAAGACAATCTCATAGCAAACAATTATGAAAACAAAATTAATTAAACACATCGGATTATTAGTGTCAGCAGCACTGTCTTTTTCTGCTGTTAGTGTATTAGGATTAGCGATTGCTGAATCCCAAACCCCTGCTCAACAGTTGAAGGCTGCTAGCGATTACGGAACATATTATTCGTCTGTTTCCGGAACAGGAACCGATTTACTTAATAGCACATATGAAACAGTAAAAAACCTTACAAATGTTAGCTATGGTGGCTTATGGGATTTATACAATAGTTGCTATACGCGTAGCGATGGAAAAATGTATGATGTTTATTCTGACACAACCAACTTTATACCAACGACTAATAAATGCGGATCTTACTCATCTGTTGGTGATTGTTATAATAGAGAGCACTCTATTCCAAAGTCCTGGTGGGGTAGCGCTGAATCCGCTCAAGGAAGCGATGGTTTTATAGTTATCCCTAGTGATGGAAAAATAAATGGCGAGCGTAGCAATTTTCCGTATGGAATTACCGCAAATGGAACTGTATGGAAGCATTCAAATGATACATATTCAAACAGAAAAGGAACATCAACTGAAACTTCTTTTGTCAGCGGAACTGTATTTGAACCATTTGACAATCGAAAAGGTGATATAGCGAGAATCTACTTTTATGCCGTTGCTTGCTATTACAAACAGGAAAGTGGTAGTAAAAATTTAGGCTCACCAGATAAGTGGGTAAGTGGAGAGGGCTCTTCTGTATTTGGTAGTGGGTCGGGATACACCAATTGTTTTAAAGATTCGTATCTTCAAATGCTATTAAAATGGCACCACGACGATCCTGTTTCAGATTGGGAAAAAACATTTAATTCAAAAATTCAAAGCGTACAAAAAAATAGAAATCCTTTCATTGACCACCCATCATGGGTTGATTTAATTTGGAACAACAATAATAATTCGTCTTTTAGATGGTCTAATTATTCTTATCCATCTAGTGGTGCTAATTATGAAAATACAAACAACTGTTCAGCTACTGTTAAGAATGGTGAAATTTCTGCAGGAACTGATCCAATTGCAAATATTACCGGAAATTCTTCTGTGGTCATTGGAAACAATATTACATTAACTGCATCATTACAAAACGTTACTGATGCTTCTAAAATTACGTGGTCTTCAAGTGCTACCTCAAAAGCAACCGTTTCAAAAGGAACAACTTCAACAACAAGTTCCGTTGCAACCGTTACAGGTGTTGCTGCTGGTAGTGCAACTATATATTGTAAATATAACGATGTAACAATTGGTTCGAAGGAAATTACGATTACATCAGCACCAGTTCCAACTATAAGTGTTTCTGCAAGCTCGTCTTCAATTGCTGTTAACGGAACATCAACATTAACTGCAACCACCGAGAACGCTGGAACACCAACAATTACTTGGTCAGTAACAAGTGGTTCATCATATGTAACTCTTTCTTCCACTAGTGGAAGTTCTATAACAGTTACAGGCGAAGCTGCAGGAAGTGCAACTATTAAAGCCTCTATGACTGTGAGTGGTACAACTTATTCGGACTCTGTTGACATCACTGTAAGTTCATCAGGAGGAAATGCAACATTATATTCCGGGTCTATTACCGAGGGTGATTATGTGATTGTTTACTCAAACAACGCAATGAAAAACACTATTTCATCAAATAGACTTTCATACAAAGAAGTAACAATTACTAGTAATATAATTACTTCACCAGAATCCGATATTGTTTGGCATATTGCTCCAAGCGGAAATTATTGGACAATTTATAATACTTCTGAAGCAAAATACGCAGCAGGAAACGGAACCAAAAATCAAGCGGCACTTATTGCAAGTGGAACAGGCGATTATGCAAAGTGGACCGTCACCGGAACATCAACTTACGAATTTGTAAATAAAGGAAATAGTGATTCCTCAGTAAACGCAAATCTTAGAAACAATGGAACATATGGGTTCGCATGTTATTCAACAGGTACTGGTGGAGCACTGTCTCTATATAAACTTGCAAGCGCACCTGCTGAAAAAACGTTAACAAGTATTTCATTAGATACTACAAATGTACAAACTAGTTTCATTAAAAATTCTACATTCAATTACACAGGGCTTGTTGTTACTGCCAACTATAGCGATGGATCTGATGCTACAGTAACACCTACAAGTGTCAGCTCACCAAGTATGACTACTGGTGGTCAAAAAACAGTCACTGTCACATATACAGAAAAAGATGTAACAAAAGATAATTCATATAGCATTTATGTTATTTCCTCTATATCTGCTTCAGTTAGTAAGACCTATATTGTCGGTGAAACAATAACTGCAAGCGATATAACAGTTAAAGATAATTTTGATAACGAATTATCAGGTTTTACCTTTAGTGACTATCAATTTGTTTATAAAGATGCTGCTAGCGGAGGCACATTAACAAATAAGACATTCACTAATGGCGTTACTTATGAAACATTGAGTTGTTCCTTAACTGTTCAAGTCCAAAGACAAGCACATTCTTCAGTTGTATCAGTAACTGATACTATAACCGCCGCTGATTTACCTGCTACAGGAACAACATACACAGACTTTTCGAATATCGCAAAATCCTCAAATGCACGATACGCGGGTAATAGTGCTAAAGATGGTAGCGACAACATCCAAATGAGAAGCAAAAACAGCAATTCTGGAATCGTTTCTACAACTTCCGGAGGAATGATTACTTCAGTTACAATCAATGTAGGAAGTGGATCAAACACAATTAAAGTATATGGCAAGAATTCCGCTTACACTGCTGCAAGCGATTTATACAATTCATCTTCACAAGGAACATTAATTGGTTCAACATCATCAACTGGAACTATAACATTCACTGGTAGTTACCAATATGTTGGAATTCGCTCTGATAATGGCGCTATCTATATTTCTAGCATTGAAATCACATATGGCGGATGCGAAACTCCAACAAATGTTGCTAACTATATTATGTACGAAGATACAAATGGACAATGTGAAACCAAATTTGATGTTGCTAAAGGTTACTTTGAAAGCATGTCTGCTGCTGATAGAGCTACTTTCATGACAAGCACAGATTATGTTGTTTCTCAAGGTAGAGAAAGATTAATAGACTGGGCTAAGCATCATGGAAAATCTATTGTTAATAATAATGGTGATTATGTAATTAGCGGTACTGGTTATTTCACTCCAGGAATGTTCTCAATCAGTGAAAGCAACTACATTGCGATTATAATAATTATCACCACAATTAGTGTGGCCTCTATCGGTGGTTATCTCGCTCTTCGTAGAAGAAAAGAACAATAATCGATATAAATACAAACGATAAGTGCACGTGATTGCGTGCACTTTTTTCGATTTTATCGGAACTACTTTTCTTTATGTACACATGCGCTTATAATGATAATGTATGCGCTTACGTAGCGAGTGAGGTTATATGAAAAAAGGAAAACACATATTACTCGGTCTATTGTTATCTTTCTCACTTTTAGTTGGTGCTGGTGCAGCTTTTTCATCTAATAATGATGCTACCAGTGTTAACGCAAGTGACGATGAAACATTTTTAAGATCACTACCTACTAGAGGTTTAACTGGAGACCCTATCTTAACTGATAGTGTTGCTCAAACTTACTATAAAGACATCTCTACATCATCAACTGGAGATGCATTAAAGACAGAATTATATAATCTAATTCATCCAAAGAAATGCTCTACAGCATATGGTTCTATTTGGAACTATTTGCCATACTGTGATGCTTTTAAACCTGATGATGCTTCTAACGACCAAATTACTGCCTTCTATAGAGGTACAGGCGGAAGTAGAGGCGCAATGAACAAAGAACACGTTTGGCCAAATTCACGTGGAGGCGGATCCATTGAAGGTGATCCACACATGGTTAGACCAACATTCACAGCAGATAACTCAAGTAGAGGAAACGCTTTTTATAACGAAGGGCAGAACTACGATCCAAATGAATTTAACGCTCCTCAATATAGAGGAATATGCGCACGCATTATCTTTTATTGTGCTGTTCAAGAAAAAAGCAAACTTTCACTTGTTGATAAAACTACTGATAGTACCGTTTCTACCTCAACAGGTACAATGGGTAAATTATCTACTTTATTAAAATGGAATCTTGATTATCCTGTTGATTCAACCGAAATACTTAGAAACCAAGTACTAAGTGGTGAAAGAACGGTCAAGGGTAAATCATGGAGTTTCAATAGAAACCCATTTATTGATGATAGAAGCTATGCTTGCCGTATTTGGGGAAACACAAACGAGGCAACTAAAGAAATATGCAAAGCAAGCACCGCTACTAAACCAACCTCAATTTCATTAAATAAAACAAGCGCTAGTGTTCAAGAAGGACAAACACTTCAATTATCAGTATCTAGCGTCACTCCAAGCGATGCTAGCACAGATGTTACATGGACAAGTAGCAACACAAGTGTTGCAACTGTTAGTTCAACTGGATTAGTTACTGGTAAAGCAAGATCGTCTACACCAGTTACTATTACCGCTACTAGTGCACTTGATACAAGTGTAAAAGCTACTTGTAGTGTTACCGTTACTGAACCAACGCCAGTCAATTTAACTTCTATTTCCGTTAGTGCAGGCACTACTAATTTAGGTTTAAATAAAACCACTACCGTAAGTGTCACCACTAATCCAAGCTATATTTATCCAGCTGCAAGCATTTCATTTACTTCAAGCAATACTAGTATTGCTACAGTAGATAGTTCTTCTGGATTAGTGACTGGTAAGGCGGTTGGAGAAGCGACAATCACTGCTACTGCAACTCAAGGAAGTATTATAAAAACTGCCGGTGTGAAAATAACAGTAAGTGAATCAACAGAGACTACTTACACAAAAGTGACAAGTGCTCTCTCCGATTATTCGGGTGATTATTTACTTGTTGCAGAGTCCGCTAATAAAGCTCTTGATGGCTCTGTTGCTTTAACAAAATCAAATAGTGGCAATCAATTTGCTGTAACTATTTCTAATAATTCAATTACCGGTGATTATGATGCTAAGAAATTCACTCTTGAAAAGAATGGTAGTAATTATTCATTAAAATCTGCTGAAGGTCATTATTATGGCGCATCATCAACCGGTAATTTTGATTCAAGCACATCAAAAAGAAGCCAAACCGTCTCAATTAGTGACAGCAATATGGTCTTAAAGGATGGATCACTTACACTTAGATACAACTCAAATTACTTTAGATTCTATAGCAATTCTTCTCAAGGCGACCCTGTCTCCTTCTATAAAGCCACTAATGGAGGTAGTAGTACAGTCACACCTTCATTATCACTTAATAAATCAAGTGCGACACTTGAAATTGATGAAACCACTATCATCACTGCCACCGCATCAAATGGTACAGGTAATGTTACTTGGGAAACATCTGATTTATCAGTTGCTTCGTTAAGTGCTACTTCAGGAACAAGTGTTACCGTTACTGCTAATAAAGCAGGAAGCGCTACAATTACCGCCACTTATAGTGGAATTTCAAGAACATGTGCTATCACCGTTAATGGTAGTTCTGGAGGAGGAGATACTCCATCAACTTCTTCAGGTATGAAAGAAGCTTATGAAGCTGCTGCTAACTTATCATCAGGAGGCACCACTTCTGATTCATACACATTCACTGGAATTGTTATTGGTACAGTTGGTAATTCCTTCTATGTTCAAGATGGTTCATATGGAATGTATGTCTATAATAGACAAGTCGCATCAATTGCTGCTGGTAAGGAAATCACTGTACAATCAACGCTTCAAAACTATAATGGCATTTTGGAAACTAAATATATCACTTCTGCCGCACTAACCAATAAGGAAGGTTATATTGAACCAGTTACCGTAACAAGTTACGATAACTTGCAGACATATAATCAATCCATTTTAGCCAATCTCACAAGTGGATTAGTTACTGAAAAAGTATCCGCTGGAGTAAGCGGCAAATCTGGTAAAGACTGGAAGATTAAAGTAAATCTTGGTGGAAATGATATCACCGTATTTGCGAACAAATACGTTTCTAACATGGATAACTTAAATGTCATCTATGATGAACTTAAAGTTGGTGATTATATTTCTATCGAAAAGATGGTCACATCATACT
Source organism: uncultured Erysipelotrichaceae bacterium (assembly GCA_902797855.1). Taxonomy (GTDB): domain Bacteria; phylum Bacillota_I; class Bacilli_A; order RFN20; family CAG-826; genus Fiminaster. Next base: position 118,469 of record CADBUI010000027.1, read on the forward strand.
ATAATGGTGAACTCCAACTTACCTTAACAGAGCAATCAACTCTTTCAATTGGATATACATTGAATGCCTTCTGTGAAGAATTCTTAAACAATATGTATTGTGCTGCTTCAGGTATGACTCCACCTACATTCGCGACTGGCTATAGCTGGGCGAAGTTTAAAGAACTTTATCAAGCATTAACTTCTGCTGATCAAAGCGAATTAACTAACGCTACTGCAAATGAAGATAGTGAGCTTCTTAAAGAACAAGTCGCAGCAAGATATGATTATGTTGTTGCAAAATATACTTATGAAAACTTCATGTCTAGAAGTATCTCTCATTTCATTGGAAATAGAGTCTCTATCTTTGGAGAAAATAGCAACGAAATTCTTGTGATTTTAGTGACAAGCTTTGTTGCTCTTACTTCAATTGGAGCGTTCGTAATTATTCGTAAAAGAAAAGTTAACTAAGATTAACTAATGTTAAATGATTAAGAGGATGCAACAAAATGCGACTCTGTGAAATAAATTGTGGTTTTGTGTGGTTTTACCCCAAAATCAGTGTACACAGAGATGTGAAATTAAATGTGGTTTGCTACA
>CADBUI010000028.1 GCA_902797855.1 uncultured Erysipelotrichaceae bacterium
AATTGCGGAATTCGCTGCTGCAAATACATGGTCGATGATGTTTATTATTGGTAATCCAACAAACATATATTTAGGCACCTCAGCGGGTATTACCTTTATTGATTATTTTAAAGTCATGGCTATTCCTACTCTTATTGCAGGAGTTATCCAACTAGGAATCATCTTCTTAATTTTCTTTAAGAAACTAAAAGAGCCAATAAGCGTCGAAGATGAAGAATATAAAATTGAAAGCAAGGTTGATTTAATCTTTGGTTTGACGATTTTAATAAGTGTTTTAGTACTATTAATTATTTCCAATTATATTCATCTGGAGATGTATTTAATCTCCGCGATTGGAGCAGGAGCATTATTACTAATCTCATTAATTATTCGATTGTTCACTAAAAAGAATTGGAATTATTTAGGAAACTCACTTGTGAGACTTCCTTATCAATTAATTCCATTTATTCTATCGATGTTTGTAATTGTTGTTGCTTTATCCTACCAAGGAATAAGCGAACATATATCAAATTTCTTAAATAATGGCTCTATAGTTTGGGTTTATGGAGCGTCTTCATTTATAAGTGCGAATATCATCAACAATATTCCAATGTCGATTTTATTCTCTAACTTAGTTAGTGGACTTACTGGCAAAGCTTATTTAGAAGGAGTTTATGCATCAATTATTGGTAGCAATATAGGAGCGATATTTACTCCTATAGGTGCTTTAGCGGGAATAATGTTTTCTTCTTTACTTAATAAATATGACATCAAATTTTCATTTTTAAGTTTTATAAAATATGGATCAATTATTTCGATTCCTACATTAGCGATTTCACTATTATTCTTAATGATTGTTTTATAAATAAATTCGCTTATTTTTAAGCTATCTTAATCTATTCAATATTAGTCTATATTATGCTAGTATATATTTATATACCGAGGACATAAACATTATGGATTATGATTTACTTATTAAAAACGGTTTAGCTATTTTGCCAACCGGTAAAAAGAAAGTTGATATCGCTGTTAAAGGTGAAAAAATCGCCTTAATTGGTGAAAACTTATCTGTAAACGCAAAAGAGATTGTGGATGCCTCTGGAAAGATTGTTGTTCCAGGCGCAATTGATGTTCACACTCACCTTGCTATGCCATTTGGTGGAACAGTATCCGCTGATGACTATTTTACAGGTACAAGAGCCGCCCTCTGTGGTGGTACTACTTCTATTATTGATTACCCATGTCAAAGAAAAGGTAATTCAATTAAAGAAACCCTTAAACCAAGATTTGAAATGTGCGAAAAAGATGCATGTTCAGATTATTCATTCCACTGTGCTATCACCGATTTCAATGATGGAGCGATCCTTAAAGAAATGGATGAAGCTTGTGAGTCTGGTATAACCTCATACAAAGGCTATATGGTCTATAAAAAAGAAGGAATGATGGTTAACGATGGTCAAATCTATCAATTACTTCTTAGATGTAAAGAAGTTGGAGCGATTCTTAATCTCCACGCCGAAAATCCAGACATCTTAGATGTAAGAGCCGAGCAGTTCCTTAAAGAAGGCAAAACTAGTCCTTGGTATCACTATCTATCTCGTCCAGAATTTGTCGCTGCCGAAGCTGATAAAAGAGCTATCTTCCTTGCGACACATTTAAATGCACCTTTATATATTGTTCATATGTCAGATAAGGAAGGACTTGAAGCCGCTATCGAAGCTAAAAAGCAAGGCTATGACATTAGAATCGAAACATGTCCTCATTATCTTGAATTCACAAATGAAGTATATAAAAGAGAAAATGGTATTAACTTTGTCTGCTCTCCTCCAATGAAAGGTCAAGAATCTCTTGAAGCTCTCTGGAAAGCACTTAACGAAGGATATATTGATACAGTCGCAACTGATCACTGTCCATTCCAACTCCATGAAAAGTTATGGGGTAAGGATGACTTCACAAAGATTCCTAATGGATGCGCAGGTATTGAAAATATGTACCCATATATGCTTAGCAAAGCTAATGAAGGTAAAACTACATTTGAAACAGTCGTAAGAGTATGTTCATATAACCCTGCTAAGATCTTTGGTTGTAAAGATAAAGGAAGTCTTGAAGTTGGAAAAGACGCTGATATCGTCTTATTTGATCCGAAGAAAGAATTCACAGTTTCAGTTAAAAACATGCACTCAAATTATGACCACACAATTTGGGAAGGATTTAAGTGTCATGGTTATGTTGCCTCCACATATTTAAGAGGAACTCTTGTCTTTAAAGATGGTCAGTTCCTTGGTAAACGTGGATTTGGTAAATTCATTAAAAGAGAAAGGTATCATGGTAAATAAAAATGGCTTACTTATGTGATTTAAATAGAATGAAGGATAAAATCCAAACATTCTCAAAATTCGGCGATGCAGGTCATGGTGGAATCACCAGATACGCATTAAGCAAAGAAGACGAAATGGCACGCGATGAATTCGTTAAAAGAATGAAAGCCATCGGTGCAAAAATTGAAGTCGATGATTTAGCGAACATGTATGCGACCATCGAAGGTAGTGATCCAAAAGCAAAAAGAATTGTTATGGGTTCACATTGTGACTCCGTTAAAAATGGTGGTAACTACGATGGTATTTTAGGTGTTATGTCCGCGATGGAAGTTCTTGAAACTATCGTTGAAAAGAAGATTCCTCATAAACACCCAATCACTGCGATGATTTGGACAAATGAAGAAGGTTCACTTTATCCACCAGCAATCATGACTTCAGGTATGGTTGTCTATGAATATTTACCTGATAACATCAAACCTAGTGTTGAATATTCAAAGATGATGGCTTCTATCAATGTCTTAGATAATAAGACAACATATAAAGAAGCTCTTGCAGCGTTTAAATATGTTGGACCAAAAGAAAATAGATTATCTAGAGATAAATATGTCTGTAATTTCGAAACACATATTGAACAAGGTCCAATTTTAGAAGACGCTGGAAATGAAATCGGTGTTGTTGATTGTGTTCTTGGAATGTTTAATTATCGTTTAGAATTCCATGGTCAAACTACACACGCAGGGACATTTCCAATGAATAAGAGAAAAGATGCGCTCTACGCAGCAAGTCTTGCTTTAGTGGAACTTCATAAGAAAGTCGATGCTCTTAATAGACCAGAACTAGTTTACACAACCGGAGAAATTGTCTGTCACCCAGATGTTCATACCTGTGTTCCAGATTATGTTAATTTCTCACTTGATGTTAGACATGAAGACCCAAAAGTACTTGAAAAGGTTTTAGATATTGTTAAATCATTCGATGGAAAAGAATTCGCAAAATGCACATGTAAAGTTATTCCAATGTGGAATAGAGATACAGTCTACTGGGATAAAGATCTCGTTAAGTTTGTTAAAGAATCATGTGAAGAACTTAAAGTTAAACATCAATATATTCATTCTGGAGCAGGTCATGACGCTCAATTCGTTTCATATATGCTCCCAACCACAATGATTTTCGTTCAATCTAAGAAGGGATTATCACATTGTGAAGATGAATATTCTGACCCAAGACACTGCATGTTAGGTGCAAGTGTAATGCTTAACGCTGTCTTAAAAGCAGATCAACATTATGAATAATCAAAACGAGCAACAACAATTTAAGAAAAAGCTTAACCCAATGGACGTATGGGCAATCGCTTTCGGTTGCATCATTGGTTGGGGTGCTTTCATTAACCCAGGAGAAAAATTTCTTCCTAACTCAGGTGTATTAGGTACTGCAATCGCTATCGCTATTGGCGCAGTTATCATGATTGTCATATCTGTTAGCTACGCTTATATGATTAGAAAACACCCAAAAGCTGGTGGTGAATTTATCTTTGCTAAACAATGTTTCGGCCGAATTCCTGCCTATATTTGTGGTTGGTTTTTAATTGCAGCCTACCTATCAAACGTTCCATTAAACTCAACAGCCTTAGGCTTAGTTGTTGATGGACTTGCTCCTAACGCACTTCATTTTGGATTCCATTATGAAATCGCAGGTAATCAAATCTATTTAGGTGAGATTTTAGTTGCTTGTGGAGTCTTAATTTTATTTGCGGTTATTAATCTACTTGGTACAAAGAAAGCTGGTATTGTTCAAACTATCCTCGCTGTCTTACTCGCTGTTACTGTTTTAATTCTTGTTATTGCGACAATCGCTTCTCCAGTTACAAACTGGGAAAATATTGGACCACTTTGGGGAATTAATAAACTTCCTGAAGGTGGATACACTGATAAAGTAGGCGCGACTGGAGTTATGTCTGCTATTTTAGCAACCTTAGCGATCGCTCCATGGGCGTTCGTTGGATTTGAAACAATTCCACAAGCTGCCGAAGAATTTAAATTCAGTTTCAAAAAAGTCATCTTCATCATGGTTATCGCAATCATCTTTGGGACATTTGTCTATATCGCTAATAATACAATTACAGCTCTCGTAATTAAAAACTGGCCAGAATATATCGCTAATGGTGGTAGATGGCCACTTCTATATGCTGCTCAACAAATATTAGGTGAAATCCCAGGAAGTATTATTCTTGGAACCGCTGTATTAAGCGCAATATTATCAGGAATTATGGGATTTTATATGGCTTCTTCTCGTCTTATCTTCTCAATGGGAAGAGAAGGATACTTACCAAAAATATTTGGAACAGTTGATAAAAAACATAGCGTTCCTCAAGTAGCGATTATCTTCTGTTTAGTTATTTCTTTAATAGGACCATTCCTTGGAAGAAATGCACTTTCTTGGTTTGTTGATATGGCTTCTATTGGTACTTCAATTGGATTTGGATTTACCTGTTTAGCAGCCTTTATCACAATGAGAAAAGATAAAGATGGAAGTTTATTCACTAAGATAATTACTCTCTTAGGATTTGCGTTTGGATGTCTATTTGTAGTTATTCAACTTGTTCCAATTGGAAATCTAGGTGTTAATTTCTCAGTTCCATCCTATATCATTCTTGGTGTGTGGATCATATTGGGCGCTGGGTTCTATTTATGGTTAACATTATCAAATAAAAAGAAAGAAAAAGAACTTGCTACGGAGAACTCTCCTGAAGCAAGTGATGATTCTAAAACTGATTAGCTGCTTCAATTGAGCAGCTTTTCATTTTATATATTTATGTTCTACATAAAAAAAGATATAATACCTTGTATGGAAACAGAAAAGGAAGTTAAAGAAGTTAAGAGCAAAAAGAATGCCTTCTATTTTATTGGTTTAATTAGTGGCATCCTAGCTATAGTTTCTTGTTTTGTTACGATTGGTTTAGCTGCTGTTAATAGTTATGTTTCTATTTACACACTTGCAACTGCCTTGGCGCTACTAGGTATTAATCGCATCGGTTTTCATATTTCAAATTTCAAAAAGAATATGTTTGAAAATTTATTCCTTACAGGATTAATTTTCGTTTTAGCTATTCTAGTTGGACTCACTAAATATGGAATTTATTTCTTAATTAGTGCATTCTTCTGTTATTCTCTTACGATTATTGTTTCTCGTTTACTAAAGATTAAAGAAGATCATTCCACTCAATCAATCATTTTTAATACTTTATGTATTGTCTTTTCATTTCTCTTTTCGTTTATCTTCTTTTTCCCATCGATATACGCCAAGCACGCGACAAGCGTAAGCAATTCCAATTTTATTGTTTTGTGCTTTGCCTCAGTCATTATTGTTTCAAGTAGCAAGAACATTCTTTTCCCATATAGCAATAAACTTAAAATCAATATCATTTCTAACATCATTAAAAAATCAATGGTGTATGAAATTGTTCTTTCGTTATTAATTCTTGTCGTGCTTTGTTCTGTCTATTTCACTTTGGTAGAACCAAATATGACAAGTTTTGTTGATTCTCTTTGGTATTCTTTCGCGGTTATCACCACAATCGGATTTGGTGATGTAAGCGTCACAACAACAGTTGGACGAATTCTTTCAGTAATCCTAGGCATAAGCGGAATTGTTGTTGTGGCTTTATTCACTTCGTTCATCGTTAATTTCTATAATGAAATGAACAAAAGAAAAGAAGAAAAAGAGATGCAGACACTTATTCATAAAGTGGATGAACTAGAGAAAAAAGAAGAAGAAAGAACTGGAAAATAGTATTGATATATTCTTATTTATAAATAACACTCTTATTGGTGTATAATACGAGAGGTAAAAATTTTTCTAGAGAGGTAGATTATGCAATTAGTTATTCTCGCAGCCGGAATGGGAAGTCGCTTTGGTGGACTTAAACAAATGGAACCAATGGACGAAGCCGGCAATTTCTTATTAGATTATTCAGTCTATGACGCTAAAAAGGCTGGATTTGATTCAGTTGTCTTTATTATCAAAAAAGACTTCTACGAAGCCTTTAAAGATAGCATTGGTAAAAGAGTCGAAAAATTAATTAAAGTTGATTATGCTTTCCAAGATTTAAATGATCTTCCAAAAGGATTTAAATGCCCAGAAGGTAGAGTAAAACCTTGGGGAACCGCTCATGCAATATATGCAGCTAGAGAATTTATTAAAGAAGACTTTATTATCATAAACGGCGATGACTTTTATGGTAGAGATGCCTTTATGGTCGCTGCTAAATACATTAAGTCTTTACCTGCTAATAGTGTTGGTAAATACGCGAATGTCGCCTTTAAAGTTTGTAACACCATGACTGAGAATGGTTCAGTTAAAAGAGGCGTTTGCTTTGAAAAAGATGGAATGCTAGAAAGACTAGTGGAATCATCAATCCAAAGAAATAAAGAAGGTAAGATTATCTCTTCACCTCTTGATGGAAGCACTCCATTTGAAGTAAGTGAAGATCAACCAGTTTCCATGAATCTCTTTGTTTTTAACAAAGATTTAATTGATAATCTCGCTTATAAATTCCCACTTTGGCTTAAAGACAATATCTCCGATTTAAAATCAGAATTCCTTATTCCAACTGTCGTAGATGAACTCGTTCATGAAGGCAAAGCTTCACTTAAACTATTATCAACTTCCTCAGTTTGGTTTGGTGTTACTTATAGAGAAGATAAACCTGCTGTTGTTAAAGCCCTTAAAGCTTTAGTGGACAAAGGTGAATATAAAGCTGGTTTATATTAATAACAAATTAGAGAGGTAATTATGAAGTCTATTGTTGTTTATTTCACCCCTAACGAAGGGAAAACTAAATTACTCGCTGATAAGGTAATTTCTTTATCAGGTTCAGATTCATATCGAATCGAACCAGTTAATCCTTATCCAGAAGAATATTTCGCCTGCAATAATCGTGCGAAAGAAGAATATGAAAATAACGCTCGTCCAGAAATTAAAGGACCTCTTCCTCTTCTTGATGGATATGATGTTATTTATCTAGGATTCCCTAACTGGTATAGAACCTATCCAAAAGTAATCGCGACTTTCCTAGAATCAGTTAATTTAAAAGGTAAAGTTATCAAACCATTCTGCACTAATGAAGAAGGTGGATTTGGTATCGCTGAACTCCAACTTCATAGTGCACTTCCAGAATGCGACGTTAAAGATGGTTTCTCATCTAAAGCTGAAAACGTTGATGGATGCGATAACTTACTTAAAGATTGGATCAATCGTTAATCTAGTTAAATAAGAAGGGCTTGCCCTTCTTTTTCTTTTATAAAAATTTGCTATAATATAGCGTATCAATATGGAACTAGTTAAATTATCTCCAGCAATTAAATCATATATTTGGGGTGGGAACTATTTTCAAAAATTCTCAAAAGGAATTTCTTTTGAAACTATTTCTGAACTTTGGGAATTATCTCTTAGAGAAGACGGACCAACTTTAATTGATAGTGGTGTTAATAAAGGAAAATCATTATTAAGTGCTGCTTCAAAAGAAGATCTCGGTTCACTAGTGGATAAATATCCATTTTTCCCTGTCTTAGTGAAACTTATTGATGCCAACGATAATCTATCTATTCAAGTTCACCCAAGTGATGAATATGCATTAAAAAATGAAAACTCATTTGGTAAATATGAAGTTTGGTACATTCTTTCTAGTGAACCTAATAGCGGAATTTATGTTGGCTTAAATAAAGATTATTCCAAAGAAGAAATTAGTGAAAAACTATATAACAACTCAATTATTAGTGCTTTAAATTTCTACGAAGTTAAACCAGGTGAAGTTTATGAAATTTCTCCAGGAACTATTCACGCGATCGGTAAAGGCGTCCGCATTTTAGAAGTTCAACAAAATAGTGGTCTAACCTACCGATTATTTGACTATAATAGAGTCGATAAAAATGGTAACCCTAGAGAACTCCACATTTCTAAAGCCCTTGATGTCTTAAATTATTCAAAATATGTACCTTCTAAATGTAAAGACACAAAATATTTTAATTTTGAAATAAAAGACGTTGATGATTTAACTATTCACGCTAGCGAAGAATCATTCATCTTAATTATGTGTCTAACTGGTCAAGGAAATATAAATGAACTAAAGTTCAATCAATATGATTCCTTCTTCCTACCAGCTGGAAAAGAAGCCAAAATTAAAGGTAGAGGCAAGTTTGCATTTATATCAATGAAGTGAGTCATTTTTGACTCATTTTTTCATATCAATAAAAGCGGTATCATTTTTTAATTTCGTTTGTTTTTTATATGCGTGTGCTATAATACACGCAATTGCGAGAAAAAGATTATGATTAGACTTGAACAAGTATCAAAAATTTATAATAACGATGGAGTTACCTCCATTGGTATTCAAAACATTTCTTGTGAATTTAAACTTGGTGAGTTTGTCGCAATAACTGGTGAATCAGGCTCTGGTAAATCCACAATGCTAAACGTCATTACAATGATGGATAGCTATGAAGAAGGTGAACTTTTCATCGATGGAAAGTCCACTGTTGAATTTAGCAAAGAAGATTTCGCTAATTATCGTGCAAACTATGTCAGTTTCATTTTCCAAGAATATAACCTAGTGGATTCTTTCACTGTTTTAGAAAACGTTATGCTTCCTTTACTTGCTAGAGGAATTAAACGTCGTGAAGCAAAACGTATTGCTTTAGAAGCTATTGAAAAAGTAGATTTAAAAAGAGTTATCAAGCATAAAGCTACTCAACTTTCTGGTGGTGAAAAACAAAGAACTGTTATCGCCCGTGCTTTAGTTAGTGATACTCCAATCATCGCTTGTGATGAACCTACTGGAAACCTTGATAGTGAAACATCAAAACAAATCGTTAATTTACTCGCTAGTGTTGCTCCTAATAAATTAGTGCTTTATGTCACCCACGATTATCGTTCAATTGAACATGTCGCTACTAGACACATAACAATGAACGATAGTCATATTGAAAGTGACGTTATCTTAAAAGAAACCAAACAAGACATCACTATTGGTGAAACTAAAAAAGCTAAAACATCTTTCCCAACTATTCTTGACCTTGGTGCGAAAGATGTTCTTGCTACTCCAAAGAAGAGTTTACTTTCGTTTTTAATTTCATTTGTCGTTTCTTTATCTGCTATTGGTATTCTTGCTGGAGCGTTCTCACTTATTGAACCAGCAAGTAAAAATATCTCTGATTCTGCAAATACATACGCGGACACAAACGCACATTCTAAGAACAGAGTAGTGGCCTTTGGAAAAGGTAGAGATAACCTAGAACTTAGCAATTTCGCCATAGGAGATGACGTATTTGTTGATTATGGAAATATCTTAGCCTCTCAATCTTCATATACTCTAATGGGCACTAGTGGTATCGCTCAACAATTTGATGTTGCTCAGATTGATTTACTTTCTAGTGACTATGAACTTGTTCCATCTCTTGGAAGACTTCCAGAAACCACAAATGGAGCGAGTTTATATTATGAATGTGGACTTGCCGTTTCTAAAGATGCTTTCTCAAATTATGCAACTAATAGAGACGCAGCCTTATTCTTTAAGACAAAATTCTTTGGTCTAGATGGAGTGGAAGACGAAGTTCCTTCTGATGCAAAGTCATTAAGAAAATTCTCTCTTACCCCAGCAGCTTTGAAATCCAAAATTAAAAATCTCGTTTTAACTCCAACATGTATTTTATTAGTGGATACGACTGAATACGACTATTCTCTTGTTGTTACTAAACAAACAATGAATAAGATATATGAGACTTTTTCCGCAGCGATTGCGGATAGTGAAACTAACTGCCGTGAAGGTATCTCATATGCATACATGAATGAATCCGTGTATTCACTTAACAACATTTCAGTTAACTATAACCCAAATGCATATAACCTCATTAAGAAAGATGGAGATCCTAATGTTGATTATTCAAAAATCTATATTCCAACTTCATTCGTTGGATTTGATCTTAATATCTCTATTAGAGGTGCAAGTGTAACTATTCCTGCAAGCGATCCAGTTTTCTCTGTTTGTGAAAATTTAGATAACGCAATTTATATGCATCAAGTTGCATATTTAAATATCTTTGCGAAGTCTAAACAAATTGCATCATTCTATACTGATAATCCAAGTTCTGCTAATAAAGTACTTAAAGGATTACTTAATGATAGATTCTTAGCATATAACTCAGCTTCACCACAAAGTAGTGTAGTTACTATATCCGCTGAAGGATATCAAAATATGCTTTTAATTATTGCTTATAGTGCAGCCTTCCTTGTCTCAGCAATTCTTATTGCCTTCTTAGGCTCACTTATCCTTGGAATTATTTATAATTCACGTAAGAAAGATTACGCGATTTATCTATCGCTTTCATTTAGTAGAAATAGTGTTAGATTTATTAACTTAGTGGAGATGATGATATTCTTCATCCTCACTTCAATATTAAGTTATGTAGTGATCTATTTTGTTAGCAAATATCTAGCATTATTCTTCTATTCAATGTCATTAACGCAAAATGTTGCGATTGATGGAATTGTCCAAATCTTACAATCTATTTATAAATTTGCAGTTAACCCAATCTTCATTGTGATTTACTTTGCATTCAATTTATTATTCGCCTTCCTTGTCTCTACTTGGATTATGAATAAGTTCGCTAAGAAGACACTTGCGAACAACCTTAGAAAGGGAGGTGAATTATTATGATAAAAGTTAATGGACTAAATAAGTTCTATAACAAGGGAAAAGATAACGAATTACACGTTATCAATAACGTATCAATTGAATTCCCTGATAAAGGATTCATCACCATCTTAGGTAAATCAGGTTCTGGTAAAACAACCTTACTAAACGCGATTGGAGGACTTGATAGATTTGAAAGTGGAAATATTACCTATAACTTATCTAGTTTTTCAAAATACAAAATGAAAGACGTTGATACATATCGTAATAAGAATATTGGTTATATTTTCCAAAACTATCTCGTGCTTCCTGAAGAAACAGTTTTTGAAAACGTTGATACTGGCTTAAAACTATGTGGTATCTACGATAAAGATGAACGTAAGAAACGGGCTAACGAAGCTCTTAAAGCTGTTGGAATGCTCCGTTATAGACGTAAACTCGCAGGTAACCTCTCTGGTGGACAAAAGCAACGTGTAGGTATTGCCCGTGCGCTTGCTAAAATGCCAAAGATCATCATCGCTGATGAACCTACTGGTAACCTCGATAGTGAAAACTCCGTGGAAATCATGAGAATCCTCAAGGATATCTCTTTAAAATATCTTGTCATCATGGTCACCCATAATGAAAAACTCGCTTGGGCCTTTGGTGATCGAATTATCTACTATAAAGATGGTTCTATTGAAAAAGATATCGTTAACACTCCTGAAGAAAGAGCAAAAATCGACTTAGGTAGACCTAAAGCTGAAGACAATAAACTTTATCTATCAGATTATGAAAAATCTTCTTCAAAAGTAGGGGACGTTTCTACAAGTGTATATTCACAAAGCGGTTCATCAATTTCTTTAGACATTAAACTTATCGAAAGAGATGGTAAGAAATACATCTTCTTTGATGATGACAACATTATCGTGAACGATAAGATGATGGAAATTGTTGAAACTAGACCAAGTAATGAAGATATTCCTACCGAAGAAGTTAGAACATCAACATTTGATAACTCTTCATTTGTAAAACTTAATCGTAAACCTGTTTCATTCTTTGCTTTAATGAAGCAAGCTTTCTTTAGTTTCTTCCACGAACAAAAGATGAAGACTACAGCCTTTAAAGTTCTTTCTGGACTTATGGGCGCTGCTATAGCAGTTGTAGGTATCTTAACCTATTACACATTCTTCACTGCTGATTATTCCAAAGCTCTTGAAACACTTGAAACAAGTTCACTTTCAATTGCCTATCAAGATGAAAAGCCAACAGTAGCAAAGGAAAGATTTGAATATTATCTTACTGAAGGTCTTAATAACCCTGAAGTTTCTGGTATTAATGGACTTGTCACTTCTATTGAAGTTAATTCCACTTCCTTTGGACTAGGTAAATTAACTGGTAAAGGCACAAGCTATGCTTCTGGATATATTCACGCGCCTCAAATGAATGGTGAAAATCCAAATGTTAATTTAGGCACTAACCCGACTGGATTTAGTGAAATTGCTGTTAGTTCGGGACTTGTTGATTTAGCCATGCCAGAATTCACTCGTCGTGGATATAAATACGATTCACTTATTGGTAAGAATTTCTATCGCCATGATGGAAGTAGAATCAAAACAAACGCGACAGATGTATCCCCAGTTATTACTGGTATTGTCTATGACAAACTTCCATGTATCTATCTATCTAGTGAAGGCGCCGCAGCTTTGTATGATGGTTTAGTTAGTTCACCAAATACAACATTTGCACTTTCTAACAGTGTTAACTTCAAAATGAAGACTACTGAAAGCACAACTACTAGACCAGGTGCGGTGATTAGCTCTTCACAAGTTAACGTCTATGTTTCAACTGCTGCTGAGCCACTCTTTAATGATGGATTTGCAGTGGACTCTAATTTTAAAGGCTTTGACACATTTAATGTCATGGGCAATTTTGAATCAAGTGAAAAGATTGCCTTATTTGTCTCAAGTGATGACGTAGATATGTATCATCAATATGAATCGAAGTTATTTAATTATCCTTCACTTACGGAATATTACACTAACATCCCAGCTGATTTAACTCTTGTTGAAGGCAAATTGCCAACAAAAGCAGGCGAGATTTTGGTAAGTGAAAACTACACTGAACCTCTTGATGCTTCAATTGTTGGTAAATATGACGTTAGTGATTTAAATATGGGTAAGGTTTATACCTTGTTTAACACTGTGTTACTTGAAAACTATTCCACCAATAGCTTATTAGCAGCGAACTATTTAGGTAATATCTCTAAACATTATTTAAATAAATATGGTGTTGCAGTCTATTCAAGTGATTTTGCTAAAACCGAACGCTTCATTAATAACGATCCTGAAACTGGAGAAAAGACTCACGCCTTTATTGCTTCGTCAACATTTGATGCGATTAACGATGCAAATAGCGCTAACCTAGCAAACAATCAAAACATCATTCTTCTTGCGTCAAGTGGAGCGATTTTAATCTTAATGTTTGTCCTTGTTCTTATTTCTACTCGTTCAAATATGATTAGACATATTTATACGATTTCAGTATTTAGATCTCTTGGTACAAGCAAGAGAGATGTTCATAGAATATTCATTTCTAAAGACCTAGTGAGTTATCTTCTTACTATCTTTGTAGGAGTACTTCTGGTCTTTATTATTGGATGGATATTCTCATCTTCATTTGGATTATATGGTATTCCGTTCTGGGTATTCTTACTTGTGGTTATATTCTCTTATGGTGTATCGCTACTAGGCACAATGGTCCCATTATGGACATTGCTTAGAAAAACACCTACTGAGATATCTACAAAATACGATATTTAATTTATTAGAATTGACCTTGTTTACAAGGTCTTTTCTTTTAGAAGAAAACTTTCTATTGTCTAAAAAATAAAATATTTATATTATTTTGTTAGGGGGACAGGGGAGGTAAATTATGAAAAAATTATCATTAGCTATTTCTTTAGTTGCTATGGGCGCACTTTTAGCTGGATGTGGAGCATCCAATCTAACCGCTGATGGAACCAAATCAAAACTCGAAGGTAGTGGCTTCACTGTCAAAATTCTTTCTAGTGAAGAATATAAGGCTACATTCGGAACATCACTTGAACCAACCGAAGGTTTCCAATCTTACTTAGTAGGTAATAAACATGAAAACCTTACTTTGAAAGGTTATATTTCTGCTTGGTTCTTTGATTCAATTGATCACGCAGATGCATTCTCTAGTAAATACATTGCAACATTAGCATCCGTTCTTGATATTGAAGAAATTGAATTAAAGGTCGGTTCACATAACAATGTTGTTTATGCCGCTAGCGAAAACGCTATCAGCGTAGCAGGCCTTAACCCATTTGCTCAATAGTTCAAAATTAGACTAAATCAAAAGGGAGACTTATCTCCCTTTTTTACAGGCTCTGTGAAAAAGAATGTGGTCACTAAAAAATAGGCACCACATTTTTCTTCACATCTTTCACTCATATAAATATCTATTAAAAA
>CADBUI010000029.1 GCA_902797855.1 uncultured Erysipelotrichaceae bacterium
GAATTCTTAATAGTTAGCTCCTTTCTTAGAAGCAGTAGAACCATATTTATTTTATCTAAAATGTTGCAACGACTTTGTCAAATAACACTAAGATTAACTAACCAATCAAAAAAGAGCACTCGATGTGCTCTTTTAAATTGCTCAATTAATTATTTAATAATTAAGAAGCGTTCAATATCTTCAATTTCTTTAATGATATCTTTAGATAAACATTCACTACCTTCTGGGGTGATTAAGATGTCGTCTTCAATACGAATTCCGATATTGAATTCTTTGAAGTATAAGCCTGGTTCACAGGTGATTACGTTACCTGGTTCAAGTGGTTTTTTATAATCATCTGCAACATCATGGGTGTCGAGTCCAAGATGGTGTGAACAACCATGATAATATACTCTCGAGATTTCTTCTTCGTTTTCAATTAATCCATGTTTAACGCATTCTTTAGCAAGGAAATTCTTCGCGAATGCTTTAACCTCATCAAGAGTGAGACCTGGCCTCATGAATTCAGCAGTCTTTTTATTACAATCTAAGACAATTGAATAGATGAGTCTTTGTTTTTCACTAAATTTACCATTAATTGGGTATGTTCTAGAAATATCAGCGCAGTAATAACCTTTAGACGCTCCACAGTCCATTAAGACAAGTTCATTATCTCTAAGAAGACTAACAGCGTTTGGATAATGGAGAATTACGCCATTTTTACCACTTGCAACAATTGTTGGGAAAGCGATACCAGCTTGCATATCTTCATGAACATTAAATTCAAAGACATTTCTAAGATTATATTCATATCTTCCCACTGCGAGTTCTTTTAAGACGTTATTTAGACCAACTTCAGTTGTTCTAATCGCATCTTTAATCATTGCAACTTCTTCTTTAGATTTAACCATTCTTAAGGCAGCAATATCTTTATAGATATCCACTATTTCATATCCTGGGAAATTAGCCTCAAGGAAGGATTTAAATTCACGAGTGGTTGTCGCTTTAGCGATCTTTTGTTCTTCATCTAAATCTAAATAGATAGTTTTAATATCGCCAAAGTGACCAAGATCTTTATCTAGTCCAGTTGCGAGTTTTCCATTAAATGAAGAACGAAGTAAAACGTTTTTAATACCTGAAATGTTGATTGCATCTTCAATGGAAAGTTTTAAACCAAACCATTTTTCAATCTTTTCATTCTTTTCATCTATAAATAGATATACATCTTTACTTGTATCAGTTTTAACAAGCATTAAAATGGAGTTTTCTTGATCAATTCCAGTTAAATAATAGAAATTACGATTAACTTCAAATGGATAAGTTGCATCTGCATTTGATTTTTTTGCAACGCCTGAAAAAAGAATCGCAATTGATCCTTCATCCATTTTTTCAAAGAGGTTATCTCTTCTTGCTATATATTCACTGACACTAATCATATTAATACTCCTTTTTATACACTTTCTTTTTGCCATACATTTCAATGACGGCATGAGGGAACTCATTAACGAGGTTACTTACGTAGCTCTCGTCAATTAAGACATCGACACTAATTTTAGTATCATAGATTACATTTTCAAAGGAAAATGCATCTCTTTTAGATAAAAACTTTAATTCTTCGAATTCACTATAAGATAGTTCCATATGATAGATGTATTTATTTTCAATTAGAGAAATATCTGCACTATTAATGGTTTGCACTCCACTTTCTAGATATGTAGACATAAGTCTACTTGCTCCTAAAAGCACTCCACCAAAATATCTCACCACAACTAATAAAACTTCATTAAGTTCTTTCTTTTCAAGAAGTTCAAGAAGTGGTCGACCTGCTGTTTTAGCAGGTTCTCCATCATCAGAGCACTTCTTATCATTATCGATAATATATGCATAACAATAATGTTTTGCTTTTGGATATTCTTTTCTAATCTCTTTTAGATATTGTTCCACTAAAGGTTTAGATGTTGCGTGTAGAACAATCCCTATAAAGGATGAACGGTCTCTAATTAATGTAGTTTCACATCTTTCAAGTATTGTTCTCATAGTGTTTTTATTATACTTTTAAATTGATTTAAGTATAATAGGAAATATGAAAATTAATAAGAAATGTTCATATTGCGATAAATCCTACGATTATTATCTAGAGAAATGTCCACATTGTAATGAGCCAAATAAAGATGAGGAAGTCATCAGAAATAGACACATTACTATGGTGGCCTTCTGGAAACAAATAATCTATTTCTTTGTCGGTTGGCTTGGATTCCAAGGATTGGCCTTTATCATGAGCT
The DNA here is from genome assembly GCA_902797855.1 of uncultured Erysipelotrichaceae bacterium. Taxonomy (GTDB): domain Bacteria; phylum Bacillota_I; class Bacilli_A; order RFN20; family CAG-826; genus Fiminaster. The sequence continues at coordinate 2,262 of CADBUI010000029.1, forward strand.
TAATCGTTTCTCTTATTTTTAAAAATGATGGGAACACAGATCAATTATTATTCTCTGCAATTGTTAACTTCGTTTCTTACGGAATATTGTTTATAGCCTTGTGCTTAATAACTTGGAAAGATTACACAAAGATATTTATTTCCTTTTATATTAAGAAATGGAAACCATATGTTTTTGCAATTGTTGGTGTAGTAGCGATATTTGCATTTAGTTATTTTTATAACTTCTTCTTAATGCTTATTGGATATCAACCTGACGTTAATGAAAACGAGACTGGTGTTAGAAGTATCGTAAGTGCATATCCACTACTATCGATATTAATATTTGGATTTGTCGGACCATTCTGTGAAGAGATGACATATAGGGTTGGATTATTCTCCTTCTTTAGAAGAATCCATATTTCTTTAGCCTACGCTATATCAATTGTTGTCTTTGCCCTTATTCACTTTAGTTTTGAATCTATTGGAACTGATTCGTTTATAAACGAACTCGCAAATCTACCAAATTATTTATTCTCAGGAGCGGTATTCGCGTTCTTATATCATAAACTAGGTTTAGCTAGCTCATTAACCGCTCACGTAACAAATAATTTAATTTCATTATTGTTTACACTTATTAGATCCAACATGCCTCAATAACATGAATACAAAACTATTAAAACTTAATGAATTCTATATTAGACTCATCGCAATTATTACGATGACTTTTGACCATGTTGGTGTCTTCCTAATGATGTATATGAATCAACTTGGAGGAGTAGGATTTGAAAATCCAATCTATGTTTTAGCCTTCATCTTTAGATGTATTGGTCGAATTGCGATGCCATTATTTATCTTAATGGTAGTAGAAGGAGTAAGGCACACATCTCATTTTGGAAAATATATACTTCGTATGGGAAGTGTTGCTTTAGCGGTGCTTATCGCTCAGATTGTAATTTATTATGCCTTTGATACTTCTATTGAAGGAGCAATGTCTCCATTCGTAGATTTATTATTGATAGCTTTAATGGTTTATCTACTTAAAAGAAAAGATAATTATCGCTATTTAGCGATTTTACCAATCTCATATCTACTTTTATCCTATATTGTTCCAGTTGTTGAAGGCGCAAATAACATCAATGTTCTTTGGTTCCCATTCTATCTTAGAGCGGGTTATTCATTATTTGCTTTATTACTTGGTTTAGCCTTTTATTATTCTGGAGTTATCTCATATAGAACTATTAGTAAGCATAGCGGTATTGAAGAAGAAAGCATCATCACTACTATGGAAGAATATAGAGCACTTGGAAACGTTTTAAATTGTTTAGCGCTTGCATTTGTAGGAGTACTCATCTTCTTAAGTGCTTATATAGTTATTAATGATGTTCCTATTTTTGATGTCTATGGAGCGAATATTCAGTCCTATTGCTTTTTAGCAATCATCCCACTTTATTTATATAACGGATACCGTGGATATAATAAAACTTGGTTCAAATATTTCTCATATTTATATTATCCGGTGCATATCGTTATACTTTTCGCGATATTTTATTTAATATTTATCTAACCTAGGAGGTAAAAGATATGATTATCCATTTAGAAGATGCAAATAAATTTGAAGAAGAAGTTAAAGGCGAATTAGTGCTTGTTGATTTCTACGCAGATTGGTGTGGACCATGCCAAATGCTCGCACCTGAACTTGAAAGACTAAGCGATGAACTTGGTGTTAAAGTAGTTAAAATCAATGTTGATGAAGTAAGTGAACTCGCTAGAAGATTTAGAATTATGTCAATTCCAACACTTCTTTTATATAAAAATGGTGAACAAGTAAAAAGACAATCTGCTTATATGCCATTTGAACAACTAAAGGAATTTATTAAATAAACTCTTTTATTAAATAAGTCGGTGTGATATTATTTATCTCGCTGATTGGACCGTTGGTGTAGTGGCCTTGCATGCTTCCCTGTCACGGAAGAGATCACGAGTTCGAATCTCGTACGGTCCGCCAGTCATGCAGATGTAGTTCAATGGTAGAACTTTAGCCTTCCAAGCTAACTACACGGGTTCGATTCCCGCCATCTGCTCCAGATAACTTAAAAACAGCGTTCATTCAATCGGACGCTGTTTTACTTTATTTTTATAAAGTGCAATTTCTTCACTAACTAAAAAATATAAATAATTACAGCAAATAAACTATGTTTAAAAATGAATTTTTAACAATGTTATTTATATTGAAAAATAAATAATTTCGAGTAGAATATATGCATATGGTAACTATAGATCAAATTATCGCCGAAAAATTATGCGGCTGGTTTGTTGGCGATTGGCCAGTCGGAAATCTCATTGCATGCACTATTGCACTTCTTTTATCAGTGCTTCTTTGTGGTGCGGTTGGTATTGAAAGAGAAAAAAGAGGCCGCACTGCTGGACTAAGAACTCACCTTTTAGTTGGTGTTGGTTCATGTCTAATCATGATTATATCCATTTATGGATTCCCACTAATCACATTACCAAATGGAACTTATTTAACTAGAGATGTTGCTCGTTTAGCAGCTCAAATCATCACTGGTGTTGGTTTCCTTGGTGCTGGTGCAATTATGCATCGTAGCTCTGGAATTAAAGGTCTTACCACCGCTGCAACAATTTGGATTGTTATGGCAATTGGATTAGCCTGTGGTTCATTCAACTATATCTTAGCTGTTGGTAGCACAATCCTCATCTTAGTGGTCTTAACAGTCTTTAGAAAATTTGAAGCTAAGATTAATAAAAAATCTATTCTTGCTTCATTAAATTCTTCCAATAATAGCCCAGCACTTCCTAAATTACTTGTAGTCGCTAAAGAATTTGATTATTCAATTAATGATATTCAAACTGAAATCGGTGAAGATAAATCAATTACTTATACCTTCCTTATTTCATCTAATGAAGGTGGAGAAGTTGCAATCTCTGAATTCTTCTCAAAGATCGAAACTATCGAAGGTGTAAACGAAGTTAGGATTCTTAACTCACATCATTAATTAAATTAAGATAGGGTTTCTTCAATTGAAGAGCCCTTTTTTTATTGCTAAAATCATATCGAGGTAGATTATGTTTGATTTATTGATTGCAACTAATAATGACCATAAGATTCATGAATACGAAGAAATGCTTTCAGTTTATGGAATCAAGGTTCATTCACCTAAAGAATTTGGTATTAATGATAATCCTATTGAAGATGGGAAAACCTTTAAAGAAAACTCTCTTATAAAGGCTAAAAGTTTACAAAGATTTTCTAAGATGCCACTTATCGCGGATGATTCTGGTCTATGCGTTACTGCTTTAGATAATTTCCCTGGTATATATAGTGCGAGATTTGCTAAAGAATGTGGAGGGAACGCTAACGCGAATCTAGAGATTATTAAAAGGCTAAAAGATAAAAAAGATAAAAGCGCACATTTCGCATGCGTTATTACTTTACTTAATGTTAATGACACCCCAGTAGTATTAGAAGGAATATGTGAAGGATCTATTTTAGATAAACCTGATGGAATAGGCGGGTTTGGTTATGATCCAATATTTTATTCTAACGAAGCTAAAATGAGCTTTGGAAGCGCACCTGAAGAAATTAAGAACAAATATTCTCATCGTTCAAAAGCGGTCAAATTACTCATCGATTATCTAAAGAAAAGGAAATTAATCGACTAAAGAAAAAAGAGCCACCAGCGTGGCTCTTTTACTTCGTAAAACTAATTAATGAATTGCTAAGGTAAGCACAACAGCTGAAGCAGCAACAATGGAAGCGGTAATTGGAGAATAGACGATTTTCTTAACAGAATCGAAACTCCAATTTTTAACTTCGCTAAGTTTAAGTAAGCCATAGATAACTGAACCAGCCACTAAGGTATATAAAATTGTTAAGCAATTAAGTGTGAGTACATAATGAATCATATTATCAGCAAGCTCACTAGCGGTAACGTTCATAACATTAACTCTAATGAATGTTGATGCAAGTAAATATGCTGTATTAGCGATAATAACAGTTGCTAAACCATTAAATGAGACAACATTTTTTGGTCTAATAACAAGTAATGCACCAGCCATCATAAGTGCTTCAATAAGCATATAGAAGACAGGATTAAAACTCATATGGAAGATAGCGCATGCTAATGCTTTAATGCTAGCGGCTAAGATTCCCATATATAAAACACTTCTAAATGTTCCACTTCTCTTATAGCAAGCACCCATGAGGAAATAGGCGATTGGAAGCATCACTGCTGTGGAAGTTCCAAAGATTCCAAGTGCGTTCATAAATGGCATATGAAGTAAACTGCCAAGTGTAGCTTCCACTACTCCCCATAAGCCACCGAAAAGTAAAACACTAAAAAGAATATTTAAGATATTATTTTTTCTTGTTTCGTCCATAAGATTACTCCTTTAGATAAAAATATTTTATATCAAAATAGTTTTGATATCTACTATTAGATAGTAAAGACAATCGTTACAGAATAAAATCCTGGCTTATTGAATTCGGTGCTATTTTTAATAATCCACTCAGAACCACCGATAGAATATTCAAGAACTTTACCTCCATCAGTTGGATCAACTGGTTGAACACTGGATTCATGACCAACTAGTTTTTCTCCACTTCCGTCAAGGTTATTAAACACATCGAAGTTTGTGCCTTTACTTCCAAAATAATCTATGATTAATCTATCAACTTTATATTGTGAACTAGATTTAAAATAGGCGCCTGGTTTCATGATAATTTCATCATGAGTTACGTGGTTATAACAAGGCACTCCGATTTCTAAAGAATAAGTAACTTCACTACCTTCAACTGGTAAAGATAGAGATTTAACTTCAGTTGAATCATCACTAGTTAAACCAGAGTTAGCTTTACTAAGTTTAGCGCTTAACATCGTAGGTGTGACTGGATCTAATGGTTTTTCAGGTTCAGGAGCGCATCCTGCTAATAAAAAAATTGGTAATAAAACAAACAATAATTTTTTCATATTTTTGACCTCCAACATCATAAAATTAAACGGAATTTTCATCGATGTAAAGGGCATTTTTTGGGGTCGCACGCGCGGTCATTAACCTTGAATGACGCGCATGAAATAAAAAATTTTTCACTATCTAATGGGGTCGTATTAAATTACAATATTTAAGGACAAACTTATGATTGATATTTACGAGAAACTTTCTGAAATTAAAAAAGAAGGCAAAGATGCAGTTATTGTTACCGTTACTCAAAAAGAGGGAATGGGACCTGCTGATGTTGGAAAAAAGATGATTGTTACTGAAGGTAATATTGCTTTTGGCACCGTTGGAGGTGGATCAATTGAATATTACGCAAGAGAAAAATGCAAAGAAGTTCTTAAAAGTAGACAATCATTCTCTGAAAAATATGTCCTATTTGACCGTGAGGTTAAAGTTGATGATGGAGAAGTAGTCATTCCAATGGCTTGTGGCGGTAGAGTCACTCTTTTCTATGAATTTGTCGGTCCAAAACAATATGTTTATATCTTTGGCGCAGGTCATTGTGGCGCAGCGCTCGCTAGAGTATTGAAACCATTAGGTTTTTACACCACCATTATTGATGAAAGAGATTATGTTGTTAACGCTCTTGATGATGCTGCTAACGTAAAAGTTAACGAAGGATTCGTGGAATATATTGAAAAACATGGAATACCTAATGATAGATATATTGTCGTGTGCACTCCAAGTCACACGAATGACTATAACGTATTAAATAAAATACTTGAGTTAAAGATTAAACCTAAGTATTTTGGAATGCTTTGTTCAAAAAAGAAGATTCAAGATTATCTTGAAAAGAGTTATGAAGTTTACGGAAGAGATATTGATTTATCTAACTTCTACTCTCCAATTGGACTTAATACAGGAGGAGATTCTCCTGAGGAAGTAGCTATCTCAATTGCAGGAGAAATCTTATCTGTTTTTTATGGAAAAGAAGACATCAATTCCCATATGAGAGATACCATTCCTGAAAACGCAAAATATTTTAAGAAAAAATAGTCTTAAAAAATTACTAGAATATAAAGAAAGAAATGATATAATCTTTATAGTTTGGAGCAATACCCAAGAGGCCGAAGGGGACGGTTTGCTAAACCGTTAGATCGGGTTACCGGTGCGAGGGTTCAAATCCCTCTTGCTCCGCCATC
>CADBUI010000030.1 GCA_902797855.1 uncultured Erysipelotrichaceae bacterium
AAAGATACTCAAAAATCAGTCGTTACTGGTCTTGAAATGTTCCGTAAGACCCTTGACTACGCTGAACCAGGTGATAACGTTGGTGTTCTTCTCCGTGGTATCAACCGTGATCAAGTCGTCCGTGGTCAAGTTCTTGCCAAACCAGGTAGCGTTACCCCACATACCAAATTCACTGCTAGCGTCTACGTTTTAAAGAAAGAAGAAGGTGGCCGTCATACAGCTTTCTTAAGCAACTACCGTCCACAATTCTATTTCCACACAACAGATATTACTGGTGTTATTACACTCCCAGCTGGTGTTGAAATGGTTATGCCAGGTGATAACGTTGAACTTACAGTTGAACTCATTCACCCAGTTGCAATTGAAAAAGGTACAAAATTCTCCATCCGTGAAGGTGGTCGTACCGTTGGTTCCGGTTCCGTTACCGAAATCCTTAAATAATTTAGTTTAGACTAAATAATAATTAGCTAGAGGTTCGCCTCTAGCTTTTTATTTGCTCGCAAATAAAATAAGGGATAGAATTGTTTATGTATTGTTAAGGAATTATCGAAACAAATTATGAAAAAACATTTATTATCCGCGATAGCATTATCTTTGTCGCTTGTTTTAACAGGATTATTACCTATTGCTATTAATAGCGCTTCTAAAGAAGCATTGGAGGTTAACGCTACCCAACATATAGCTAACTACGATGAATATTCTTACGATGGTAGTTATTATGATTCAATTACTGAAGATGGTGAAGGTCTAAATGGATCTTTAAGAACTGCGTTAAGCGAATATATTCTTCCAAAAGAATGGCCTACTTATTCAGGTACTTCTAGTAGCAAATGTTTGGCTTATGTTCTTCAAGACGCAGATGAAGACCAAGATAATAAATCAAACATGGTTTATTTATACACTCGTGATTCGGTCGCAAAAAATCCTGCTTCTAGTTGGAATAGGGAACATACTTGGCCAAAATCCCTTTCTGGTGGAAACTGGGGAGAAGGTAAAGGCGGAAGTGATCTTTTACATTTAAGACCTACTTATAACACAGTTAACTCAACAAGAAGTTCTATTCCATTTGGAAATGTTGGTAGTGGTGGCACCACGCTAACATATAATGGGATGACATATGGTAAAAAGTTAAATTCTTCAAAATTTGAACCTCTTGATACCGCAAAAGGTGATATTGCTCGTATTATTATGTATGTTTGGGTTGCTTATAAGAATTATTATTCTTCTATGCCAGATATCACAAAAGTATTTGAATCTTATGATACCTTGCTAGAGTGGCACACTCTTGATAAGCCAGATATTATGGAAGGTCATCGTAATGATTACGCCGAGTCTTCTTTCCAAAAGAATAGGAATCCATTCGTGGATCATCCAGAATATGCTTGGAAAATATTTGGAGATAGTGCATCTTCTTCAGTCAAAGAAGCATGTAAAGAAGCTTATCCAGAAAGTGGAGCGAAGACATTAACAAGTTTAACTGTTACCACTAAACCAACTAAAACCACATATTATATTGATCAAACATTAGACACCACAGGAGCAGTGATTACTGCTAATTATGATGATGGTAGCAGTGCTAACGTCACTTCAAAATGTACATTTTCACCAACTACCTTTGATAGTTTAGGCGCAAAAACAATTACTGTTTCTTATAATGGAAAGTCAACTTCATTTACTGTTACAGTTAAGGATTATGAACCAGTTCCGTTAACAGGTATCACTGCAACTATTTCTGCAACAAGTATTGAACAAACTAGAAGTGCTCAAATAGTTACATCGTATACTCCATCCGATGCTTATCCATATCCAAGTGTTACCTATGGTAGCGCAAATACAAGTATTGCTACTGTTAGTTCTTCTGGAGAAGTAACTGGCATAAATGTTGGAAGTACTACTATTACTTTAACTGTGACTCAAAATTCAATTGTCTTTAATAGAGAATTCGTTGTTAATGTTACTGAAAAATCTATGGAACGAATCGAAGATGTCTATAGTAAAAAAGCAGGTGATACTGCTGAATTCTATTGTCTATATTTAGGCGCTTATAACACTAAATCACAGGGTATATTTGTTGGTGATGGTGATTATGGAATGCTTATTTATAATTATCAAGATAGTTTATCTGCTACTCCATATGAAACTTATTTGCATGTTTCTGGAACAGTAGATGTATTTAACAATCTATATGAAATTAAAGACGCTACAATTGAAGTTATCGATTCAACAAAAGGAAAAGCGCTTGTTAATCCGGTGACAACTTACAGAGTAACTGGTGACGAAGTAGTGGATGGAGAAGTTGAAGATTTAACAATTATGTCTAGACCTTCAATTATTTCTGGTACGGTAAGTAAAGTTAGTGGTACTTTTGCATCAAATAAAGATACGACTGTCACAATGACATTAGCTAATTCAAAAACATTTACAGTCTTTGTTAAAAAGAACGCTGGACTTGACTATAGCACACTCAAATCAAAAATTGGTACTGTTGGATTAACTGCAAAAGTTAAAGGATTTATGAGTGTTTATTCTACTTCTCCTCAATTAATCCTCCCAACAATTGTTGATGAATCTAGTTCGTATTTAGCCTCTAACTTCGCAAACGATTTCCTTTCTGCTACCACCCCAATATGTTCAAATGGTGGATCAGAAAACAATCGTAATGCATTAATTGCGATTTGGAGTTCTTTAGAACTTGATAAGTTTGCGATTTTATCAACGAGCGAAGCTAATAAACTTAAAAATGCTTCCGCAAGTGAAACTGGCACTAATATTGAACAAGCAATGGCTAGATACGATTATGTTACTATTAAGTATCAACTAAATAATTTTATTGAAAGAGCAACTGCCAATGCGCTTTACCATCCAACTAATATTATAAATATTGAGCCTAGTGTCTATCTTATCGTGATTGTTACTGGTGTATCATTAACACTATGTCTATCAATCTACATATTTAAAAGAAAAAGACATTAAGAAAAATAAAGTAAAATGACATGTCTACTTAGATATGTCTTTTTATTTGCTTTTTATGAAATAAAATAGAATAATAAACATAAGTTATGGCAAAAAAATATACGCTTCCTAGACACACAAACCTTGCAAAGCAAACAACTAGATTTGGTGCTGCAATTGTTGATTTAGCTCTTGTAGTAGCGGGATTTTTTGTCTTCTTTTTTGGCTTATTCTCATTAACAGTTGGTACTTTTGTTGTTAACCCAATAAGAGCGGAATTAACAACATATGAATATCAATCAAACTTAGTCACTATTGATGATAGTAACAACATTGTTGTTTGGAAAAGTGAAGATAATTACAAAGTCTATGATGAAGCGATGCGTTATTTCTATTTTTATTATCTAAGTGGAGAAGCCCCAGTAGAACATAAAGAGTCATACCCAACAAATTATGTTCCATCTCCTAACGCAAACGATGAATTCGTGAATGAAGATGGCACAACCTATAAACTAAAAGATTTCTTCACTGTTGAATGGTATAACAAAAATATTTTAGGTATTGATAGAGATGATCCAGATGCGGATATGTCTACTTGTTACTTTACATACGTAAAAGTAGATGATCAATATGATAAAACTCAAATTGGTATTCCACGCTCTCAAAGATATTCAAGTGAATCGTCAAAAGTGGTGGATATCACCCCAACCGATTTAGCGATTTATTTAGGAAAGAAATATGAATCTAGTTATAGAGAGCTCACTCATTTCTCTTTCTATAAAAATAAGGCTGATTTAGCTACATTTTATGTAGGTGTTGAAGTTGGTTCATCACTTATTCTTTCAGGAGCGATATTTTATATCCTTATTCCAATGATTAGAAAAGATGGTGCTTCTTTAGGAAAGATGATCTTTAAGATTAGACTCGCTCATTCAAGCGGATATTCACATCATAAATATCAATTATTATTTAGATTTGCGCCTTATTTAGTCACTGTGAGTTTCGTTTCTTTAATGCCTATTTTATCTATATATATCCTATTAGTAATAGTAGCGGTTATGTTCCTTATCTCATTTGCTTTAGCGATGGCCTCTCCAAAGAAGATGTCTCTTCATGATTTTGTTGCTCAAACAATTGTAGTCAGTAATGATTCAATTATCTTTGATACATCAGTGGATGAAAGAGCCTATGAGCAAGAAGAGGATGGCGCTATAGCAGAGCCAAACACAGGTGAAGAACCTGAACTTTCTTACGAAAAATAGTTATGAAGAAGATAGAGATAGCTGGATTTGGTAAAAGATTATTAGCAGGTATTTTTGATGGAGCATTCTTCGTTTTAATCTGGCTTCTTTTATCAATGCTAGTGATGACTCCAATCATTAATTCTACGATGCACTATGACACGAATATGGTTAGGGGTTATCAGTTCCAAGCTGCATCTCATTTATATGTCATTAGACAATCAATTAATCAAGATACTGGCGAACAACAAATTATCGAAGTAAAAGATTACACTGAAAAACTTGATTCAAATAAGACAAGCGAACTTATGCCTATTAATGAATACGCATATTTTGATTCGAATTATTTACTCGAGCATCTTCAATATTTTTATTGTAATTACCTTACAGGTAAAAACATCGAACTTCCTAACTCAACAAGTGAAAAAACTTACGATCCAATCGCGGATGATTTTGTCGCTCCAAACTATAATTCTAGTATCACTTTATTAGACGACACAGTTGGTGTTCCAAGTCAGCATTACACACCTGAATGGTTTTACGTTAATAGGCTAGAAAGTAACGAAATGTATACGTTTAACTTGGAAAAAGGGGTCTATGTTATTAAAGATGGAGTGGATGCAGAAGCATCTATGAAATACCTTCGAAACCGCGTTATGCTCGCTCAAAAAGATTTATATTATCAAGACTTCTATGTTGAACTAAATAACTCACTTAAATGGTCACAAGCTCTTATCGCCGTTATCCCATTTATTATTGATTTAGGTATCGTTTATTTCTTATTCCCGCTTATCTTTAAAAACGGTGAAACACTAGGAAAACTCACTACTCAATTAGCGATTGTAAACAAGAATGGATACGCTGTAACTAAACCTCAAATATTACTTCGTTCACTATTTTTTGCAGTCGAAATATCATTATTCACCTTTGTTGTGGGAATTGGATTTACTTCGATTGCCACTCTTGGATTAGGTGTCCTTATTTTAACTATCATAGCCTTAGTTAATAAAGATCATAGAACGCTTCATGATTTTGTTGCTGGCACAATGGTAGTGGACGCTAAAAAATCAGTCTGGTTTAAGAATATTGATGAAGAAAATAGATACCAAGAACATCTTGATAATCAAATGGAAAAATACCGTTCTAGAAAGTTAGAAGATAAGAGTATTATTCAAGTTGGTTCAACGATTGTTGATGAAGATGTTAAAAGTGAATTTGAAAGAGAAAATAGCACTGAAACCACTAAAGAAGTAAAAGATAAGCAATCAAAGCCTAAAAGTGCTAAAAAAACTCAAAAAAATAGTAAGTAGTCAAGCCGATTGATTAATAAATAGCTTCTGTAAGAAGGGAGAAATTGTAAGCGCTCCCTTTTTTGTTTGCTAATAGATTTATAACTATGTTATCATTCTATTGTAGTATACAGCTACGTAAATACACCATAGGAGGTATATATTACATGGAAGTAAGAATTGAAAATCTTACAAAAACCTTCGTCGGTAAAAAAGGTGTCGAAACTACCGCTGTTAACAAGATGAACTTCACAATTCCTGACGGAAAACTCGTCGGGCTTTTAGGTCCATCCGGATGTGGTAAGTCCACAACACTTTATATGATTGCTGGTTTACACAAACCAACCGACGGTCACATTTGGTTTGGTGATGATGATGTTACAAATCTTCCTCCAGAGAACCGTGGTATCGGTTTAGTTTTCCAAAACTATGCTCTTTATCCACATCTCTCAGTAAGACAAAACATCGAATTCCCACTCGATAATGTGCGTTTCCCAGGTCCATTCGGAAACGAAGAAAATCGTATTGCTGATCTCAAAGCTGATGAAAAGCAATCCTTACGTGATTTGAAAGCTGCTGAAAAGCAAATTGAAAAATCCACAAAAGAAGTCGCTAAAGCCGAAGCAAAATTACAAGCTGCTGAAGCTAGTGGTGACCAAGAGGTTATCGCTCACTGGAGTGAACTAGCCGATAACCACAAACATCTTATCGAAAGTTCTCAAGCTAGAATTGAAAGCATCAATAAGCACTTAGAATCTCTTAAAGCTGAACAAGCTGAAGCCGATCAAGCTCTTGTCGATGCAAAAGCAAAATTCGAAGATCTCAAAGTTTCAGATCCAGAAGCTGCTCGCATTCTTGCTAGAAGAAAACTTTCCAAAGAAGAAAAAGATGCTATCGCTCTTGAAATGGCTAAGATCGTTAAGATTGAAAAATATCTTGACCGTAAGCCAAAAGAATTATCAGGTGGTCAGCAACAACGTGTTGCAATCGCACGTGCCCTTGCTAAGAAACCACGCGTCTTATTATTAGACGAACCACTTTCTAACCTTGATGCTCGTTTACGTCTTGAAACTCGTGAAGAGATTAGACGTATTCAAAACGAAACAGGTATTACAACTGTCTTCGTTACACACGACCAAGAAGAAGCTATGTCAATTTCCGATTACATCGTTGTTATGGACTTCGGTGTTATCCAACAAATTGACGAACCACAAAAGGTTTACGAAGAACCAACTAACTTATTCGTTGCCAAATTCTTAGGTTCTCCACAAATCAACGTTTTCGATGGTGAAATCGTTGATGGAAAACTTCTATTAAACGGAAAACCATTTGATAAAGGTAAAGAATACGAAGGCACACATGTTGCTTTAGTTGAAGAAGAACAAAAGACAATCAATGAACATGGCGAAGAAGTCGTCGAAAAAGTTCAAGTCGAAAAAGTTCTCAAAGATCGTAAAGTTAAAATTGCGGTTAGACCAGAAGCGTTCGAACATGCTGAAAAGGGTGGCAACATCCCAGTTGATGTCGAAATGGTTCAACAAATCGGACGTGATATTACTATTGTTGGTAATATTAGCGGTCAACCTGAGAATAAAGTCAAAATCATTATTCCATCCGAGCTTCGCAACGAAATACTTGGTCGCGATAAATTGAATTTCAAAGCAAAACGTTTCTACGTCTTTGAAAACGAAGAACACGGTGAAAGGATTAAATAACTTTGGTTATTTATATTAAAAACTATGGCAGAAAAAATTAAAGAAAGGAATGAAGAGATGGCCGTCGAAGAAGTAAAGCTTACTCCTGAAGGCGCTGCGGTACTAGAACTTAAGCATTCTACCTCGCATCTTATTGCAAAACGTCGTCTTGTCACATTACCTCAATGGGCAACCGCGTGGATCGTTTTGATTCCAGCAATGATTTTCTTGGTATTCTTCATGTTCTATCCAATCATCAACACCTTCTTCATGGCGTTTGTCCAAGACTTCCGCTGGGTCGATGGTGCTGGTAGCTTTGCGTTAGGTAACTTCTTCAGTGCACTTGGTAATACATGTGCTCAGATGGATAAAAAGACCGGTGAATGTTTGATTACAAACTCAATCCCATCATTTGGTTTTGATAACTTCGTAACTGTTTTATCAAATCAAGTATTCTTAAAATCCATTCTAAATACTCTTGAGCTTGTTATTATCGAAGTTCCACTTACGATTATTATTTCATTGCTCATCGCTACATTCTTAAATTCAATAAAAGCTTTGAGGGGCTTATATCAAACCATTTTCTTCCTACCATATGTCACTAATACAATCGCTCTTGGTCTTGTATTCCAGATGTTATTCTCATCTGGCCAAGGTGGTATTATCAACATGGTACTCAGCAACTTCGGTAGATCACCAGTTAACTGGATTTCACCATACCCAACACAATTTGATGGTCCAGCTAGCAGATTCCACCAAGGCGTTGTTATCGTTGTCTATTCCATTTGGACAGGTCTAGCATTTAAGATCTTAGTCTTCATGTCAGGTTTAGCTACAATCGACAAACAATATTACGATGCTGCAAAAGTTGATGGTTCATCCTCATTTACCATTTGGAGAAGAATTACACTTCCTCTTCTCTCCCCACAAATTCTTTACATCACAATCACATCCTTCATTGGTGCATTCAAAATGTACACAGGTGTTATGTCTGTTTACTCTTCACTTAACAAAGGTGCCTACTACTTCGGTGGTGACCATGGTGAAGAATGGATGCCAATCGTTGGTTGGATTTATAAACAACTCGATGAAAACTATCTCTACCCAGGCATTGCTGCTGCGGGTTCATTAGTTCTTCTCGCAATTATCTTAGTAATCACTGCACTTCAATTTGCTGTTAGCAAGAAGCGCGTGCATTATTAGAAAGGAGTTAACAATATGGCTGAACATGCTATGTATTTCGCTGATGAAAGTGCAAGAAGACGTTATATTGCAATTAACATTGTTAAAAAAGTCTTCCTATATTTATTCATCACCATCTTCGCTTTATTCATGTTGACTCCATTCCTATTCATGATTTTTGCCTCACTTGTCGATGCAACAGCATTTGAGCAATTCACACTCTTTGCTGACTTCTCAAAACTTGGTTTTGAAAACTGGACATTTAGCAACTATCAAGCGATCTTTGCTAAAACATACATCAATAACCTTGGTAAAGAAGTTGCTCGTTCAAGTTTCGCTCAATATTTCTTGAATACGATTATTGTGGCGGTTTCTTCAACCGCGGTTACTGTAGTTACTGCTGTTTTAGCTGCTTTCGCATTTGCTAGACTTGAGTTCAAAGGTAAAAACTTACTCTTTGCTCTTCTTCTTGCAACAATGATGATTCCAGGTGAAATGATGGTTATTACAAACTACCAAACCACAATTCAACTTGACTGGAAGTTTACATTTAGTGCACTTATCTTCGTGCATGGTGTCTCTGTTTTCTATATTTATTATTTAAGACAGACCTTCCAACAAATTCCAAACGAACTTTATCTTGCCGCCAAAGTTGATGGTGTTACTGATATTGGATATCTCTTCAAAGTTATGATTCCAATCGCAATGCCAACAATTATGACAATCCTCATCCTCTCACTTATGGGTGCATGGAACTCATTTATTTGGCCAAACCTCGTTGCTAATGGTAACTGGTTACAAGGTAAAGGTGTTAAAACCAACTATGATATGCGTCTTGTGTCTAATGGTCTTATGTCATTATTCTCAAGTGATATCGCTAAAGGACAAGATGCTATTAAAATTGCTGGTTCGATGGTCGTTACCGCGCCATTATTCGTGTTCTTCATCGTATTCCGTAAATACATCATGCGTGGTGTATCCCGTTCCGGAATTAAAGGTTAATTGTTACTTGTAACAAAATGAAAGGAAATATTATGAAAAAACAATTTAAAATGGGAATTGCTGCTCTCGCTTTAGGTGTTATGCCACTTGTAACAGCATGTCCTGGTACTAGAGGCGGATCATTAATCCTCTGGTCATCGTTTGGTTCATCTTATACCACAGCCTTAACAACTCTTGTCGAAAGATATATGGAACAACATCCAGAAATCCAAATCGATAACCAATCACAAGGTTCATATAAGCAAATCCAAACAAATATCATGAACTCAATTTCTACCTCTTCTTATCCAAACTTTGCAAACGGATATCCAGATCACTTTGCAGGTTACATTAAGAGTGGTATTCAACTTGGTCTTGATGAATATATTGAACAATGGGATAGCGAACACCAAGATTGGTTAGCAGAAAAAGGCTACACCAGTATTGTTGATGACTATTATCCAGAATATATGGATGAAAATAAGAACTTATTATTCCACACTGACGGAACTCCATATATCGTTGGTCTCCCATTCAATAAATCAACAGAAGTTCTTGGTTATAACGGATTTATGTTTGATTACTTAAAATCTGTTGATTCAAGTGTTACCAAGATTCCAGAAACATGGGCAGAATGGGCTACATTTGGTCCAAAACTTAGAGCTATTATGTTTGAGGGAACTAATCCTCTTGCAGGAAAATACCTCTATGGTAAACAAACTGCACAAGGTGATGCTTCTGACTTCACAGTTGTTGCAAATAAAGCTGACGCTCCAACAGGAGAAGGTATCGAATTATTACTTGACTGTTCTAAAGTTGACTCCGAACACTTCAGAGTTCTTTCTTGGGACGCTCTTGACAATATGTTTATTACCATTGTCCGTCAATGGGGTGGTCAATATACTTCCTATACTGCTGAAGATATGAAGAACCCACAACATGGTTGGTTCACAGCTTGGGATGCAACAAATAAAGAGAAAACTAAAGCAGCCCTTCAAACAATTAAGGATCTTCATGATGTCGGCATCTTTGGTGTCCCATCTGAAATGACTGATGACTCTTATGCATCAAGTGCATTCACCAACAATATGTGCTTTGCTATGAGCTGTTCATCCGGTGGTCTTAGCTACAATATCAAAAATGGTATCCGTTTAAGACTCTCTACAGTTCCTTATAAAGATAATGATAAGAAATATGTCATTTCTCAAGGTACTAACCTCGCCTTATTCGATCAAGGTGATGAAGATACAAAGAAACTTGCATTCACATCCATGGTCGATTTCACAAGAGACGAATTACAAGCTCAATGGGCTATTGAAACTGGTTACTTCCCAGCAACTAAATCAGCCTATAGCACAACTGAATATCAAAACCACTTAAAGGCAACTTACGATAACACTCAACCACAATTACGTGCTTATCAAGAAGTCGCAACACTTAACGCCGAAATCTACACCAAAGATGGAACCGGTTGGTCTAAGTTCGTTGACCCAGGATTCGTTGGTAGCTCCACAATCCGTGAAGAAGTCGAACCAATCGTCGCCGCAGTTTGTGCTGGTGAAAAATCAATCGATGCTGTCATGACTGAAGTTGTCGGTAGATTAAGCAAATACGTCAAATAATTAGTTCCTATTAAAGGAGAACAAAAATGAAAAAGCACATTGCTAAAATCGTCTTTCTTCTAGCAGGTATGTCTATTGGCTTACTTAGTGGATGTTCTGGCGATGATTATAATGAAAAAATCTTACCTACTCCTTATACAGATGCTCTTCGACTTGAAGAAAGTTTTAGTGGGAAGACTTTCACTGAACCTAGCGATAACCAATCCGCTATCGGTGAAGTTACTCTCACCTCTGTAACTGATGGAGATACTGTTAACTTTGTTAATGGTAGGGTAGATGCTAAAACATCAAGCGAAAATAGCAAGGCTTTACGTTTCTTAGGAGTTAACACACCAGAATCAACAGCTAGAATTGAGCCTTGGGGTGTTAAAGCTTCTAAATTTACAAAAAGTGTCTTATGGGACGCAAAGAACAATAAGCAGAAAGTATATTCTGTAGTTCTACAAAATGACTACAGTGTTTGGGGAGTAAAAGAAAGCAACGACCGTTATCTTGGCTTCCTATGGTATAAAGTTAACGAAGATAGTCCATATCGTTTGCTAAATCTTGAAATCATCGAACAATGTTATTCAATTAACGATCTTCATGAATTCTCTACATTCTGTCCTTATTTAGATTCATTTGAACAAGCCTATATAGACGCTAGAAAATCTGGACTCCGTGTTAACGGTGAAAAAGATCCAGGTTATGACTACACTAACTCCATTGTTAATGTTTCTATTCGTGATATTCGCGAAAACTACGAAAACTTTGGTATTAGTGATTCCTCTGGTACAGCTGGAAGTGGTATTCGCCTTAGAGTTACAGCCGTTATCGTTATGTTTACAGGCGATAACATCGTTGTTAGGGATGTAGTTAATCCTTATCCTAATGGCGAATACGCTTCCATCTATGTGTTTAGCTCAATTACAGTAAAAGGTATCGCGGCCGGGCATGCGGTAGGTGAAATCATTACATTTGTATGTAGAGCAACCACATATAATAACAACATCCAGCTCACCGATGTTCAAAACTCAAATATCAAGACCAATCCTGATAACTACATAGTTAGTGAACTTAAGCCATCGACATATGGCTTAGATTATCCGTCGGATTGGGTTAATAAACCTGATAAAGTTAATGAACTGAAGGCCGCTGCTAGCGCTAAAGGATGGGGATACTCATTAGATGCATATGATGTAGTGGACTCTCTTGGCGCAATTACAGAATCCACAAGAGCAAATTTTGAGGATTATGTCGGCAAATTTGTTACTGCTAAACTCACTATCCGTGAAGGAGATGCGAATGATGAAGCTGCTAAGAGTGGAGAAGTCACTACTGACTACTTCCGCTATAGCGAATCATATAACTCTGCAACCGGAAAAGGTGTTGGTTCAGTCACATTATTTGCCAAAACTTTAGGTGGGGCGAAACTCAATATTCGTTCCCTTGATTATCCAGGCTACTATGACCATACATCATTTAAAGATAATGATGATATTGCTGTTGGTAAAACTTGGTATGTTATCGGTACAATAGCTAAGTACAACGATACTTATCAATTATGCATTCCAAATAACATTACTAGTAGAAAGAATGTTGGTCCTGCATACCACGTCGATAATGATCATAGTTCAGATAATAGATACAACGGTTTCCGTTGGATTGCTGAATAATCAAAAATCTTTGCTTTAAGAAAGGAAAATAACATGAAAGCAAAACAATTATTTGTATGCGGATTAACCGCATTCGCAGCTATTGCTTTAGCTTCCTGTAATGGTGATTTAGCCGACCGTCAAGAAGCTGTTAAGAAAGTTGCAAACCAAGGTATCGCTACCGCTGCTGGTGTCGATATGATTGCTGGCACTAAGACCCGTCTTAATGCTAATAACAGTGAATCTCTTTCACTTGCAAAACAATCACAAACCAAAGTTAATGGTAAGACATACACCGTTAATATTGAATGGTCTTATGACAGAGCAACATATGGTAATCCAAAGAAAGAAGATAAATCTTCTAAAGGATTCGTTTATGCTTGGGAAGATGCTAGAGATGATGACACACACTTATATGTTTCATTTGAATATTCCCTTGATAAACCATATGATTTCGCTTTTGATGGTGTCTTAACATGTGGTGAAGGCGTTACCGCAAATGTTCACTATGATTGTGAATTAAGCAAACTTGAAATTACATTTACCGAAATGAGCCATGCTAAATTCTATGAAGTCGGCACAGTCGGTGAGAAAACAAGATTCGTTAACTGGCAAAATGAAGCTGGTAGAAATAAAGACTATTACTATAACAATGGTCATAAGATTCTTGTTAGAGGTAAATTAACTTATATGGCACCAGATGGTAACTTCGCTTACCTTTCAAATGGTGATTATCACCTTGCTTTATACCACTGTGAACTTTCTGGTGACTATTCTAAATTTGCAGTTGGTAAATATTATGAACTTGGCGCGTATATTGCTACCTATTATGGATATCCACAACTTTCAAATATGTCACAAACTGTTGAATTAACACAGGCTGAATATCTTGAAAAAGGTGGTATTGAACCAACTATGACCCCAGAAGTACTTACTGGTAAACAAATGAATGGTACTTTTGGAACTGATGCTGAAAGAATCAATCAATTCTCTGGTTATCACCACACACCAGCTTCCATTACTGGTAAATATGTCGCTGGTAGCTTAAGCCCAGCAACAGCTGATGGTAAAGGCAGATTCACATTTAAACTTTTAACTGCTGATGGAACTGAAGTTACAATTCAACATAACTATCACGTTGATAGTAAATCTGGTACTATTGGTAAACCAATTGTTGATGCGATTAAAGCCGCAGGTACTGCTAATGTTACCGTTACAGGACCATTAACCTATGCTTCAACAGAATCAGCTGCACCTGAAAGCTTTGAACCAGGTAACGAAGGTGGTTGGACAATTACTCCTCTTGCTGCTGAGTCAGTCGTTGTTGGATAATTTCTAAACTTATAAAATTGAGCTTCTTGTTATACAAGGGGCTCTTTTTTCTTGCTTATTTATAATCCTTATATTATATTTATTAAGGCAATGCCTCGTTAGCTCAGCTGGTAGAGCAACTGACTCTTAATCAGTGGGTCACAGGTTCGATCCCTGCACGGGGTACCATTAAATACA